>VXNS01000003.1 GCA_009840445.1 Synechococcus sp. SB0662_bin_14
CCCCAGCGCAACGGCGCCCATCACTTTGAAGCCACCCTGGCCTACGGTCTCCCCGTCTTCGGTGACCGCCTCACCATGACCCCTGGCATCGGCCTGGCGCTGGCTTCAGACACCACCTCCTACCGTCTCCTCTGGGCTTTGAGGCCCTATGCTCCCCAGCCTGGTCACACTGCTGAAGACTGGGAACTCTCCCTCGAAGGCCAACGGCAGCAACGCTCCACACCGGACACCCCCGTAGACCACTCCCTCGGAATCAACTTCTCCCTCCTCTTCTGACACCCCCAACAAGGGGGCTGCAAGCTCCTAATCGAGGCAACCGTTGATGCGGCCGTTGAAGCCCATGACGCAGCGCCGACCCCCTACGGGAATCAGCCGCACCAGCCGCTCGTCGCCCGGTTCAAAGCGCATGGCGGTCCCTGCCGGAAGATCCAGGCGCATGCCACGGCAGGGTCCCCGGTCAAACTTCAGCACGCTGTTTACCTCGTAAAAGTGGAAGTGGGAGCCCACCTGAATGGGGCGGTCCCCTGGGTTGGCCACCCGCACCTGGTGGGTGGGCCGGTCTGCGTTGAGCAGGATGGCGCCGGGTTCCGGCAGCAGTTCTCCGGGAATCATGGCAGGCATGGGCAGGGTGCTCTGGGGGCGGCTGTGGTGCGGCTCAGCGGATGGGCTCATGGAGGGTCACCAGCTTGGTGCCGTCGGGAAAGGTGGCTTCCATTTGCACCTCCTTGATCAACTCTGCCACCCCTTCCATCACCTGGTGCCGCCCCAGCCACGTGGCGCCCTCCTCCATGACCGTGGACACGGTTTTGCCGTCCCGGGCCGCCTCCAGGATGCAGAAGCTGAGCCATGCCACAGCTTCGGGGTGGTTCAGCCGTAGACCACGCTTGAGACGACGCTCCGCCAATAGCGCCGCAGTGACGGTGATCAGCTTGTCCTTCTCCTGGGGGGTGAGGTGCATGGTCAGCAGGGGCAATGCCGTTTGAAGTCATTGTGCCGCCACTGTCTCATAGAGTTGCCCCTTATCGTTGGTGGGGAAGTGGAGCAGATGGCCAAAGAACCAGCCCATGGTGCTGCAACCTCGTTTTGACAGTCCTTGGAAGACCCGGTTGCAGTTGATCCCTGTGTTATGACAGACCGACAGCTTGGTGCTGTCGGCAAACGTAGATGCCGGTTTCCTCCCCACGGAAATAGTGAAGCAGGAGGCAAAAGGGCAAGCAGCAGCCCAGGCTTCAGGCTCACACACCGGCCATAGCTGGGGAGTTTGCCAAAGCAAGTCCGATACTCTGTGGAAGTCTGGCTTGGCACGCTTCTTCTTCTCCCTCCCTCCTGAATCCCCATCTGTCTTGCTAAAGACCTGGCCTGACCGAGATGGGGGAGCAGGAAGAGTGCAATCATCCTGGCTCCAGTCGTGCTGGCCATCCACGGGATTCAGACGCGACAAGCCAGTGTGGTGAAAATAACCTGGTCTGTGGCTAATCACCACTAATCTTGCAGCAAGCACAGCATCTGCCTGCCGCCCCGCTGAAACTCGTAGGGAACACACCGAACTATGGTCTTGATGCCCTGGACAGCCATTGCCTCAACTACCAGCGGCAGGTGGTTTGATGGTGTGCCGTCCATCTGTGCAGGAGCGGAAAAACACGAACTTCGCTGGCGACCCGCAGCATCTCGCCCAAGGCTTCCAGGTGGAAAGCCAAATCGAACTGTTCGCTGTAGAGGAAGAGAAAGTGTGAGGATAGGGCCAGGTCAAAGCTGCCATCGGCAAATGGCAACTCTGGAAGAGACGCGCTGATATAGCGTCCCTCGTTCATGCCTGCAGGATAGTCGCTGAGAAACCGCCGCATCGCCCCCATACGCCTCTGCCCTAGTTCCGCAACGGAGGGCACATGCGTCCAAACAAAGCTGTTCCGATGACGGGAGACCTCTGTCATCACCACCGTAAAGGTCTCCTCAATTTTCTGCTCAATTTCTCTCCCAGAAAGAGCATAGAGCGGATCAATGAAGATCACGTTTCCCCCCGCAGCAGTCAACTCCCCATTGAAGCTTGCCGGCCCGCCACCACAGTCCAAAATACGTTGGCGTTGGTCCACTGCCGACAGGCTGAACATAGCTTGATACTCCTCGGCTGTCCGCCCCCAGGGCACCACCCGGTCAAGGGAGAATGGCATGTGGTCCAGGAAACGTCAGCCAACTGTGGCCTCAGGATAGCGCCAATCCCCATGGCGGCCCCCCTGTTTGGCGAGCAGGCGCACGCCGCCGATCTCCATGGCGGGATCCAGGGCCTTGGCCATGTCGTAGATGGCCAGCAGACCCACCTGCACAGCGGTCAGGGCTTCCATTTCCACCCCCGTCCGGGCATGGGTGTGGACGGAGGCTTGCACCCGCAGGGCAGGCCGGTGGGCCATGGGACTGATTTGCACCTCCACCCCGTGGATGGGCAAGGGATGGCAGAGGGGGATCAACTCCCAGGTGCGTTTGGCGGCCTGGATGGCGGCAATGCGGGCCACGGCCAACACGTCCCCCTTGGGCATCTCGGCCACTGTAATCCGTTGCAGCACCTGAGGATCCATGCGAATCCACCCCTCCGCCAGGGCTTGACGGTGGGTGGCTGGACGCTCCACCACGGAGACCATGTGGGCCTGCCCCTGGGCATCGAGATGGGAAAATTCCACGGTTGGCGAAGGGCTGCTGGCCACAAGGGACGGGCAGATCACCTTAGCCTTGTCCCATTCGGATTCAGAACGCCCATGGGCTGTGCCGGATCGGCGCGGGACCAGCATTGATGACCAGTTGGAAGCGCCCCTCGACACTGCTCTGTGTCTTTCTCACGCTGCTCTATGACCGGGTTGGGGAAAGCGTGGTCTTCCCTCTGCTCACCTTTCTGGTGGCGCCCCTGGTGCCGGTCAATCAGCTTGGCCTGGTGATCGGCCTGTTGGGGGGCAGTTACACCATGGCCCAATTCCTGGCAACGCCGGTGATCGGCTCCTTGAGCGATCATTTCGGGCGGCGGCCCGTGCTGCTGGTGTGCATTGCCGGTTCGGCGGCGGGGGTGGGTCTTTTTGGTGTGGGCGCCGGCCTCGGGGGCGCCGCCAGTGGTTGGGGCTGGCTCGCCCTGGCGGGTGGGCTGCCGCTGATGTTCACAGGCCGCATTCTGGACGGGGCCACGGGAGGGACAGCCTCCACCGCCCAGGCCGTGATTGCCGACACCACCCCACCCGAGAGACGCGCCCGCGCCTTTGGGCTCATCGGTCTGGCGTTCGGCCTGGGGTTTATCATCGGGCCGGGGCTGGGGGGCTGGTTGGCGGAGGTGCATCTGCAACTTCCCATTGCCGTGGCCGTGGCCGTGGCGCTCCTCAATTTCCTGGTCACCTTTCTGCTGCTCCCGGAAACCTTGCCCCCCACGGCCCGCCAGCCCCTCCCCAGCCTGGCCCAACTCAATCCCTTCCAGCAGGTGCTGCAACTGCTCCAGGATCCTTGCGTGGGGGGCTTGAGCCTGGGGTTCGGCTTGTTTTTTCTGGTGTTCAACGGCTTCACCACCATCCTGGTGCCGTTCCTCAGCCTGGTGTTGGCCTGGCAGGCGGTGGACGTGGGGAAGCTGTTTGTGCTGGTGGGGGTGGTGGCGGCCCTGGTGCAGGGGGGGCTGATTGGTCCCCTGAGTCGTTGGCTGGGGGAGCAGCGCCTCACCATGCTGGGCATCGGCCTGGTGTTGGCGGGGTACCTGCTGGTGAGCCTTGCCCAGCCGGAGGCCCATGCCCAGGGACC
>VXNS01000040.1 GCA_009840445.1 Synechococcus sp. SB0662_bin_14
CGCCAGCTATCGGCACTCAATCCCTCCACGGCAGACGGCCCATGGGCCGTCTCCAGCCCGGTGATGGCACCGTCGGCTCGCAGCACCAGGGATAGCCGTTCCCCCTGAGCCAGCACCTGCTGCAGCCCCAGCGACGCCATCCTCATGGACACGTCTCCCGTCTCCTCTGCTCCCCCTGCCTCCGTCCTGTGGCGCGCCTCGCCCCAACCGGCCCCCACCACGCCATGCACCTCCAAGCCATCCGATACTCTCCAGCGGCCATAGGGGTAGATGCCCGTCAGCATGGTTTCCAGACGACCGGTCGTCGCCACGGTGCGATACTCCGCCCACCCCTGCTCACGGGACACCGCCACACCCGCCACCCAAGGTCCGGAGCGGGCATCCAGCCCGAGCCAGCCGCTGCGCAGCCAACCGTCGTACTCCGTCTCTCCATTCCCCTCCCCGGCAAAGGAGGCCAGATCGCCACGACCCCACACCGCCCACAGCGGACCGCCTCCTTCTGCAGGGGCGTCACCACTTCCCACTGCTCCGGACGGTCCTGCCAGCTTCACCGAGAAGGCGCTCTCTCCCAATAACGCACCCAGGGAAGAGCCGTGCTGCTGCCATGCCACGGCACCCTCCGCTCCCACCACAGCCGCCGCTGAACCAGCCTCCAGCGGCACCACCTGACCCGCTACCGACAGGCCGTTGCCAACAACCGCGCCAAACCTGGCGCTGATGGTGTCCAACGCAGCCGTCATGGCCTTCCGGCCCAATTCCGCCAGGCTCCGGCGTGTCGCTTCCCTTATCCCCTCTCGCTTCGGATCCTCACTCACCGTCACGGAGAACGTCAACGCCGCCTCGTCGCCGTCCGCATCGCGGGCTGTCCACCTGTATGACCTCGCTTCCTGGGGCAACAACGGCGCACCACGCAAGCGACGGGTGGCAACGTCCACACTCACACCAGCAGGCAGCGACGGCGTCACCCTATAGGTCAAAACACCGTCGCCGCCGCTGGCTGCTGGCAGCACCAACTCCCTGATCGCTCTGCCCTCTTCCCATGTCTGGTCGTCAACACTCGCACCACCAAACGTTGGCGCCAAGTCCACCGTGGACGGTGGCGTGCCGCTACCACCGCCGCCGCCGCCGATGTTACCGCCACCACCGCCACCGCCACCGCCGCTGGCATCGTTGATCCTGAACACAGGTAAGTTGTCGGTCGTGGCAACGCTATCGAAGCCTAACGGCGACGGTAGGGTGCCGAAGCCGATGTCCACGGTCTCGCCACCGGACTCAGCAATGGTGTCGGTCGTGGCGCTCAGGGTGAGAGCGAGCGAGGTGACGCTCTCACCCGTAATCGGACCAACCAGCAGGATGGAAGGAAAGTTTCCATCATTCAGTTGGCTGCATTGGCTTACGCCCACAGGCAGGGAACTTGGGCAGGCCAGCGTGTAATCCGTGCCACGTGTTGCCGTGCCGCTGATGCTTAAAACAACCAATTGGCTCTCTCCAAGCACCAAGCCCTGCGACAACGACAAGGTGAAGGTCTTGTCGTTGCCCTCGGTAACAGCCGTGGCGTCACCCGTCAGGGTGAGGGTGAGGGTTCTGGCGGGTGTGGCATCGTCAGTCACGTCCACGGAGAAGCTGTTCCGTGTCGGGTGCGGATCGGCGCCGCCGTCCACGTTGGTGTCCAGGCCCGTGCGGTCGAAGCCGTTGGCTCCCGTGCCGTCCGGTCCCAATTCCACGTCGCTGCGCTCGCCGGTTTCCGCCGTGTTGTCGTCCACCGCCGTCAGCACCAGCGTTGCGGTCTGCGCCCCCGCGCCGGAGAAAACCAGGCTGGGGGTTGCCGTGGTCGCGCCCGACAGGGTGACGCCGGTGTTGAGACCTTGGCCGGTCTTCAGCGCCAGGCTCCAGTCATCGGTGTCCACACCGCTGTTGCCGCCAATGGACAGGGGCACCTCGACGGTTTCGTCAATGGCCTTGCCCCCGATGACCGCCCTGATGAGGGGACGGCCCAGACCCACCGTGAACTCCACCGTGTTCCCTTCCGCCACGCTGCCGGCGCTTCCCACCCGCGCCAGGGACACGATCGTCGGATCGTCGTCTCTCACCAGAAACTTTGCGCTCGCCGGATTGCGTGTGTAGTACGGTTGTGTGCGAGATGGAGTGGTGAACCCGTGCGGAAGTAGCTTAAAGGTAACGTAGCCGCTAGGCTCATCCACCTTATCGTTTGGGTTCACAGTTGGTGTGGATATCATTAGGTCCCTCTTGTTTTCTCCATTCCTGAGAAATCCAGCCTGAACTACGTACTTTCCGGGATCAAGAAAATCTGCAGAGGGCGCATCTTTTACTTCAAAATCAAATAAAGTTGTGCCGCGTACGGGCTTCGATGCGGTGAGAGTGTAGAGAAGTGCTTGCCCCTCCGTCACTGCCCCGCCGCGGGGGGTGATGGTGATCACCGGAGCTTCCTCCACCGTCACCGTCACGTTGCCCTTCACCCGGTTGTAGCCCCCGCCCGTAGCGCTGTGGGTCAGTGTTACGGTGTCGTCGGTGGTGTCGGTGTCATCATCGGCTGTCACCGTTACCGTCTGCGCCGTGTTCCAGGTGGAGGCAGTGAAGGTGAGGGTGTTCTGGTTGCCGCTCCTGCCGCTGTCGGTGTCCACCGTCACGTCCGTCTTGGATGTTCCCCCCACCGTCACCGTCACGGTGCCGCTGGGCTCCGAAAACAGCTTCACCGTGTAGGTGGCGGTCCCCTTCTCGCTCACCTTCACGGACGTGGGCGAGAACACCAGGGCGCCCCGCACGTTTCTGATGATTATGTCGACTATCCCTGCCCCATCCGCGCCGCCCCCGAGGCCGGTGGCCTTCACCGTGCCCAGATAAAAGCCAATCTGCGCATTCTCGTTGGGTTCTGCCAACTCGGTATCCGGGAGCACCGTCACGGTGATGGTCACCTTACTGGCTGACGGGCCGGTGAACGTTACCGTCGCCGCGCCACTGTTCAGATTGGAGCAGGTGACGCCGGCGGCGCTGCCGCAGGACAGGGTGTAGTCCGTTCCACGGGTGGCCGTGGCCAGCAAAGGGTCGCTGGGGAAGACCAGGGGGATCTCCAGCTTCTCCCCTTTGACGAGGCCGCGGCTGATTTCAACAGCGAAGGTCTCCTCGTCCCCTTCGTACACCGTTAAACTCCCCCTTGATGGAATGCTGACACTGGTCTCGTCGTCATCGTTCACCGTGACTCTTCCCTGTGAACTGCTGCCGCCCGAACTGTATTCCCTGGGTTTCGGAAACACCGTCAACCTCACCACCCCATTGGGCTCGTCCGCCGTGTCGTCCACCGTGGGCACGGTGTAGTCCACTGAACCGGCATTGGCGGGGATGGTGACCGTCCGCCGCCGGCCCTCGTTGCCGTTCGGCACAAAGTCACCGGGTCCCAAATCGTGGATCACCACATCCACGTCCAGATTGGAAGTGGGAACGGGGCGGCGGGCGCTGACCGTGAACACGGCGTTGTCCCCCTCCGTCACCGTGCCCGACTTCGGAGCGATGGTGACGGAGGACTTGGTCTGCGCCACCGCCTCCGAGGCAAGGCCGAGAAAGGACAGCGCAAGAAGCAGCGCCATGGGCGCCGTGGGCCGGTAAAGACTCATGACTCCACGACCCGACCCGACCCGACCCGACCCGATTAATTATAAAAAACTCAGAACCCACCCGACGGAAAGGACTCTGGTGATGAGGGGTAGTT
>VXNS01000050.1 GCA_009840445.1 Synechococcus sp. SB0662_bin_14
GCTGGGGGGGGCGGGGGGGCGAGGGGAAAGGGGGCGGGCGGGTGTGATCGGGATTGGAAGGCGGTGGCGGCATAACGCCCTTCGCACATCTCAAAGGCCCGCTGCACCCCTGACCCACTGCAAGGCCCTGGCTCCGCTTGCCGCTACCCCCTGCATGGCCCACCTCCCCAATCGCCCAACCCGCAACAGCTAACAGCCCCGCCCTCAGAACGCCCCTACTGCCCTCCCCAACCGGGCCGCTGCGCCTGACGGCGCGCTACCAGGCTAGTAGCGTTGGCGCCACCCTATGGGCGGGCAGGGTCGCGGTCCTGTGTCGTGAGCATGGAGAGGGAGAATCAGTACCCCCTCCTGTGGGAATCTCCTTCGCAAGCATCCAAGGGCTCAACTGGACAATCCAGCGGTTGAAGCGTTCACCTGTGTGAACCAACTCTTTTTAGGGCTTACATACGGTGGCGCAAAGTCTCAAGCCTGCTCCACTGAAGAAGAGTTTTTTGTATTTTGGAATCATTTTTTAAGGGCAGTGCTTTTTAATTTCGTCTTCCCAACCGGAAACATCAAAGGTCACTGGAGTTCCTTCATTACCAACAACAAGTTTCTTTGTTCGTGGTGTAAAGGGAAACATCGGGCTGTTGTAGGATCCTATCACACTCCTGGTCACACTAGTAATGTAGTAAGGTCCGATGTCTTCCCATTTATCTACCCCCCCATTCCAAACATTACGCTTTCCATTAACCTTAACATGCAACTTAATTGCCTGTGTTTCGTTATCTGTGAAAGAATAGGTATTGTCATGGATAGATGGTTTGTTGGGTAAAATCATATTCACATAACGTATCCCTTCATTTCTATAGCCTCTTCCTGCACGTTCACAAGAGACTGCCAATAGTGCTGGAATTCCAACAAGAGTATTGATTACAGGCTTAGTGCTGTAAGTCACAATCGACCCCACAACACGCTCACCAAAATCGTCTGTAAGGTAGGAAGGCTCCCAAGGCCCCGCAAAGACAGGACAAGGCGAGAAAATAACAAGAAAAGATGAAAGAAAAGCGATGGGAGAAAGGCAGAACATGATCCCAAGAAAGGTGATAACAACATAACACAATAAGGATCAACAGGCAACGCTCACGCTGAAAAGGAAGTACTGAGGCGGCCTTTGAGTTCTTTGGCGCCAATGTATGCAAGCCCTCTTTCCCCCAGAAAGGCGGCACAGTGCTTCAGGGTTTCCAGAATTGCTGGACAACTGGCCAGGGGCTTCCTCAGGTAGTCCGCCACTCTGCTAATCCGGTTATCCAGGATGTGGCGGGTACACACGTCAACCTATCTATGCACCAGCCGCCACCGCTGCTGCTACGGAGTAACGGCCAACAGCTTGGCCTGGGCTTGCATGGTCTTGAAGATATTGAGGAAGCCGTTGGCGCGGGAGGGGGTGAGGCTGGCCTGGAGGCCCGTCTCCTTGATAAACGCCGGGCTCATGGCCACCAGCACCTGGGGCTCCAGGCCCTCCGTACCCTCAATCAACAGGGCCAACAACCCTTTGGTGATCTGGGCGTCGGAATCTCCCCGCCAGTGAAGCTTGCCCTCCTGGAGGGTTCCCCGCACATAGACCTGGGACACACAGCCCCGTACGCGGTTGTCGTCACAGAAGAGACCGGGCTCCGCTGCAGGCAGCTTGCGGGCCAGCCAGAGCACGTAGGCATAGCGGCGCTTGGGATCCGAAGCTCCCGCCAAGCGCTCCACCATTTGATCCAGTGTTTTGCTGCCGGTCGCTACCATGCTTCCCCTGTCAATCAGACCAGCATGGCCAAAGGGAGGGCTCAGATGTGGCGACCGTCCTGGCTTCCCTTCTGCACCATGTTCACCACGGAACTCACCATCATGGCCAAGGCGGGGTGGCTGGCCCGGGTCAGGTTCCGTTCTTCCTGAAGCACCTTGGCCGGGAAGGAATGCCGGCCCCCGTCTGCACAAGGCTCTTTGGAGATTTTCCGTGATACCTGGGCCATTGGTGTGGGACATGGTCAATGCTCTGCCCATTGTGAACCGGGGGGGAACAGGACTGTGACGTTCTTAACGTTCATCGCAAAGTTTCCGGTCGTCAGGCCCTCCTGTCCAGGGATGGCGCCACCACTGCACCCCCTCTTCCGTGAGTTGGCCATGGAGGGGGCGGTCCCAGGGATCCACCGCAAAGGGGACGGTTGTGCAGCAGGAGAAGCACACCGCCAAACTGGGGCGTTGGGCCCAGGCGGGCTGGCTCAGCAGGCGGTCATACCAACCTCCGCCGTAGCCCAGGCGGAACCCGGCCGGGTGCATGGCCACGGCGGGGATGAGCAGCAGGGCAACGGCGCCGGGTCCCACCACCTGAGCTGTGGCCCGTGGCGCCGGCACGCCGCAGTCATCCGGCTCCAGGGGTTCTCCCCGGCCCCAGCGCCGCAGGCGCAACCGACCACGACACACCATGGGCAAGGCCATGGCAACGGTGCCGTGCAGGTGGGGGGTCAGGTCCGGCTCAGCGGCCATGGCAACATAACCGGCCACCAGCCCGCCTGTGTTGAGGTGGGGCAACACCTGCTCCAGCAGATGGGTGGCCATGGCCATGGCCCGCTGCTGCCGTTCTTCACGGGCCAGGCTCCTGCGCCGCTGGAGCAGCAGACGGCGCCACTCAGCCTTGCTGTTGATCGTCATGGAACTGGTGGAATTTGGCGGTGAGGGCCACGGCGACGGCATCGGCCGCATCATCGGGTTGGGGTGGATGCTCCAGGCCCAACGCCCGCATCACCGCGTTCAGCACCTGGTCCTTGTCGGCGCGGCCATCGCCGGTAAGGGTCCGTTTCACTTGGGTGGGGGCATATTCCAGAGTGGGCACCCGCAGACGGGCCATGGTCATGAGCACCACACCCCGAGCCTGCACCACGGCAATGGTGTTGCTGGAGCGGTAGAAGAAAAACTTCTCCACCGCCGCAATCTGGGGACGGTGTTGCCGCACCAACTGGCGCAGATCCCGGGCAATTTCCACCAGGCGCTCCCCCGAGCTGGGGCCGGGCCGGGTGCGGATGATGCCACAGGCCAGCAGAGTCATGGGGTCGGCGGTGTGTACCACGCCATAGCCCACCTGCGCCAACCCGGGATCAATGCCCAGAACCTTCACCATTCCAGCCGTCAGGTGAGGGCCAGTTGGAACGGTTCGGGCGTCTCCGGTTCAGCCCGTTGGAACACCTTGCAAAAGGCCTTGACCACCCGCGCCCCTGAATCCACGGTTTCCATGGGGTCTTTCCGCAGGCGATGGCGCAGGCAGCAGCAGACCACCCGCGCCACGTCCTCTTCCTCCACCTGGTTACGGCCCGCCAGGGCCGCCAAGGCCCGGGCGGCGCGATTGCTCACAATGTCTCCCCGCAGACCATCCACATCCAGTTCACCACACACCTGGGAGATGGCCAGCCGCAGTTCGGCATCCAACTGCACCTGGGCAAGGTGCTCACGGGCCTGGCTGATGCGCTCCCGGAGGGCCTGTTGCCGGCTCTGCTGAGCCTGGGAGAAGCCCTGGGGGTCCCCGTCAAAGCTGCTGCGTTGCTCCACGATCTGCACCCGCAATGCCGCCTCCCGCACCGTGCGCACATCCACGCTCAAGCCAAAACGATCCAGCAACTGGGGGCGCAACTCACCCTCTTCCGGGTTGCCGGATCCCACCAGCACAAACCGGGCCGGGTGCCGCACGGACACCCCTTCCCGCTCCACGGTATTCCAGCCCGACGCGGCCGCATCCAGCAGCACGTCCACCAGGTGGTCATCCAGCAGGTTCACCTCGTCCACGTAGAGGATGCCCCGATTGACCCGGGCCAGAAGACCGGGCTCAAAGGCCCGCACCCCCCTGCTCAGGGCCTGTTCAATGTCGATGGTGCCGCAGAGGCGGTCTTCCGTGGCCCCCAGGGGCAGGTCCACCATGGGCACCTGCCGTTGCTCGGTGGGCAGGGATTCCCCCTGCTCCAGCCGTTGCAGCACCTCGGCGCTCATCAGGTCCGGGTCCTGGGGGCTGCTGTTGTAGGGATCGCCAGCCACCACGGCAATCTCCGGCAGCAGGGCCGCCAGGGCGCGGATGGCGGTGGATTTGCCCGTGCCCCGATCCCCCATGATCATCACCCCGCCAATGCGGGGATCCACCACGTTGAGGAGCAGGGCCAGTTTCATCTCCTCCTGCCCCACGATGGCGGTAAAGGGGAAGATGGGTCGCCGGGTGTCGCTCACGGGCCTGTGATGGTGCGGTGATGCTGGATTCTTTCACAGGACCGCCTCCCATGATCCTACGGGGCCTACACCCATGGGGGGTCTAGTCTTGGCCTGTTTCCAGGTGGATCATTACAGCCGCCATGGTGCTTGACCATCTTTCCACAAGTTGGTCCGTGTTTCAGGCGTTGTTTCTGGAGGCCCTGCCGTTTCTGCTCATTGGCGTGGCGCTGGCCACCATGGCCCGCCACTGGCTTCCCCCTGGCCCGGTGCTCCAATGCCTGCCCGATCATCCCCTCCTGGGTCCCCTCACGGGCGCCGCCATGGGGTTTGCTCTGCCGGCCTGTGAGTGCGGCAACGTGCCCGTCACCCGCCAACTACTGGCATCCGGGAGCCCGCTCCCCACGGCCATGGGGTTTCTCTTCGCCGCCCCTGTGCTGAATCCCATTGTCCTGGCATCCACCTGGGCTGCCTTTCCGGATCAGCCCTGGTTGCTCTGGGCGCGTCCCGCAGCGGGTCTGGCCATGGCGCTTCTGGTGGCTACCCTGCTGCGTTTCCAGAAGGACGCCGCCATCCTGGCGCCCAACCTGCTGCAGGAGCGGGGCTTTCACCAGCCTGCCGGTGCGGGCTCCTTGCTGGAGCGCTCCGCCGGCCTGGTTGGGTCAGCCTATCCTGTCCCAAGGCCACTACCGTCAACCGGTCGGGGCAAATCGTGGCGTCTCAGTGTGCTCCATGGCACGGACGAACTGGTCAAGCTGTCCAGCCTGCTGATTCTGGGGTGCGCAGTTGCGGCCTTGTTACAAACCACCCTGCCTCGGGACTGGCTGCTGGCCGTTGGGCAGGCCCCGACCCTCTCGGTGCTGGCCCTCATGCTGCTGGCGGTGGTGATCTCCGTATGCAGCAGCGTGGACGCTTTTTTGGCGCTGGGCTTCGCCTCCCAGGTCACGCCGGGAGCCTTGCTGGCTTTTCTGGTTCTGGGTCCGGTGATTGACTTGAAATCCCTGGGTCTCTACGGCACGGTGTTTTGCCGCTCGGCCATGGTGTTCGTGGGCTTGTCCTGTGGCGTGCTGGCCTTGTTGGCGGGCCAGTGGACCAATTTTCTCATGCTCTGAACCATGAACCAACCTGGCCCCCCATTTCCCTGGTCCAGGGTGCGATCCGCCGTGGCCCGCCGGCGCTGGACACCGTTGGCGCTCCTGTGCTGTGGGATCACCCTGGTGCAGTGCTGGACCAGTGGCCGCCTTCAACTGCTCATGGCTCCCGCGTTTCACGGTCTGGTGATTGGGGCCGGGTTGGGGCTGCTTGTGTGGAGCGTGACGGCGCTGGTGGTGGACCGGCCGCGCCGCTCCACCCCGTGGCGGGCGGCGGTGTTGGTGGTCTGCACAAATCTGTTGATTGTTCTGGCGCCGCCCCGTAGCTCGTTCAGCACGTTGGCGCGCCACCGTCCTCCCGCCCGGTTGGAGGGTTTGGCGGCGGGCTTTGCCTTGCCGCCGGAGCAGCGTGATCTGGTGGACTGGGTGCGTCTCCTGCGGGGCAGCCCCCAGCCCCAGTTGTTCCGTGGCGAGCCGATTCAAGTAGAGGGTTTTGTGCTGGTGACGGCAACGGGGGAGCATCACCTGGCCCAGTTGCTGGTGCGCTGCTGCCTGGCCGACGCCACACCGGTGCAACTGGCGGTGCAATGGCCGGATGGCGCCCCACCGCCCCAGCGGGACCAGTGGGTGCGTGTGGAGGGGGAGATGGAGCTACTGGAGACCTCTGACGGCATACAGCCTGTGGTGATCGCCCACGGGTTGACGGCGATTTCCAAACCCCGTCAACCCTTCCGCACTTGAGAGCCGTCACATGCGGGCCATGGTCACCCGTTCCGGTTGATTGTGGTACTTGCCGTTTCTGGCTGCGTAGCTGGTTTCACAGGGTTCCCCTTCCAGAAACAACAACTGGCAGATCCCCTCATCGGCGTAGATGCGGCAGTCGGCTCCGGAACTGTTGCTGAATTCCAACGTCAGGTGCCCCTCCCAGCTTGCTTCGGCAGGGGTGGCGTTCAGGATGATTCCCATGCGTGCATAAGTACTCTTGCCGAGACAGATCACCGTGATGTGATCAGGCACTTTGAGGTGTTCCAGAGCAACCCCCAGGCCGTAGGAGTGGGCCGGCAAGATGAAATAGCCCCCATCCTGGTCGTGGTGCAGGTCGGTGGGCTCCAGGTTGGCCGGGTTGAACCGCTTGGGGTTCATCACCGTACCCGGCACGTGGCGGAACACCAGGAACTCCTGCGGGGAAAGGCGCAGGTCGTATCCAAAGGAGGAGCAGCCGAAGCTGAGCACCGGCTGTTGCCGCTCCCCACAGTCCAGGTGACGCACCAAGCGGGGCTGGAAGGGGTCGATCATGCCGAGGCGGGCCTGATGCCGAATCCAAGAGTCGTTTTTCAGCATGGCTGGAGGGCGGAAGACGGACGACAGCGGAGCCGTGTCACCTGGTTGGCCATGTCCAGAAGGGCATCGGGAATCACTGAGCCAATTAGCGTCAGGTCCAACGAGGCGGGACGTTTCCGCAAAATATTGAGCACGTTGTCTTCCTCCAGGAGACCAAACTCCAGGGCCAAGCCCAACTCGTCAAGAACCATCAAATCCAGGACACCGGACAAGAGTTGTTGGCGGGACGCAGCCCAGACAGCGTTGACGGCCTGACGATGCGTCTGCGTGATGGCAGAGGGATCAATCAGGCAGCAATCAATGGCTGGACGGATCCATTGCAGACTACCGCAGAGCTTCGTTGCCCTCTCCGGGCCTTGGTTGATGCCACCGTTAAGGAATTGGGCAACCATGACCCGGCTACCCTGGCCCGCAACCCGGATGGCCTGGCTCA
The DNA here is from genome assembly GCA_009840445.1 of Synechococcus sp. SB0662_bin_14. Taxonomy (GTDB): domain Bacteria; phylum Cyanobacteriota; class Cyanobacteriia; order PCC-6307; family Cyanobiaceae; genus Synechococcus_B. The sequence continues at coordinate 7,081 of VXNS01000050.1, forward strand.
ACACGTCGTTGCAGGAGCCCCGGAAGGGAGCAACAGTCACCTGGAAGAGGCCGTCGGGCTGGGCAAAACGGTCGGGGATCCCATGGCCGCATACCGGTAAACCCGGACGGTGGCCATGGGTGAGGGGGTGGTGTCCCGTCGTCGCACGAGGAGGATTGCTGCCCAAGGGCGTGGTGGCCATGCAGGTGAAGCCTGACAAAGGGGAAGGTTCTGCAGATGCACAGAACAAGTCTGAACTCTTAGTGGAGTGCCACTTGACTGTCAAGGAGCTTTGGCAACGCCAGAAACGTCATGGTTCAAAAGTACCATCATCTTTTCCGGGAAGCGGGTTGGTCTGCAACGCGGCGAGGGGGAGGGGGTGATTTTGGTGTCGCTGGTTACAAGGAGACCGGTGGCTGCATTTCTAGGGTTATGTCCCGTTCCATGTGCTGTGCATTGGTTGTGATGGCTCCAATAATGGGCAAGCATGAGCCTGCGGGCGCCGTGCCTCTGCCTTCACTTTGGTCATGAGCTTTCCTCAGACCGCATCTTCGAGCCAGACGTCCGGGAGCGTCACCGATGCCATCACCGGGGGAACACTCACCGCAATCATCCGCTGCCTCGCGGGCAGTTCCCTGGACCTGGTGGAGCGCGGGAAGACCATTTTCCTCCCTGGGGATCCTGCAGAGCGGGTCTATCTATTGCGGTGTGGTGCGGTGCGGCTTTCCCGCGTCTATGAAAGCGGCGAGGAGATCACCGTGGCGCTGCTGCGGGAAAACAGTCTGTTCGGCGTCCTCTCTCTGTTGACCGGCCACCGCTCGGACCGCTTCTACCACGCTGTTGCCTTTACCCGTGTGGAAATGATTTCCGCACCGGCCGCATCCGTGCGCCAAGCCATTGAGGCGGATGCCCGGGTGGGCTTGATGATGCTGCAGGGCCTGTCCTGCCGTGTCCTGCAGACGGAGACCATGATAGAAACCCTCACCCACCGGGACATGTCGTCCCGGCTGGTGAGTTTTTTGCTGGTGCTGTGCCGCGACTTTGGCGTTCCGGCGGACCAGGGGATCACCATCGACCTGCGGTTGTCCCACCAGGCCATTGCCGAGGCCATTGGCTCCACCCGGGTGACCATCACCCGCCTGCTGGGGGACCTGCGCAGCGAGGGAATGCTCAGAATTGATCGCAAGAAAATTACGATCTTTGACCCTGTGGCCCTCTCGCGTCGATTTAGCTAAACCCATAGTGGTGCATATCGTCCGGAGAACAACTCCTGTCTGGCTGGTTGCTGATTCTTGCGCTCCTGCTGCTGGGCGGCGTGCTCGCGGTCATGGGGGACCGCCTGGGCACACGCATCGGCAAGGCACGCCTCTCGTTTTTGAGGATGCGCCCCAGGCGCACCGCCGTGGTGTTCACCGCCATCACCGGCAGCCTGATTTCCGCGCTGAGCTTCGCGGTGTTGATCACCATCAACGACCGCTGGCGCCGGGGGCTGTTTGAGTTGGGTCGCATTGAGGAAAACCTGTGGACCACCCGGGAGAATCTGGACGAGACTCGGAAAACCCTGGACTCGGTTCAGGATGCCCTGGCGACGAGCCGCGAGGCCCTCGTGGACGCAGAGCGCAGCCGCAACCAGTCGGAAGCTGAAGTGCAGGGGCTGGCAGAGCGCGCAGACAGGTTGCAGGCCCAAACCCGGGAGCTGCAGCACACCGTCAACCTGCTGGATGGCCAGCGCCAACAGTTGCTCAACGAGCAGGACCGGCTGGCAAAGGTAGTGGATCGGCGGGACCAGGAACTGGGTGAACTTCAGGAGCAAATCAACACCCAGGTCAATGCGCTGGATGCCCTCAGGCGCAGCGTTACAGCGCTACGTCGTGGCGACGTGGCTATTGCCAGCAACGAACCCCTGGCCATGGCCAAGGTGACCCTGCCTCGCCCCAGCGAGGCCCAAGTGGCCATTAACAGGCTGCTGAATCGGGCCAACCAGGCGGCCTATGAGCGGCTGCTGCCGGGTCAAAAGCCAACCCAGCAGCTTATTTACGTTCCCACCAGCGAGGTGGAGAAGATCACCAGGGACCTGCAAGACGGCCATACCTGGATCGTCACCATCCGCAGCGCCAACAACGTTCTGGTGGGGGAGAACTCCTTGCTGGCCTTCGCCGATGTGCGCCCCAGTCGCCCGGTTCTGGAGGCAGGGCAGGTCCTGGCGTCCACGGTTGTTGAAGAGGACGAGCGCTCCCCGGAGGCCGTGAACAAGCGACTCAGCCTGCTCCTGGCTACGGCCCGCAACCAGGCCAGCCGGCTGGGGGCACTGAACACGCAGATCATCCTGGACGATGAAGTGCTGACCACACTGGTGGGGACGTTGGTGCGTCGAACCGATCCCCAAGCCACCCTGGAGGCGTTCAGCCTTCAGGACAGCGACACAGGGGATCCCCTCCACTTGGGCATCCGTTGGCGGAGTCCACCTCCGGGTAAAGCCCCGGACCCCGGTCATGGCTAAAGGTGGCTGCGCCATTGGCCTGGACCCCGGCTACAGCAAATGTGGCCTGGCGTGCAGCGACAACAGCCGGCAACATCTGGACCTCTGCTTGATCTGCACACCCCATGAGTGCTGGCGCCATCTCCAGGACTGGTGGCTGGCGCGCCAACCGTCATGCCTTTACCTGGGTGACGGCACCTGCTCCACCCGCTGGCGGGCGGCCCTGCTCACTTGGTGGCCTGCCCAAAACCTCCGACTGGTGTCCGAGGCCCACACAAGCCTGGAGGCACGGGAGCGCTATTGGCGGCTGCATTCACCCCGGGGCTGGCAACGCCTGCTACCGGAAGGGCTGCGACAGCCCCCCGGATCGGTGGACGATCTGGCGGCCCTGGTGATCCTTGAGCGGGGCTTGGGCCACCCTCTGCACGTGACGCCAAGCTCCTTCAAGACAGCCGTCAGACCGTAGCCCGCACCAAAAAGTTGTATTCCCCACCCACGTCCAACTGGTGGTCGCAGCGCAGAAGGAAGCGGAGCAAGGCGTCCTCGATCAAGGCACGCCCCAAGGAGGGCTCAAGCCGCAGTTTCCCTTGGCGGAAATGCCAATGGAACACCCAGGCAAACTCTCCGGCCCAGACCTGGCCCGTGCACAGGCCCAGGTGAAGATCCTGGTTGAGCACCTGGAGCCGTGCTGTCGTGACGGGAAGGTTGACCATCTCAGTGGGTGGCGCCAGAGGTGGAGTGGGGCTGAATCCGAAGGCCGTTGAGGGCATTCATGGCCGCCCCCAATCCCTGCCCCTGAAGAATGCGGATTCCCCGCATCACCTCGTTGAGCACCTGGGACAGCAGGGGGTCTTCTTCGGCACTGAAACGTCCCAGCACGTGCCCGACGGTGGCCGCCTTGCGGATCGCCGGATCCTGGCTGGGGGCGCCAATGCCCACCCGCAGACGGGCAAAGGCTTGGGTATTCAGGTGTGCGATGGTGCTGCGCAGTCCCTTGTGGCCCCCGTCACTGCCCTCGCCACGAAGCCGTAAGCGGCCCAGGGGAAGGTCCATGTCGTCCACAACAACCAGTAGGTGCTCGGGTTTCAGGTGGAACCAATCCAGGGCAGCGCGGATCGAGACGCCACAGGCGTTCATGTAGGTCTGGGGCATGAGGAGGCGCAGGCGCTGCTCACCCCAACCGATGTCCGCAAGCCGGGCCTTGAGTCTGGTCTGATGGCGGAATTGAACCCCGGACCCGCTGGCCAGGGCTTCAAGGACCATGAAGCCCGCATTATGCCGTGTCCCGGCGTAGCGTGTACCGGGATTGCCCAGGCCGGCAATCAGACGCAGGTCCATTCAATCCTTGTCTTCAACACCGTGTTGCTCGGGTGTGTTTGCGGACTCAACAGGCGAGGACGCGGCCTTGGAGGTGATCTGCTGCGTTGTCGGCACAGATGTCTCCACAGCATTGGTCTCCGCCATGACGGCGTTGCTGAATTCCTGGGACGCCGACTGAAAAGCTTTGAGGGTTTTTCCGAGGGTGCGCCCCAGCTCCGGCAGCTTCTTGGGACCAAATACCAACAGACCAATGACGGCAATAACCGCCATCTCCGGCAGACCGACACCAAATACGCTCATGGATCCCATCCCCGCAGGGCAACGGCAAGCAAAGCCTAGGCAACGGCTGCTACGCCCTGGCTGCTGCGGCAGGCTGTCATCCCAGGCTGGTCCAGTCCACGTTGACCCCGTTGAGAAGGAGGGACTGGTTGTAAATCTGCAGAATGACCAGCAGAAACACGAAGAACAGGAGCATGAAAATTCCCATCACCGTTGTGGTGCCCCAGCCAGGGACCACTTTTCCGTATTCAGAGTTGAGGGGGCGCAGCAAATCTCCTAGACGGGTCCGTTGGGGCATGGGGGCGAGCTCCAGCACAGGAATTCGGATGACTATCCTAAGTTTTCAGCCCAGTTGGTGGCGGCATCCTTTGCAGCCTGTGATGAAATGAATCAGCTTTTGATCGTCCCCCCGGCACTCACCTTGAGCATGGTGTTAATGGCTGTGCTGGTGGCCCTTACCGGCTACGGTCTTTACGCCGCCTTTGGTCCCCCTGCCCGGCACTTGAGTGACCCCTTTGACGATCACGAGGACTGAACCCTGTCGGACAGGGGCACACTGCGGATCTCCCACGGTTGTAGTGGCCTGAGTTCAGTCCTGGTGAACGGTTTCAGCCAGGAAAGGCTGCCCCGCCAAGGCGCCAACTGCTGCAGGGTGAGTCGGGCCTGCTGGCCGTCTCCCGTGGGCCGTAGTTCCAGCAGCCGCTGAGTCCAGTCCGGCCAGGGGAACCACAGTTGCCGTGTGGGTTCAGGGCGTCGGGCGTCGGGCGTCGGGCATAGCCGGAGAGGCCAGCGCAGGTGGTCCGCCGCCGCCGGAACATGGTGTTCACACCAGCCCCCGTCAAGGGGCATGAGGCCCAAACGGTGTCGCCACCAGCCCCGGTCCGCCCCGGGGTCGGGCCATGTGGCCCCACGGAGCAGGGCCACGCTCAGATGGTTGTCCTGCACGTGGATCCCTTGGGGACCGTCCAGGAGCACCGCCAGGCCGCCTTGCTGATGCAGAAGGGCCATCCAACTGACCACCGCACAATGCCAGCGGCTGTGTTCCCGTGCTGTTCGTGGTCGTGCCGGGCGCTCAATCACCCCGCCGGACGTATCCGCCGCCCAGCGCTGGACGGGCTGCGCCAGCTTCCCGTCCAGGCTCAGCAGTTCATGGACCTGACGCCAGTGGACGCTCAAGCGCAGGTCCAGGTAGGGGCTGCCCGCAGCAAGGCAGGCTGTCATGCTGATGCGGCTCTGCCCAAAGGCGCCACGCCAGCGCAATCGCACCATGCAGGGGTTCTGCTCCAGCAGCTCAGGCTGGCCCAGCCTGGTGCCGCCAAGGGGATGGCGGCGATGATCAGGAGCCAGATCCCAGGCGTCCCAATACTCGCCCCGGTCCTGCCAGCGACCCAACGCCAAAGGTTGCGCCAGCACTTGGCGACCACCTGGGGAAAACAGTTGCAGGACACCTTCGGGACCACAACACACGGTGCAGAGGCCGTTGCCGAATTGCCAATGGTCGGGGGTTGCACCCTGGTGGATGTACACCGGGTGAAGTGAAGGTTCAACCACGTCAGACGGGCCTTGGAGCCACCGCCAACCCACACCCGCCATGGGGGGCAACACTTGTCGCTGTCGGGACCGGGGGAGACGCACCACCCGGGGCCAGGGGCCAGCCGGTTGCAGTTGGAGCGCCACCCAGTGATTCCCCGCCGCCGGTGGATGCCCATGCCCTGACCCAGTGCCGAGAAGCTCCTGTAGCGCCTGGTCACGGATGCGGACGGCCTGGCGCCTCAGACGCCGCCATTGGCTCTCCAATTGGGCAAACACCTCGCCGGTGGCGGTGCCCGGCAGGATGTCGTGGAACTGGTGGAAGAGGAGCGTTGTCCAACAGCGCTGCAATTGCTGGACCGGGCAGTTCCGATGGTCTCCCACCGGAGCCCGCCGGCCATGGCCCAGGCGCTGAGCCCGCCACAGCACACGCTCCGCCTCCAGCAACAGCCGTTCAGCAGTGCGGTTGTGGCGCTTCTGATCGGGGTGGGTGGTGGCGCAGCCGCGGTGCAACTCCAGGTAAAGCTCATCAGCCCACACCGGCAGTGTCGGGGCCAAGGGCTTGAGGTCCTCCAACCAACTGCGCAGCGTGCCATGGCGATACCGGGGCAGTTGGGGATGCCCTCGCCAAAGCTGCACCTGATCCATCAAGTCCTGGTTGGGACCGCCCCCATGGTTCCCCACACCGGGCAGCCAGAGGCTGCTGTTGACGCCAGTGTGGGCACGCCATTCCCCATGGGCCTGCTGGATCGCCCGTGGGTCCCCTGTCCCTCCGAGGGGACCGGGGAACAGCGCCAGCACTTCGGCCCCGCTGGGGTCGCGCCAGCGGAACAGGCGATGGGGGAAGGGGGTCCGGGCATTCCAACTGAGCTTGGTGGTCAAAAACCAGTCGATGCCCTGACCCAGCAGCGCTTGGGGGAGACCTGCGGCGAAGCCGAAGCTGTCCGGCAACCAGGCCAGGTCATGGCGCCACCGGGGGAAGTGCTGGCGACTCCAGCGCTGCCCTGTCTCCAGTTGGCGTAGCAAGGAAACGGTGCTGATCAGCACACAGTCCGTTTCCACCCAGGGACCACACAAGGGCTCCCAGCGCCCGGCCTCCGCCAGGGCATGGACGCGACGCCAAAGGGCTGGGCGGTGCTGTTGCAGCCAGGCATACAGTGCCGGGGTGGAGTGGCCAAAGCAGAGGTCGGTGTGCTGCTCCATCAGGTTCAGCACACTGGTGAAGGTCTCCACCGCGGCCCGCCAGGTTTCCGCCACGGGCCAGAGCCAGGCCAGATCCAGATGGGCATGGCTCAGCAAGGTGACCCGATCCTCCCGGGGGCAGGTCTGCCCCGCCCCGGCGCTGCCCTGAGCGGTGAGGTCTGCCTCGGTGCTCTTCAACAGACCGAGCGGGTCCTGGTCACGGCAGTGGGGCTCCAGCACCACGGCGCTGCGGAGCAGGGAACCCTCGTCATGGCAAGGGCTGCGGAGTTCCAACTCCAGCAGCAGGGGCGTACCCGCCAACCAGCGGTCCGGCAGGGGCAGACGACAGGTGTTGGCAAACAGGTCGCCATGGCGCTGGGGCGTGCCGTCCACCTTGAGCACAGCGGTCTCTGCCCACCAGAGCAGCACCAGCCGAGAAACCACTGCCCCATGGGGCAGACCTTGCCAGGGCAACGGTGTCGTCAGGGCAAGGTGGAGACGGAGGGGGCAGCCGCCCCGGGGCCAGACCAGGTCACCACGGGCTTGCCAGTCCCGACGAAGGGGCAAGCGACGGTAACGGGCCAGCGCCGGCGCCCCGGTGTCCAGGCGCCAGCGATGTTGTAAATCCAGTTGCCAAGGAGGATCTCCCGGGCCTGGCGTCTGCACTGTAGACCGGATCATTGTGGGAATGCCGCCAGGCGTTGCAACAGACTATGGACCAGGAGTCCCCTGCCGCCCAGGGGCCATAGGATGCACGGGGTGCAAGGCTCCACCCCGTGGATTCTTGTGTACTCCGGCTCCCGCCCCACCAACACCATGCTTGCCCTCAAGATCTCCGTCTACGCGGTTGTTTTCTTTTTCATTGGTCTCTTCATGTTCGGCTTCCTGGCCAGTGACCCCAGCCGCACCCCGAGCCGCAAGGATCTGGAGGAGTGATCCGGGGCACCCTTTCCACAACAGGCCACAGCACCACCCTCCGCTGCCGTTCTTGAGGACTTTTGCCTGTCTCCTGATACTCGCAGGCGTGGGGGGGATGGGTTACGGCCCTGCTCTGGGCAGGGAAATCCTGAGCCCTACCCGTGAAGGTCCTGCTGGCGAAGGCGCCAAGAGCAGTTTGGCCACTTGGCAAGACTTGAACCTCTCCGTTCACGCAGACCGCCAATACGCCGATCTCCAACAGAACCATCTGGTGGCAGAGGGCAACGTGCGGCTACAGCTTGCCGGTGGTGATCTAGCGGCGGAACGGGTCACCTACGAGCAGGTCACCGGGCTGTTGACAGCCGTTGGCGCCGTGCGGTTTCAGCGGGGATCCCAGTACATCCAGGCCAGCACCTTACGTTACAACCTGGAAACCCGGCAGGGGGAGTTGCGGGATGTGTACGGGGTTGTCAACCTTGACCACCACACCGCGGATCTTGATTTCAGGAGTTGGCAAGGCCAGCCCACATCGCCAACAGGAGCGGTTGATCCGGATACCCCGTGGGCCGAGGTGCCGCCCATGGCCTGTCCCCCCCTGCGGCCACCGGGCGGCCCCAACGGTTCCGGGGGCCGGGTAACTCCAGGACAGCAAGAGCTTGTGCCACCCCTGGGTTGCCCCAACCCTGACGGCTATGCCCAGCACCAGCGGGATTGGGCGCCCCCGCTGGCGGAGATGGCTGGGCTGGACGCGCCATCAGAATCGAAGGACCAAGGGTTCAGCCCGGTGAATCAGCGGGTCCATGGGATCACTGCCAAGACGGGCCTGCAACTGGAATACCGCTTGGCTTTTACAGAACGGGGCCAGCTCAGGGAAACAGAGGAGGATGAAGAGGGAGAGGGTGTTGAGGATCCGGTGCTGCCAGACGCCTTCAGGACCCTGGAGCAGAGCCGGACCCTGGACCAGGAGCGGGGCCAGATCCATCGGTGGCGTTTTCAAGCCAAGGCTCTTTTTCTCACGCCAGAGGGATGGAGCGGTCCTCTGGTGGCGCTCACCAATGATCCGCTGACGCCGGCCCAAATGGTTCTGGAAGGCCGGGACAGTGAAGTCCGGGAGCAGTCTGACGGCTCACTGATCCTCACCAGTGCCACGAATCGAGGTCTGCTGGATGGCAGGTTGTCGGTGCCCCTACCGCGCCGCATTAACCTCAACAACAACCGTCTACGCTGGGCTTTCCTCAGCGACGGGACCAGGCGCGGTGGTTTCTACGTGGAGCGCTCCCTGGCGCCCCGTTCCCTGCTTGGCGGTGAACTGATCCTGAGGCCTCAGTTCATGGTGGAGCGCGCCTTGAGCGGCAAGATCGACACCGACTCCGCAGGCCGTCGTTCTGCCGAGGCGGACCCCATCTCCGCTGGCGATCTTTTTGGCCTGGATGTTCGTTATCGTCGTCCTGTGGGATCACAGGGTCAACTCCAACTGCGCACGGACTTCTCCACCCTCTCCCCCCACCATCTCACCAACCGGATGCGTGCGGAGGCCAATCTCCAGCACCCGTTGACCATGCCTCTCCTCGGTGAAACCAGGGCCACCCTCAACGCTGCCTATCAGTTGAGCGTCTGGAACGGTTCGCTGGGGGAACAGGACGTGTACACGGCTTTTGGTGGGTTCCTGGAGCAAGACATCCAACTCCCGTCCTGGGACTCCTTGCACAACCGTCTCTTCTGGAGGTTGGGCCTGCAAAACATCAATACCACGGTCTTTGATACACAAGACCTGTCAGGGAAGACGTGGCGTGCATCGGGATATGCACGACTCACCTCCACCTTGCCCATCTGGCAAGGGGACACCCTGAAGGACTCCATGGAAGCACTGCGCTACGTTCCGCAACCCGTTCGCCCTGAGGCGTCCCTCACGACATTTTTAATTGCCCACTCATCAAGTTATGGGGACCACAGCGGTCAACGCTATTACACATTGGGCATGGTGTCTGATGTAACCATGGGCCATTTTAGCCGACCCTATGTTGACTATACAAAGCTTTCTATTGGCGGCAGTGTCTCTATTGTGGAACAGCTCAGTCGGTTCAGCTTTGATCGGGCTGTGGATTTGGGCTTGCTTCACATCTCCTGGACACAGCAGTTAGCTGGCCCTCTGGTCTTGGCAGCCAGTGCATCCTACAACGTGGATGGTAGATCAGAACGATATGGCAACAGAGTTGACTCTATCTTCGAGCTAAGATGGCAACGGCGTGCCTATAGTGCGGGGCTATTTTATAGCCCCGAGCGCAGGCTGGGTGGCTTGCAGATTCGCGTCAACGGCTTTGACTGGCAGGGCACCGGGACCCCCTTTATCCCCTATACGCCGTCGTCCTGGCTGCCCCACAACCGATGATCAGCCGGGCAGTGCAAAGCCTGAAAAGTCGTTGAGATAGGGAAGCTGTGAGGCTGTCCGACTCAACTCCTGCCCATGGCTGAGCAGGAGGCCCGTGGCATCCCAGCAACCATTCACGAGCATGGTTTGGGGGCCGCTCTCGATGGTCAGGGGCCAATGGTGGTCCAGCCCATGGAGCGTAGACGCTGCCAGTGTGAGGCAAAAGTGAGCATGGGGCTGCTCCTGCACCACCTGCTGGATGTGTTCGATGACCCCTGTATCCCCCCTCAAGCAGGGCATGCCCAGGGCAAGGCAGTTGCTCGCAAAAATCTCGGCAAAACTCTCCCCCACCACGGCGGCGATGCCCCAACGGCGCAGGGCCTGGGGAGCATGTTCACGGCTGGAGCCACAGCCAAAATTGCGGTTGACCACCAAAATCCTGGCCCCTTTGTGCTCCGGGCAGTCAAAGGGATGGCGTCCCCCAGCAGCAGCCCGGTCATCGGCGAAGGCATGGTCCCCCAGACCGGAAAAGCTGATGCTCTTCAGGAACCGAGCTGGAATAATGCGATCCGTGTCAATGTCGTGGCCGTGGAGGGCGATTGCCCTGCCTTCCACAGTGGTGACGGGCGCCGGAGTCATGGGACAGACCCTCTTCCGGTGTCTTTTGCGTGACTCAACAGGGTGCGCACATCAGTGACCACACCGCTGACAGCGGCGGCTGCCACCATGGCCGGACTCATCAGCAAAGTGCGGCCAGACGCCGAGCCCTGGCGCCCCTTGAAATTCCGGTTACTGGAGCTGGCGCTCAGTTGGCGCCCCTCCAGCCGGTCCGGGTTCATGGCAAGGCACATGGAGCAACCGGGCCGGCGCCACTCAAAGCCGGCCTGGGCAAAGACGGCATCCAAACCCTCCGCCTCCGCGGCCCGGGCCACCTGTTGCGAACCAGGGACCACAAACGCCTTCATGCCATGGGCCACGTGTCGCCCCCTGGCCACCCGCGCCGCATCCCGTAGATCACTGAGGCGGCCGTTGGTGCAACTCCCGATAAAGCAAACATCCACAGGGGTTCCCACAATGGGCTGCCCTGGCCGCAGATCCATGTAGCGATAGGCCTCCTGTGCCAGAGGTCGCTCCCCGGGAGGCAGTTGATCCGGTGTGGGGACGACCGCGTCCACCGCCATGGCCTGCCCTGGCGTAATGCCCCATGTGACGATGGGCGCCATCTCCCCCGCATCCATGGTCACCTCGTCGTCATAGACGGCATCCGCGTCACTGGCAAGACCGCGCCACCAAGTGACGGCGCGGTGCCAGGCCGCCCCGCGGGGGGCCTCTGGTCGATTGTGCAGATAGTCAAAACACACCTGATCGGGGTTGACATAGCCACAGCGCGCCCCTGCTTCAATGGCCATGTTGCACAGGGTCATGCGCTCCTCCATGGCCATGGCGGCAACGCAACTCCCGGCAAATTCATAGGCATAGCCCATACCGGACTTTACGCCGAGACGACGAATGACGTGCAGGGCCACGTCCTTGGCAAAGACACCAGGCGCGAGGGACCCGTGAATGGAAATCCTGCGCACCTTCAGCTTGTCCAGAGCCAGGCTCTGGCTGGCCAGAACGTCACGAACCTGGCTGGTGCCAATCCCGAAGGCAACGGCGCCAAAGGCGCCATGGGTCGAGGTGTGGGAATCGCCACAGGCAATGGTCATGCCCGGTTGACTCAACCCCAACTCCGGAGCAATCACGTGGACAATGCCCTGGTGGCCGCTGTCAAAGCCGTAGAGACGCAGACCATGGTCCGCGCAGTTCTTCTCCAGGGCGCCAAGCATGGCCTCGGCCAGGGGATCGGCCAGGGGCCGGCCCTGATGAGTGGTGGGGACAATGTGATCCACCGTGGCTACGGTGCGCTCGGGATGCCGCACCTTGAGACCCCGCTCCCCCAGCATGGCGAACGCCTGGGGACTGGTCACCTCATGGATGAGGTGCAAGCCAATGAACAACTGGGTCTGACCACCCGGCAACTCCGCCACCCGATGCAGCGCCCAGACCTTGTCGTAGAGCGTGCCTGTGCTCAAGGGGGATGATTCCGCAACCAGGGAGAACGGCAATTCAAGGTAGCACCAAACCCGCAATCCGTCAGTCAGGCGCCGTTGTTGCGCCAGCGCCTCGGTCACCATGGGTCTTCGCCTGGAGGCGGTGTGGCTGGTGTGGAGTGGCCAGAAAGGCAATGCAGAGCCACCAGGTCAACTGCACTTCAGGACGCAGGAAGATGGTGTCCACCAGGCCATGGGCCCCCAGGCCCACCACAGCGGCCATGACACTGATTTGGGGCCAGCCCCTCTCCTCCGTTGTTGCCACAGCCGCCTTGAGTTGGCGCAAGCCCTGGTGGAGGACATGGCAAAAGACGGCTATCCCCGCCAGCAGCCCGGCCACACCCAACTCCACCGCCAGTTCAAGGGGCATGGAATAGGCACTCAGGGCATTGAACAAGGGTTGTTGATACAGGGGATAGACACGATTGAAGGCATCCTGACCGGGGCCGATGCCGGTCCAGGGGTAATCCCGCAGCATCTGCCAGGCCGCCGTCCAGACGTTGATGCGGAAGTTGACCGAGCTGTCTCCACGGCCTGCCAGAGCACTGAGGAGCCGCACCTGCAGCGGCTCCAGCAGCCCTGCCATGGCCACACCCCCCAGCAACGCCGCCGCCAACAGGAGACCCCAAAAGACCGCCTGCCGCCGTCCCTGGCGCCTGGGCAGGGCAAACCAGACCCACAGCAGGGCAAAGCAGGCCAAGCCGGCTGCCAGACCCAGCCAGGCTCCACGGCTGTAGGTGAGCACCAGCGCCGTCCCTGCCAGAGTTGCCGTCACCGCTGCGAACAGGCGACTGGGCCAGCGGCGCCAATGGAGCGCGGCGCCAACAGCCAGGGGGACGATGGGGACCAGGTACCCCCCCAACAGATTGGGGTTGCCCAAGGTGCCGTACAACCGCTCGGTGTTCAGGAGAATGGAGGCTGTGTCCGACCAGGTGGCCAGCGCCATGGCGCCCCCGTGTAACTGACGCAGGGCCAGCACCGCTTCCGCCAGGCCCCCCAACAACAATCCCGCCAGAAGGGGATTCCACCAACGCCTGCGGTGGGCAAGCAGTCGTGCGGCCAGGGCCCAGCCCCCCAGGTAGAGCACCAGTTTGAGCAGCCCCCGCAGCGCCTCCCGGGGCACCGGTGAGAACCCTGTGGCCACCACGGCAACGGCCAGAAACACCAATAGCCAGCGACCCATGGCTCCCATGGCTCCGGGAGACTCCAGCAGGCTCCAGGACAGCCAAAGCAAGCCACTCCCCAACAGAAGCAGCACCAGGCCCGGACGGCTCAGGAAGGGCAGGACGGTGAAGAGACTCAGCAACAGCAGCCCTGCCAGCAGGGGCAGGCGCCGCGTCAAGCGGGTGGGCTCCCACCGCCTCCCCAGCCCCTGCCAGTCCAGCAGCAGACTAACCACGGAATCGATCCGACTTCAGGCTCCCATTATTGTGTCCTGGTCAAGGGGGATCGCCGGTGGAAGCAGGCGCGCCACACAGGAAGTCCTCTGGCCAAGACAAGCTGCTCCCGCTCCGTGGCCACCGGCAGGGGATTCTCCGGCCACCAATCCGGCGGCTGGCGGAGAAAATCTCCTTGGGCCTGAACCAGGTTGACCTCCTCCTCCATCAACGGCTGCACGTCACTCTGGAGGAACAACAGGGCGCCGGGGGCCATGGCCGCCGCCAAGGTGTTCAACAGATTGCCTTGCAGCAGGCGCCGCTTGTGGTGTTTGCGCTTGAACCAGGGATCGGGAAACTGGATGGTCACCAACTGCAACTGTTCCGGTCCCAACTGGCGGGCCAGGGAGGCCAGGCTCACGGTCACGTTGCAGAACAGATAGTGCAGGTTGTGCAGTTGCCGCCGTTGTCGTTGGATCTCGGCCCGCTCCACCAGGGGACGGCGAATCTCCAAGCCAAGGTGATTGCGCTGGGGATAGAGAACGGCCATGTCCATGAGGAACTGACCCCGGGCACAGCCGATATCCAGATGGAGGGGCTGGGGGGGCTGGGGGAACAGGGCCGTCAGGCTCGGCAACTCCAGGGGCTGTTGGAAAAAGCGCCCCAGGGGATTGACGTGTTGGCGAATGGAGCCCACTCCTCAGACCTTTGGTGGCGTCGATGGAGCCTCAGCGGCTCCACCTGCCTCTTTGGGACACAGGAAACTCCAGCTTGCGGTAAATCCATGAAGGTGGGTCACCCCATGGATGGGACCAATCTCCCCACTGCAGAACAACCCACCAATGGGCAACTGGGGATAGGTGGTCCGGCAGAGGCTGCTGTCCACGTCCGGTTCCCCGTAGAGGCCGCGGCCACGGCCGGCACAGGCAAAACAAAAGGCGCCCAGGGGGGTGTCCTTCGTTTGACGTTGTTGCTCCAGCAGGTGTCGGAGTTCTGCTCGGGAGGTGCGCCCATCCCGAAGATGAAACTGCAACCGCTGCCCGACACGGACATTGTCTGCAACGGCAATGGCGCCGTTACGGGGGTCCACCCCCACGATGGCGCGAACGAGAAAGTCGTCCTCGGAGGCGGGGGGCGCCAGGGAGAAACTGTTGCTGGCCAGGCCGATAAAGAGGGAATGGCGCACCAATTCCCGGTCGTCGGCATTGAGCTGGGCAATGACCTCCTGGAGGCAACCCACCGGCGGCTGGCCACCACCCGGCGTCTCCAGCCCCTGGGACTGGAGCTTGAGCACCACGTTGCGCTTGGCCTCCTGCACCTCGAAGACCGGTCCAATGGGCCGACAGCCCTGGGCCACCACAGCCTCCACGGTCCAGTCACCGCCAATGGCCAGGCCAACAGCCCCTGTACACAGCCTGTCTTGAAACAACAGGGAACCGCCGGCGGCGCCATGGGGCGCCGCAATTCCCCCCACTTTCGGCACACCGGCAAAGGCGTAGTCCAGACCACCGAGGAGATCCTTGATGCCGCTGCTGCTGGGGTCCACCAGCAACAGCAGGCCATTGACGGAGTCGTCATGGGACATGCCCACCAACTGGCACCACGGCTCCCGTGGTCCGTCCAGGTCGGGCAAGCTCTGGAGGTCAATATGGAAAGGCTGGAGCACGGCTCCCGGCAGGCGGATGAGGCTGAGCCCCACAGCGGGCTGCTGCTCCAGCTCGCAACTCCGGCCGTTGCGATCCACACCGATCACGCCACCACCACAGCAGCCCAGCCAGTGGGTGGCTTGAAAACGCCGTTGCAGCAGCGGGAGCACCCGGGAAAGCTCACTGGCAAAGCTGGTGCTGACGAACACCACCGCCAGATCCGCCAGACCGAATCCCCGCAGGGAGGCTTGCTGGTCCAGGTCCTGGATGGCCTGCTCCAGCGAGGCGTCACTGGCGAGGGCAGAGCGCCACGCACCGGTTCTCGATTGGCCTTGCTGAAGCCAGGACAACATGGGCACAAGCAAACGTGTGGATCAGACCCTACTCAATCCATAATCAGGGGTACCTCTTTTGTTCCCCTACCCTGCACACGATGAGCATTGCGTTTTTGCAACAACTGATTTGGGCGGAATATCGGGCTGCCGTCATTCTCACCATCGTCTTGCCCCTGGTGGTGCTGATCTGGGCCACGGTGCGGCGGGAGGGGGCCATCAGCAGACTCCTGAACCTGTATTGGAAGGTGTCCAGCCTGTTGGCCGTCACCGTGCTGCTGCTGGCGGGCGCGGAGCCCATGGCCTTTGCCGTTGCCGTGGCTGCCCATCTGCTTATCCTGGGCAGCCTGTGGTTCTGGGAAGACATCAACGATGAGCTGGCGGATCTCCCCCCCTGGCGCGCCCTACCTCTGGTGACACGAATCTGGCGGTGGAGCCTCACGGTGTTCAGCGCGGTGGGGGCGGTGGCCAGTGTGGCCTCCTTGAATTGCCTGAGCGGTTGGCAGGCAAGTCCTGTGTGTGTCCTCTGGCAGCAGCCTCCCGGTGGCTTCAGCCAGTTGCTGGGCCGTGTGCTGAATTTTCTCTTCGGCGCCCCCTGGGCCGCGGAGGGGGCCAAGGCGGCTGGATGGTTCTGCCTGGTGATTTACGCAGGGTTTTTCCTGCAATGGCTGCTGGTGCGATGGCCCCGCTTTGGTCGGGTGGCTGGCGGCTTCTGAGGCGAAGCCGTTCAGGTCGCGCTGAGCAGCACCGCCAGCAGCAAAAAGACGGTGACCAGGGTCCAGGTGGCGCGGTTGAGGGTGCTTTCCGCACTGCGGGTACTGCTGAACATGCTGGCTGCAGCGCCCACAGCCATGCCCCCCATGCCATCCCCCTTGGGGCTATGGAGGAGAACGGTGATGATCAGAAGGACACCTGTGACCAGCCAGGTGACGAGCGCAAACGAGTGAAACAACCGTCGCTGAGTGAAGGACCGGCAACCACCCTAAACGCCCAGCGCCTGGGCTGTGCGCCCGGCAGCGCCAGGTCGTATCCGGGAGGGGGAAGCAACGAGGCTGTGCCCGCCCATGGCCGGCGGCACGGGGATCTGGAGAATGTCCAGGATGGTGGGTGCCAGGTCCGCCAACGTGCCGTTGTCCCGCAACTCCACAGGGTTGTCGTCGTCGGAGATCTTGCGCTTTTCCCCTTCAAGCAACAGCAACGGTACGGGATTGGTGGTGTGGGCTGTCCAGGGTTTGCCCTCGGCTAAACGCATGGTTTCGGCGTTGCCGTGGTCTGCCGTGATGAGCATGGTGCCCCCGGCCCAACGGGTGGCCTCCGCGATGCGGCCAACGCAGGCATCCACCGTTTCAACGGCCTGCACCGCCGCATCCATGATTCCGGTATGGCCCACCATGTCCGGGTTGGCGTAATTGACCACGATCAAGGAGTAGACCCCCTTGGCAATGGCGCTGATGACGCCATCGGTCACCTCCCATGCGGACATGGCCGGGGCCTGATCATAGGTGGCCACCCTGGGGGAAGGCACCAAGTGGCGATCCTCTCCCGGCAACGGCCGTTCCCTGCCGCCGTTAAAGAAATAGGTCACGTGGGGATATTTTTCCGTCTCGGCAATGCGGAACTGGCGAAGACCACTCTCGGCCACCACGTCCCCCAGCAGGTGGTCCAGGGGCTGGGGGGGGAAGGCAACGCCCACCGGCAGGCCACGCTCGTATTGGGTAAAGGTGACCACGTCCAGGGGACCGGGCCACGTGGGGCGGGGAAAGCCGTCGAAGTCTTCCAGAACCAGGGCACGGATCATCTGACGGACCCGGTCCGGACGAAAGTTGAAGCAAATCAACCCGTCCCCCGGCTTCAGGACCCCCGTCCCGAAGCGGTGGGGCTCAAGAAACTCGTCGCCGATCCCTTCGGCATAGCTGGCTTCAACGGCAGCCGCAGGATCGGGATGATAGGGGCTGTCGTTCTCCGTAAGCAGGCGGTAGACCCTGGCGGTGCGTTCCCAGCGATGGTCACGATCCATGGCCCAGTAGCGGCCACAGAGGGTGGTGAGTTGGCCACAGTTGAGGCTGGCCGTCAACTGCTGCAACGTCTTCACGTGCTCCAGACCGGCGCGATCCGCCGTATCACGTCCATCGGTGATGCCGTGGACACAGACACGGGACAGCCGGCGGCCGGCAAGCCAGCGCAGCAGTCCCGCCAGATGATGCACATGGCTGTGGACCCCGCCGTCAGACAACAGACCAACCAGGTGGAGGGTGGAGCCTCGCTCCTCAAGGCGCTGTGCCAGGGCGTTGAGCTGGGCGTTGCGCTGGAAGGATCCATCCCGAATCGCGTGGCCGATGCGCACCAGTTCCTGGCGCACAACCCGCCCGGAACCAATAGTGAGGTGACCCACTTCGGAATTGCCCATCTGCCCGTCCGGCAACCCCACGGCAGACCCACTGGCCTGAATCAAGGCGTGGGGGCAGGTCCGCCACAGGGTATCCATGTTGGGTGTCGCGGCCATGCGGACGGCGTTATCCGCAGTTCTCTCACAGTGTCCCCACCCGTCCAGAATCGCCAGCACCACAGGCGCCTCTTGGGATTGACCATCCACGGGCAGATGACGACTGTCCAAGGTGGCGTTCTGGCTGCGGGCAATGGGAACTGCGGTCACCGGTGATCGTTCTCCTCGGTTGGGTTGGTTGGAGGGGGAATGGTTTCGGTCGGTTGCGATTGAATGGGCTGGTTTCGATGGCGACTTGCACAATCATGGGACCTCCCGGGCGGCTTGTCTCCATCCCGGCCCGTTAAGTGAGCATTTCCCAACGTTCATGGTTCCAGATCAGCCCTGTGTGGTAATTCTTTCGGGTCCGGCACTGCGCCGCACCATGACCCGCCTGGCTTCCCAGGTGCTGGAGGCTGCCCATGACCCCGGCCAGTTGCTCCTGCTGGGGATTCCCAGCCGTGGCGTCCCTTTGGCGAAGGTGTTGGCGGAGGAGTTGGGGCGCCTGGCAGGGCAGGTGATTGAAGCGGGCAGCCTGGATCCCACCTTTCACCGGGACGACCTGCGCACGGTGCCCACCAAACTGCCCCAGGCCACCGTCTTGCCCGTGCCTGTGGATGGGCGGGAGGTGGTGCTGGTGGACGACGTGCTGTTCACCGGGCGGACGGCCCGGGCCGCCCTTGACGCGCTCTTGGCCTGGGGCAATC
Organism: Synechococcus sp. SB0662_bin_14; assembly: GCA_009840445.1. Taxonomy (GTDB): domain Bacteria; phylum Cyanobacteriota; class Cyanobacteriia; order PCC-6307; family Cyanobiaceae; genus Synechococcus_B. The sequence goes on from VXNS01000050.1 coordinate 25,772, forward strand.
CCCGCACGGTGCGACTGCTGGTCATGGTGGATCGGGGCCATCGGGAGCTGCCCCTGCAGGCTGATTTCGTGGGCCGCAACGTGCCCACGCGGCGCAGTGAGTTCATCCGGCTGCGCCTGCGGCCCACGGACCCGGAGGAGGGAGTCGTGCTGCTGCCGGCAGCACCCACCCCTTAAGTACACTTCGACGGTGGGGCCAGGGGCCGACTCAGCAGAGTTCCAGTTCGTCGGCGTGGAAGTGGAAGCGGGTGCGGCCAAACATCACCACCACGGGGAGAGTGGCACTCAGGGGCTCCCCCTCCTTCCAGGTACTGATGATCTCCTTCACTTCACCCTCCTGACCATGTATGTCAAAGGGTTTCAACCGGTGCTTGGGGTGGCTGTAGACAATGATGGATTTCTTCACTCGAACCCGGTCACCCGGCTGCATGGCAATTGTCCATTGAGACTGTACGGGGTTGATTTTGTCACACACAACACAGGGGAAAGGGCCGGGTCCGAGGGAGTGTTTCAAGATGACCCCGTTCTCCGCAACGGTCCCTGGCAGGTTCTTAACGGCGACAGACACTCTCGGGACCATAGTCCACAATCATGCCGCCCAACTCATGGCAGGCCTGAGAATAGGCATGCCAATAGTCCATGCTACGGGTCAAGTGAATGCGGACGCGGCGGTCCAGCTCGTCAAGGGAGACGTTGTGGCGGGCACTGCCGCTGTGTCCATCGCGCTCCACACCTTGCCCGGTCAAGGCCCGGGTAGCTGTCACAATTTCATCCTGGAGTGGTTTGGCATGGGCCCGCCACCAGGGATGATCCAGTTGATTGATGGTGTTAAAGGCTTCCCACCAGCGCTCATCGGTTCTGAGGCGTTCGGCCTGTTCATAGAGTTGCTGGTTGAGACTCCAGCGAATCTGAAGGCTTTCAATCAAGGTCTTCCGCTGTGGTTCCTGGCCGTCACTCAGGTCCTGCAGCAGGGCCACGGCAGTGGACAGCTCGCCCCGGCGGTAATGCTCGACCGCCCGATCCCGGCGCTGACGCACCCATTCGGAGAGTTGCAACTGGTCCGCGGCAACCATCTGGGGTGAGTCCACAAGGCGCTCCAGCAGGTCCAGGGCTTTTTGGTGCTCACCGGTGACCCAGTAGTCACTGGCCAGGACGCGACGGCAATGGGCCAATTGCCTGGCTTCGGCAAGCTCCAGGGGACGGAGACGGGCCAGTTGTTCGCCGGAGGCCACGCAGGCGGTGTGGTCTTCATCCGTGGCTGAGCGCTGCAAGCGGTGCGTCAGCTGACGTTGCCAGCCGTAGACCATCGCCTTGAACAACAGGACGACCGTGGCCGCCACCACCGTGAGCTGGAACAAACGTCGCAGCAAGGGGAAGCGGCTCATGGTTCACGATTGGCTCAGCGCAGCGGGCCAAGATCAAGGTGGGATTTTAATTCTGCACCAGTGAATTCTGCGCTGGATTGTTCATGAACCAGGCTCGTGACTTGGAGACGAAGATGGCGGTCATCCGTGATGCTGAACGCCAGCAGCAAGGCGTCTTGGCCGGGTTGGGCCTGCCGGGGGAGCGGCAGGGGTGGAAAGCTGGTGGGCCAGGGGCTCATGGTGGCCGGTGGGGCCTGCTCCTCCAGCAACTGGGGGTTTCCGTCCACAAACACCACCTCCCGCCGCAGATCGGCGCTCACCTCTGCCAGCACCAGTTCAAGGGCAGGTTGATGGGCATGGGCCGGGGCAAGGCGCATCTCCAGGGGGGATGCCGTTGGCCACGGCTGGCCAGGCCAGTAGAGGGGGTGCCAGCAGTAGGCCTGTTGGCGGCGATCCCAATAGCGAAGCGCCACACCACGGCTCAGCACGTCCCGCACTTGCACGTTGGGGGTCAGGGCCAACGCCCCGTAGGCTACGGCCGTCAGGGGTTGCCCGTCACAACAGGGCACGCCGGGCAGACGCTGCTCAAGCCAACGGCGCACCAGGGGCAAACGGCTTGTGCCCCCCACCGGGAGCACAGCGGTCAACTGCAACAGATCCAGGCCTTCACGGCGGGCGGCAACGGCCACCTGCTTCAACAGATTATCCAGCAGGCGGACAAAACCCTGCCGTTGCAGGAGACGCTCCAGGGCGGAACGCTCCAACTGCCACGGCATCACGCCACCTTCAGCCTGGATGACGTCCACTGTCGCCTGATCATGGCTGCTGAGCCGGCACTTGAGTTGCTCCGCTCCCCTCAGCCAGGCCTCCGGCGGTGGTTCCCCGGTCTGGGGGGCCATGTGGGCGGCAATCCAACGGTCCAGGTCGCGGCCACCCACCGCCGCCCCCGCTTTCCCCACCACGCGGGCCACCCGCAGGTGCTGGGAGGATCGCACCAGGTCGTTCCCGTTAAAACGGAGCAACTGGGAGATGGGCTGGGCCTGGCCTTCTCCACCCTGAATCCGCACAAGGGCCAGATCACTGGTGCCGGCCCCCAGATCCACCACCAGCACATGGCTGCCGGGGGGCAAGCCGGAGCCGATGGCCGCCGCCGTGGGCTCATCCACCAGGGCCAGTTCCGGGACAGGGAGCCTGCCACCGTGATCCAGCAGCCAGCGGCGGTAACCGGCAAAGGCGTCCACCGGGGCGGTGAGCACCAACCGCTCCGGTGGCGTTTGCCACTGAAGGGCCTGCCAGAGATGGGCCAGAAACAAGGCGCCGCCCCGTTCAGCCCGCTCCACCTCCAGGGAACGGGGACGGGCGCCAATGGAGCGCTTGAAGTGGCAATACAGCTCGGCAGGGGGTTGGGGAGGCTGGTGCGTGGTCTCCAGGAGACCGGCCTCAATCACTTGGCGTCCCACAAGGCAGGGGTGTGGAGAGGACGACCGTTGGGGGGTGGTGCAGTCGTTGGCGCAATACAGCAGGGTGGGAACAATGGGCTCATCCGGGGCGCTGTAGGCCGATAGGCGCAGCAGACGGGGCGGGCCGCCAGCGGCTGGCTGGTGGGCCACCACCGTATTGCTGGTCCCCAGGTCAATGGCCAGGGAGCCACCCTGCACCTGTGCATCCATCGCCATGGTCAGCGTGAATCCAGCTCCAGCACGTGGACGGCAGTGCCGTCACCCAGCAGGGCGTCGCTCAGTACCACGGTGGGGCCTGGACGCTCCACGGGGACGGCGGCGGGGAGAGCCTCAAGGAAGGGGTCGATGGTGGCCAGGTCACACCCCTCAGGGGGTGGGGCCGTGGCGTATTGCACAGGAATCACCAGGCGGGGCTTGATGGCGCCGACCACCTGGGCCGCCTGGACCCCGTCCAGCACCTTGCTACCCCCGCCAACGGCCACCACCAGCACGTCCACACCACTGAGCAGGATGCGTTGCGCCGCTGTGGGGGGCAACGCCGCACCCCCCATGTGGGCCATGCGCAGGCCGGCCTGCCGCCAGGTCCACACCACCCCTTCCCCGAAGCGATGCCCCCCCACGTGGTCATGGGGGACTGCAAAGCCCTCCACCTGCCAATCGTCGGCCAGCCGATAGGAGCCGGGGGAGTTGAGGAAGAGGCCACGGGCCACGGGGGCGCCCTCGTCAGGGAGGCTGCTGCTGGCCAGAATCAGGTCCACGGCAAGACGAGGTTCCGCCAGACCCGCAGCACAGGCAACAGCCCGAAAGGGATTAATCAACAATCGCCCTTCCTCACTCTCGAACAGCAGAGCGCTGTGGCCGTAGGTGGTGACCTGCACGGTGGGCTCCGCCGTGGCTGGCGAGCCCACACCCCAGCACCAACCCAGCGCCAGGCTGACGACGGCAGCGCACCATCCTCCAAGAAACCGGTCGTACACCATTGCTGCCTGTTATCAGGTTGACGGATTTGCCTCGCAAGCAGAAGGTAGCAGGATTCAACCAGCGGCCAGCCGCAGGAAGTTGGCCAGCAACTGGTGTCCCGCCTGGGTCAGCACGCTTTCCGGGTGGAACTGCACCCCCTGCAGGTGGGGATGGGCGCGGTGGCGCAGGCCCATGACGGTCTGCTCACCATCCTCCAGCCATGCGGTGACCTCCAGGCAGTCGGGCAGGGTGGAGCGCTCCACCACCAGGGAGTGGTAACGGGTGGCGGTCAAGGGTTGGGGCAAACCGGAGAACACCCCTTCCCGCTGGTGATGAACCGTGGAGGTCTTGCCGTGCATGGGTTGGCTGGCGCGCACCACCCGGCCACCAAAACACTGGGCCATGGCCTGGTGACCCAGGCACACCCCCAGCATGGGCGTGGTGGGTCCCAACCGGTGAATCACCTCCAGGCACACCCCAGCCTGATCCGGGTCGCCAGGACCTGGGGAGAGCACCACCGCCGCGGGCCGCAGGGCGGCCAACTCCGGGACCGTCAGCGCATCGTTGCGCTCAATCCGCAAGCTGGCGGCAAGGGGATGATCCACGGCCAACTCCCCCAGGTACTGCACCAGATTGAAGGTGAAGCTGTCGTAATTGTCGATCACCAGAAGCATCGCTATCCCCCCGCAATGCGTTGCCACAGGGGGGGGGACAACAGAAGCAGGGCAATGAGAATCGAAGCCATGGCAGCCACCAAAACCGCTGCTGCCGCGCAATCTTTGGCAACCTGGGCAAGGGGATGAAACTGTCGTCCGATGGCCAGGTCCACTGCGGCTTCCGTGGCGGTGTTCAGCAGCTCCAGCACCAACACGGCGGCCACGGTGAGCACCAGCAGCCCCAACTCCAACCCGTTGAGGCGCAGCCAAAGGCCCAAGGCCAGGGCCAGGCTACCCATGGCCAGTTGCAGGCGGAAGTTCCGTTGACTGGCGAAGGCGTAGACCAGCCCCTGGGCCGCATACCGAACACTGGCCGGCAGACCTGGGGCCACCTTGTAGGCGCCAATCCTCGTTGTTCCTCGCCCCCGGCGCATCACTGACGTTTCAGGTGAACTGGTGGTTTGCAAAGGGCTCCCCAGGCAATGACCAAACCTTAGCCCGATCCTCAGGGGTTGTCTGGCCGGTGGCCTCCAGCAGAAGGATTTGACGTTCCATCATGGCCGCCAAGCTGACGTCGTCGGGGTGGTCCCAGCCCAGCAGGTGAAGGAGGCCGTGGCTCAGCAGCCAGACCAGCTCCTGGTGCAGGGACCAGCCACTGACCCCGGCTTGGCGCTCAGCCGTTTCCCATGCAACGACGATATCCCCCAGTTCCAGCGCTTCCCCTGGGGCCGGAGCCAACCAGGGACCCTCCTGGCCACTGGCGAAGGCCAGCACGTCCGTGG
>VXNS01000047.1 GCA_009840445.1 Synechococcus sp. SB0662_bin_14
ATGCTGATCCCCAGCGCAACGGCGCCCATCACTTTGAAGCCACCCTGGCCTACGGCCTCCCCGCCTTCAACAACCGCCTCACCATGACCCCTGGCATCGGCCTGGCGCTGGCTTCAGACACCACCTCCTACCGTCTCCTCTGGGCTTTGAGGCCCTATGCTCCCCAGCCTGGTCACACTGCTGAAGACTGGGAACTCTCCCTCGAAGGCCAACGGCAGGAAACCTCCTCCGCAGACGCTGCCGTGGATCACTCCCTCGGTCTCCGCTTCTCACTCCTCTTCTGACACCCGCGCCTCAACAGGGGGGTGTTCTTACCCCCCAGCAGGGCAATCCCCAGGGTTGGTGGCCACGCTGCGAAGCCCTGAACCGAATCAAAGGAATGCCCGTTGAGCCTGATGGACCAATTCAGAGGTTCCTTGAATGGGGCCGTTCAAAACAGGCTGCACTGGGCCTGTTGCAGCAGCAGGTGATCGGCCAGCACCATGGCCACCATGGCCTCCACCATGGGAACCGCCCGGGGCAGCACACAGGGATCATGGCGCCCCTTGGCCGCCAACACCACCGGAGCCCCACTGGCATCCACCGTGTTCTGGGGCTTGCGGATGGTGGCGGTGGGCTTGAAAGCCACCCGCAGGGTGATGGGCTCCCCGTTGCTGATGCCCCCCTGAATGCCGCCGGAGTTGTTGGTGGCGGTGCGGATGGAGCCGTCAGCGGTGGGGAGAAAGGCATCGTTGTGCTCACTGCCCCGCAGGCGGGTGCCGGCAAAGCCCGATCCGATTTCAAAGCCCTTGGTGGCCGGTAACGACATCACCGCCTTGGCCAGGTCCGCTTCCAGCTTGTCAAACACCGGCATCCCCAGCCCCGCCGGGCAGTGGCGCGCCACACAACCCACCACGCCACCCAGGGAGTCTCCTTCCCGGCCCATGGCCTTGATCCTGGTGATCATGGCCTCGGCCACCGCCGGATCCGGACAGCGCACCATGGTGGCGTCCACCTGAGCCGTGCTGACGGTTAAAGGGTCCACCTGGGAAACAATGTCATGCACTTGCTCGACCCAGGCTACCACCTCGGTGTTGTGCAGGCGGCGCAGCAACTGACGGGCAACGGCGCCGCCCGCCACCCGGGCGATGGTTTCCCGGGCCGAGGCGCGGCCGCCACCGCTGCGGGCCTGAATCCCGTACTTGGCCTGGTAGGTGGCATCGGCATGGGAGGGGCGGAAGGTCTGGGCCATGGCGCTGTAGTCCCCAGGCCGCTGATCCTTGTTGCGCACCACCATGGCGATGGGGGTGCCCAGGGTGACGCCATCCAGCAGGCCGCTGAGGATCTCCACCTGATCCGCCTCCTGGCGGGGCGTGGTGATGGCGCTCTGGCCGGGGCGGCGCCGGTCCAGGTCCGCCTGAATCCCCACCACGTCCAAGGGCAACCGTGGGGGGCAGCCATCCACCACCACGCCGACGCCACCGCCATGGGATTCACCAAAGCTGGTGATGCGAAACAGGGTCCCGAAGCTGCTGGCCATGGTGTTTTTGCATCACCTTACGGGAATCGGGTCAAGGGTGCAGGTCCCATGTCACTGGAACCAGGCCAATGCAGTTGCCCCTCTTCAGACATTTCGTGGTCACGGGACAGCCATGCTTCTTCTCGGTTGACATCGGGTGGACGCTGCTCACGGCGTACCTTCCCGGAAGGTAAAGTGCGCCGCCATAGTCTCATCGGTCAGTTTTTTAACCAGCACCTCCTGATGGGGTATGGCGGATGCACTAAGCAAATCAGTCCAGCACGCATCCCCAGGAAAACGTGCATGTACTGGACCGGAATAGAATGAGAAATCAGAAGGAGAAGTAAGGCTCGCCGATATGACGTTGACCTCTCCAGCTTCCCATGATGCAGACCGCAACATATCCAGCTTCAGTCCTGTTTGTGCTCCAATGTAGGACATCAATGTATCTTGTATAACCCATATCGTACATCCACCCCACTTGTTTGCGATTTCCGACTTGACGATCATTTGGGACGCCATACGTGCCCATACCTGTCTTATGTTGACACCGGGTGAGTTGCGGCGCTCTGGCAAGAGGCCAGTTGCATACAAAACTGCATCGCAAAAGGCGGAGCGCATGTCTGTCCGCTTCTCTTTGTTGCCTCCAGAGGTGGAAGCCGTCATGATTTCAACAATGCAGGGAGGTGCGCTGCCATTGCGCAGTACGTAGTCAAGACGATAGTTAAAATGCTTATCCCTCAACGTGACTTCCGACCAAACCTGTACAGTCTCACCTTCACGGAATCCCGCCAACTTCAACACCCGGTCACGCAAAGGGCTTTGCTGTGGCGATGGATTGATAACATCCAGCGCAAGGAGACGGCGGGGACAAACTGCCCACTGCTCCCTGCCGGACTCAACCGAACACACGCCACAAGGAATGAAACCGCCGCCTTCGCGCCCTACCGACGAATCAAAAAGCGAGGCCAATGGTTCGCTTTTTGCGGGCCAGCGCATCATGTCCCGGTTGCCCCCACCGTCGCATAAGCGGTTGTCCATGTGTGGGCATCGGGCTTGGCGGATGTCTGCACCATATGCGCCGCTTGTGGTGAGGGTGCGCCCGTAAAGCTCGTTGACTATAGACACAATGAGGCCCTTACGCTTTGAGCAACTGCCCGAGCCAGTGGTGGAGGAACGGCATTTGCCACTTGGCGGTGCTGATCGAGATTGGGAACAACGCCTGTGCGGCGTCGAATAGGGCCGGTGAAAACATGTGAATCGGGAAACCCCTGAATGCGGGCGGCTTCCCTTGGAGTTAAGTAACGATCCTCAATCGGATGATATAGAGTTTCTCCACAACGAAGCGTGAGAGATGGCTTGTCGCGATCTAGACGTCGAAATTTCGTTGAGTCTTTTAGCGTGAGCCGTTGAATGATTTCCGGTGGAGCTTTAGACTTAGAAAGCCATTCACCTTCACGGACATAGGATATACGTTCACGGTCGCGGGGCGGCGTGATGTCTACATGATTTGCTAGGGCAGGAGTATCAGGTGGAGAAGCGGCTGGGGGCAGATCTTCTAGCGCATCTCCTACCGTTGCATCCCATACATGTGTCCGCGTGGGGAAGGTGTACCTTGTTCCTTTAGGTACGCCAACAATGATAGCCCGTTTTCGATCTTGAGGCACATGATAATTCACGGCATTGAGTACTGCTATATGCAATTCGTATCCCAATTTGCTTAGTTCATCTGACAAAATATCTGCGAGTCCGTGATTAAGAAATCGAGGAACCTGTTCCATAATGATCGCGATGGGCCGTAGCGCTGAAGCAAAGCGCACCATCTCGAAGGCCAATAAACCCCGGGGATCATCAATTCCTTTCTGCTTCCCGATTTGGCTAAAGGGCTGACATGGTGGACCCCCATGCAAAAGAGCCAAGCCCCCGGCAGATACCCCCAACAACTCACCTGTTTGCCTGGTATCCAGGGTACGGATATCTACCTGCCAAACTGTCTTTCCACGTGCATTGCGACGTAGGGTTTCCGCTCCATGCTGGTCTAGTTCTACGGAACACATGGTCCTGAATCCGGCCGCGTCAACACCGATGTCCATACCGCCGGCACCGGAAAACAGGCTGAGGGCAATGCTTCTAGCGGCCAGGGTAGTGGGCATGGGACGCAAAAATGACAATTGATGCTGGTCCTCCCAGTGTACAGGGAGGTATCAGGGTCCTCAGGGAGAGAAACCACAAAAAAGCCCCCGCCACAGCGGGGGCAAAAGGCGGAAGGAGCCGGGAGCATTCACTCCTGGCGCCCATGCCGTAGACATCGACTCAGCCGATGGTTGGAGCGGTGAGCGCCACGGTGGTGGACTCGGCAGACGCCAGGTCCAGGGGGAAGTTGTGGGCATTGCGCTCGTGCATCACTTCCATACCCAGACTGGCGCGGTTCACGATGTCCGCCCAGGTGTTCACCACCCGACCCTGGCTGTCCAGGATGGACTGGTTGAAGTTGAAGCCGTTGAGGTTGAAGGCCATGGTGGACACCCCCATGGAGGTGAACCAGATGCCGATCACCGGCCAGGCCGCCAGGAAGAAGTGGAGGCTGCGGCTGTTATTGAAGGAGGCGTACTGGAAGATGAGACGACCGAAGTAACCGTGGGCGGCCACGATGTTGTAGGTCTCCTCCTCCTGGCCAAACTTGTAGCCGTAGTTCTGGGACTCGCTCTCGGTGGTTTCCCGCACCAGGGAGGAGGTCACCAGGGAGCCGTGCATGGCGGAGAAGAGGGAGCCGCCGAACACACCCGCCACACCCAGCATGTGGAAGGGGTGCATGAGGATGTTGTGCTCCGCCTGGAACACCAGCATGAAGTTGAAGGTGCCGGAGATCCCCAGGGGCATCCCGTCGGAGAAGGAGCCCTGCCCAAAGGGGTAGATCAGAAACACGGCGGAAGCGGCAGCCACAGGAGCGCTGTAGGCCACGCAAATCCAGGGGCGCATCCCCAGCCGGTAGGACAGTTCCCACTCCCGACCCATGTAGCAGAAAACGCCAATGAGGAAGTGGAAGACCACCAGTTGGTAGGGGCCGCCGTTGTAGAGCCACTCATCCAGGGAGGCTGCTTCCCAGATGGGATAGAAGTGCAGACCGATGGCGTTGGAAGACGGCACAACAGCACCGGAGATGATGTTGTTGCCGTACATCAGGGAGCCGGCGACGGGCTCGCGGATGCCGTCGATGTCCACCGGAGGGGCGGCAACGAAGGCAATGATGAAACAGGTGGTGGCAGTCAGCAGAGTGGGGATCATCAGCACGCCGAACCAACCCACGTAGAGCCGGTTGTCGGTGCTGGTTACCCAGTCGCAGAAGGACTGCCATCCAGAAGCGCCTTGGCGCTGCTGAAGCGTAGTGGTCATCAGGACAGATGATGGAGAAGTAAGCAAGGCGGGTAATCCGCCCCACAAACAGACTGTAACGGAAAATTGCGATTGGTGTGGAAATATTGCGTAATTGGGCAGATTCCACTTCGGGACAGGGATTTTCTCGGCGCTGCTGGCGCTGAAGGCCTTGACAGCCCCGGAACCACAGCGCCCCGGCTGCCCTTGCTAGCCTCCTGCCACCCCACCCCACCATTGAGTTCGTCGGAACTCTTCCCGCTGTGCAGGAGCGCATCCTCTACATCCGGCTCCCCTGCAACCCCATCTTCCCCATCGGGCCGGTCTACCTGGCCGACCACGTTCATAAAGTCTTCCCCCAACTGCCCCAGCGCATTCTGGATCTGGCCACCGTGCCTTCGCTGAATGTTCGGGCCACGCTCCGCCAAACCGTTGACCAGTGGCAGCCCACCGTACTGGTGTTTTCCTGGCGAGACATTCAGATTTACGCGCCCGTGGACGGACGGGGGGGCAATCCGCTGCAGTATTCCTTTGAAGCGTTCTATGGAGCCAATCCCCTGCGCCGCCTGCGGGGCGCCCTGGGGGGGCTGCGGCTCACCTGGAGCTACTACGCAGAGCTTCGGCGCAACCTGGGCCTGATTCGCATGGGCCTGGCCCAGGCGCGGCGCCACCATCCCCGTGCCCGGCTGGTGGTGGGAGGCGGTGCGGTAAGTGTGTTCTACGAGCAGTTGGCGTCCCGGCTTCCCCGGGGAACGGTTGTGTCCGTTGGCGAAGGGGAGCGGCTGCTGGAAGCGCTGCTGCAGGGGAAAAGCCTGGCGGCTGAGCGTTGCTACGTGGTGGGGGAGGCTCCCCGGGCGGGTCTCATCCATGAACAGCCCGCGCCCCTGCCCAAAACCGCCTGCAACTACGACTATATCGAGGCCATTTGGCCCGAGTTCAACTGGTATTTGGAAGGCGGTGATTTTTACGTGGGCGTGCAGACCAAGCGGGGCTGTCCCCATAACTGCTGCTACTGCGTCTACACCGTTGTGGAGGGCAAGCAGGTGCGCCTCAATCCGGTGGACGAGGTGGTGGCGGAAATGCGTCAACTCTATGATCGGGGTGTGCGGGGATTCTGGTTCACGGACGCCCAGTTCATTCCGGCACGACGCTACATTGCTGATGCCAAGGAATTGTTGCGTGCCGTTCTTGCCGCAGGCATGACGGACATTCATTGGGCTGCCTATATCCGTGCCGATAACCTGGATGAGGAATTGGCGCAACTCATGGTCCAAAGCGGCATGAGTTATTTTGAAATCGGCATCACCTCCGGTTCCCAGGAACTGGTCCGTAAGATGCGAATGGGTTACAATTTGCGCGTCGTTCTGGAGAATTGTTGTCTGCTGGCACGGGCGGGATTTAAGGAAAAAATTTCCGTCAACTATTCATTCAACGTGATTGATGAGCGACCGGAGACCATTGGCCAAACCGTGGCCTTCCAGCGGGAGTTGGAAGCTGTTTTCGGGGCGGAACAGGTGGAGCCGGCCATCTTTTTCATCGGCCTGCAACCCCACACCCATCTGGAGCGCTACGCCTTGGACAAGGGATTCCTCAAGCCCGGCTACAACCCCATGAGCATGATGCCCTGGGTGGCCCGCAAGCTGCTGTGGAACCCGGAACCCATGGGCAGCGCCTTCGGGCGCATTTGCCTGGAGGCTTTTGCGCGCAATCCCCACAACTTTGGCCGCACAGTGATGGATCTGCTGGAGGCCAGGTACGGGGCGGCGCCCCTTGCGGAAGCGCTGTCAGCACCCTTGGCCGGGCAGCGCACCATGGCCAATGCCTCACGCTGAGGGGGAGGTGCCGCCACGCCATGGGGGCAACGTGTATCAACTGGCCCGTCGGCTGAACCGCCATCCCCGCCGGATTCTGGATTTCAGTGCTTCCCTCGTGCCGTTTGGGCCGCCCCGCAGCCTGCGCCAAGCCCTGCGCCGAGCGTTGAACGATCACGTGGCGCCCTATCCCGACCCTGCCTATCAGGCCTTGCGGGAGGCCATGGCCCAGGCGCATGGTCTTCTTGATCCTGGTTGGGTCCTGCCGGGCAACGGAGCAGCGGAGTTGTTCACCTGGGCCGCTCGTGACGCCCAATCCTTCATCAACCTTCTGCCCACCCCCGGCTTTGCGGACTATCAACGTGCCCTGGCCACGTGGGGAGTGGCAGGCCGGTCCCTGCCCCTTCGCCTCCACTGGGGTGACGGCCCCCAGTCCTGGGGTGACGCCCTTGCAGAACCCCGGGTTCTGCACAGCCTCGACCCCCGGCACACTGCCCTCTGGATCACCAACCCCCACAACCCCACCGGTCAGCTTTGGCGCCGGGACAGCCTGGAGCCTTTACTCCACACCCATGGCCTGGTGGTGGTGGATGAGGCGTTCCTGCCCCTGGTGCCCGGTGGCGAGGCCCACTCCCTCGTCTCGCTGGCGCCACGATTCGGCAATCTGGTGGTGATCCGCAGCCTCACCAAGTTGTTTGCCATGGCCGGTTTGCGCCTTGGCTATGCCGTCGCCGCGCCGGAGCGCCTGGAGCGCTGGAGCCGTTGGCGTGATCCATGGCCCGTCAACGGCCTGGCGGTGCAGGCCGGCCTGGCGGTGGCGGCGGATCGGGCGTGGCAGCAACGGGTGTGGCGCTGGCTGGCGCGGGAGGGGCCATGGTTGACCCAACACCTCAACCGCCACTGCCCATCCCTGCGGGTCCACCCGGGAGCCGCCAACTATCGGTTGCTGTCCTGGGGCCACTCCCTCACGCCCCTGCAGCAATCCCTGGCGCAGCAGGGCATCCTGGTGCGGGACTGTCGCAGCTTTGCGGGTCTTGACGACCATTGGCTGCGGATTGCCGTTGGCCGTCGCCGTCACAATCGGCGCTTGGTGGCGGCCATGGCTGCAGGCCTCAGGATCCTGGGTCATCAACCACCGGTCACCGGGGCACAGGCATGACGGACCGGGATGATGGGAACTCCACCGCAGGGACGGTCCTGCTCAAGGCTCTGCAGCGGGCAGCGGCGTTCACGCTTCCCCTCCACCTGCCCGCCCATGGTCGAGGTCGGGGATTTCCGCCAGCGCTGGCGGCACTGCTCACGGAGCCACTGGGTTCCCTGGATTTGCCGGAGTTGCCCAGCCTGGGGGGACCACTGGTGCCCCACGGTGCGGTGGCCGAAGCCCAGCAGGCCACGGCAAAGCTTTGGGGTAGCCGGTGCTGCTGGTTTGGCGTCAACGGCTCCACAGGGCTGCTGCAGGCTGCTCTTCTGGGTGTCTTGCGTCCAGGCCAGCGACTGCTCTGCCCCCGCAACCTGCACCGCTCAGTGCTCCATGGAGCGGTGCTGGCCGGTCTTGAGCCCGTCTACTACAGCCTCCCCTTTTCCCGTGATTGGGGGCTGTCCCAGCCGGTGGACGTGGCCTGGTTCCAAAGGGTGCTGGCAGCGGTGGCGGACCAGGGCTGCTCCGTGGACCTGGCGCTGCTGGTGAATCCCACCTATCAAGGGTTGAGTGCTCCTCTGACGTCACTGGTGCGGCTTTGCCACAGCCAGGGCCTGCCGGTGCTGGTAGACGAGGCCCATGGCAGTCACTTTCGTGGCCATGCCGCCCTGCCCCGGGACGCCTTGGCCGCCGGCGCCGACCTGGTGGTGCATTCCACTCACAAATCCCTGCCGGGGCTCACCCAAACGGCTGTACTTCACAGTTGCAGCGCCCGCTTCTCCAGGGAGGACCTGGAGCAGGGCCTGCTGCTGGTGCAGACCAGTAGCCCCTCGGCGTTGTTGTTGGCGGCCACGGAATTGGCGGCGGCGTGGCCCCACCAGCAGCCCCGGGCCGGTTGTGTGCTCAGCCGCGCCATGGATCGTTGGCGCCGTTGGCGGCAGCAACTGATCCGTACGGGTTGGCGGGTGAGCCCCAGTGACGACCCACTGCGCCTGCGGTTATGCGCCCCGGCGGGGGGACCCGGTGGCCTGGCGTTGGATGAGCACCTGTTGCGCCTCGGGATTGGGGGGGAGCTGCCGGAGCCGGCGGGGCTCACCTTCTACCTGGGCTTCCAGCCGCCCCGCCAGGCCCTGGGCCGACTCCGGAGCGCCTTGGCCCAACTGCGCCGGCCAGCGCCGAATCCGCCAGGGGCTGTGGGCAGCATCCAACCAGCCCCCACCCCGCTGCTGGCCCGCACCGCCGTGCCGCCCCGCACCGCTTGGTTCGGCCCCAGCAGACGTCTGCCCCTCAAAGAGGCGGTGGGGCACGTGGTGGCAGAGGCCGTTACCCCTTACCCACCGGGTATCCCCCTGCTGCTGCCAGGGGAACGGCTGGACGAAGAACGTTGCGCCTGGCTACTCCACAGCCGGCATCTTTGGCAACATCCGGGTGGAATGCTTGATACGGTGAAGGTTCTGAGATGATGGTTCAGGAGGCTCGCCCCCATGCCCATTGCAGCGGGTGATGCAGCCTCCGGCAAACACCACCCCAAGGACCGGTTTCAATGGGATTTTGTGACGCCCGGCATCCCTGACGGCGCCTTTGCCAATGCCCCCGGCTTTGCGCCAACACCCATGGAGTTGCGGGTGATGCTGCTGGCCCATTTACGGCCTCAGCCCGACTCCCTGGTGTGGGACGTGGGGGGCGGCACGGGCGCCTTGGCGCTGGAAATTGCCCGGTTGCTGCCCCGTGGTGTGGTGCTGGCCCTGGAACGGGACCCGGATGCCCTGGATCTTCTGGAGCGCAACCGGCGGCGCTTCCAGGTGAACAATTTGAAGATCGTTCCTGGCCGTGCGCCGGACGATCTCGGTCAACTGGATGGGGAGCCGGACCGGGTGCTGTTGGAGGTGTCCCGACCGGATCAGGCCATTCTGGATGCGGTGTGGCCCTGCCTGCGTCCCCATGGGCGCCTGGTGATCAGCACCAGCAACCTGGCCGGTCTGGTGGACGCCACCAACGCCCTGCGGCGCCTGCAAGCCGCCGATCTGCAGGTGGTACAGGCAACGGTCCATCGCCTGCAGCAGCGGGGCCGTGACGTGCGCCTGGCAGCCGCGGAGCCCCTGTTCCTCATTGCCGCGGAGCGGCCCGCGAGTCCATGAGTTGGGGATCCCCACGGGTGCTCAGCGGCCTGGTGGCTGCTGCTTTGGGGGTGCTGCTCATCAGCCTGGGGGGCTGGTGGTTCACCCTGCTGGTGGCGGTAATCGTCCATCTGGGCCTGGTGGAGTTTTTTCGGTTGGCCCGCAGCAAGGGGATTCGCCCCGCCAGTAAAACAACCCTGGCGGCCTGCCAGGTGCTGCTGGTCCTCAGCTCCCATGCCACCAACCAACCCCCGGACTCCCAGTGGTCCCTGGGGGCGGACGCCGTGGTGCCCCTGGCCAGCCTGGTGATCTGTGGCTGGCTGTTGTTGCAACCACAGACCGGCTCCATTGCCGACGTGGCGGCATCGATTTTCGGGTTCTACTACCTGGGTGTGCTGCCCAGCCACTGGCTGCGACTGCGGGCCGTTGATGGGGTGGTCCCCCTCCACGTGCAGCACTGGACCGTGCCCACTGCAGGGATCAGCGCCGGTTTGGCCTTGACCCTGTTCACCACGGCCATGATCCTGGCGGTGGACATCACCGCCTACGTGTGTGGGCAATGCTTTGGGCGGCGGCCGTTGACCCGGGTGAGCCCTGGAAAAACCGTTGAGGGAACCATCAGTGGTTGCTTGGCCGCCGCCCTGGTGGGTGTTGGTGGCGCCGTCGTGTTGGGTTGGCCTTTGGCGCCGTGGAGTGGTTTGACGCTGGGCATCCTGGTGGCCCTCTCCGCCCTGGTGGGGGACCTGGTGGAGTCCATGCTGAAGCGGGATGCCGGGGTAAAAGATTCCGGCCGCCTCATTCCCGGCCATGGCGGCATCCTGGACCGGTTCGACAGCTTTCTACTGACCCCCGCTGTGGTGTTGTACTTCGTGTTGCTGGTGCTCCCGTTGCTGTCCCCGTGACGGCTTCCCCGGTGTGCCGAGATCCCCTGCGGATGGGGCCGTCACTTGTTCCGTGCGGCAGAGTTGCCACCAACGGCGCCAGAGTTGCTCCCGCAGCAGCCAGAGTTGATCCTGCCAGGCCTGGGCTGTGGGCGCGCCTCCCGTTGGCAGGGCCCCCAACCAGGGCAGGCCCAACTCCAGGGCAGGATCGAAGTGGGATGCATGGGGCTCGCCATGGCTGGTCACCCCCAGAAGAGGAATCCCGCTTTGCCGAGCCAGGGCACCATAGGCGCGGGCTTGCCCCTCCCAGCCCGGTTGGGGCGCTCCAACCAGCAACAAAGGGCGGCGGAACGCGGCCAGGGCGGCACACCAGTCGACACCAGAGCCATGGTGCGCCGCCAGTTCGGTGGTCACCAGCAGCCAGGGGCCGTGGGCCGGGGATGGCGCCACCGCTGACGCCAACTGTCGTAACACCTGGAAGGGATCAGCCTCGGGCTCGGGCCTGAACGGAGGTGGTCCCCCTAGCACCGCTGCCATGATCTCGGCCACGGCCTGGGGGTCCACCCCGTGGAGAGGATAAACGGCACCGGCGATCAGGCTCAGTCGTACCTGGGTTGCGTCTGCGGATGTCCCGGAACGGGCCATAGCGTCTACCATCAGTGTTGCGAGGTCCCAACGACTGCCAGTGACCAGTCTGACAGCCAAGCCCCAGCACCACGACCTGCCCAGGGAGCGCCAAGACCACGGTCGCCTGCGCCTGTTCAGTGGCAGCGCCAATCCTGGCCTCACCCGGGAGATTGCGGCCTATCTGGGCATCCCCGACAGCGTGGGGGTCCGCAAACGCTTTGCCGACGGCGAGCTCTACGTGCAGATCCAGGAATCCATCCGCGGCTGTGACGTGTTTCTGGTGCAGCCCACCTGTGCGCCGGTGAACGACCACCTGATGGAGTTGCTGATCATGGTGGATGCGTGCCGCCGCGCCTCGGCGCGCCAGATCACCGCAGTGATGCCCTACTACGGCTACGCCCGCGCCGACCGCAAAACTGCGGGGCGGGAGTCCATCACCGCCAAGCTGGTGGCCAATCTACTGGTGCAGGCGGGTGTCAGTCGCGTTCTGGCGGTGGACCTGCACTCGGCCCAGATCCAGGGCTACTTCGACATCCCCTGTGACCACATCTACGGCGCGTCCGTGCTGGTGAACTATCTCAACACGCGCCAGTTGAAGGACTACGTGGTGGTGTCACCGGATGTGGGCGGTGTGGCCAGGGCCCGGGCTTTTGCCAAACGCTTCAACGACGCTCCCCTGGCCATCATCGACAAGCGTCGCGCCTCCCACAACGTGGCGGAAAGCCTCACGGTGATTGGTGAAGTGGCAGGTCGCACAGCCATTCTGGTGGACGACATGATCGACACCGGCGGCACCATCCACCAAGGCGCCCGCCTCCTGAAGGCCCAGGGCGCCAGGACTGTCATCGCCTGCGTCACCCATCCGGTCTTCTCTCCTCCGGCTCTGGAGCGCTTGCAGGAGCCGGGCCTGTTTGAAGAAGTGGTGGTCACCAACAGCATCCCCCTCTCGCTGGAACGGCGTTTCTCCCAACTGACGGTGCTCTCCATCGCCAACGTGATGGGGGAGGCCATCTGGCGCATCCACGAGGAGAGTTCCGTCAGTTCCATGTTTCGTTGAGGGTCTCCGCCCGGCGTCAGGGGCGGGAACGATGAAACTGGCTGGCGGCCAGAAGCAGGAGGGCCATGATGCCGTAGGCATAGGTCCATTCGGCCCCGACACCCCAGCCCACGTGCAGGGCCGTATCGCCAGGGGTGAAGCGCCAGGCATGAATCACCCCGAACCAGGCCAGCACCGCTGAGACTGCCGCCACTGCCGCCGCCGCGAGAAATCGCTGCTCAATGACGTAGACCAGCAGACTGGTGAGCAACATGGCGGTGATGATGCCCCCTTGCTCCAGGGAAAATAAGCCCCTGGCTCCCGCCACCCCCACCTGCTGCAACCCCTCCAGCAACCCGTCGCCAAAGGGTTGGCCAAGGCCCGCGGCCCCCGCTTTGACACCCGCTTTGAGGAGAAAGGCGCCCCAACTGGCCAGGCCCACCATGATCCCCAAGACCACGGCGGGAGCATGGTGGCCGGGGGTCACCTGAAAACTCTGGGCCGTGATCACGATGCCCACGTAGACAATGATGGCCACGCCCACCTGGATGGGCACCGCCAGACTGATGAGGGCAAAGAGGCCCAGGAAGCAGCTCAAGCCGATCGCCAGGCCGTTGATCCAGGAGTAGCCCAACCGGGCCCCGAGGGCTTTCCAACTGGGATGGCCAATGTAGATTGTGGTGGGGAAGCAGGACCCCAGCACTGCCGCCACCATGGTGCCGGCCCCGTTGATGAGCAGGGAGTTGCGCACGGGGTAGTCGTCACCGGCGGCAGCGGCGCTCTCCACGTTTTGTATGGACCCCAGCACGTTGAACAGGCCCATGGGAAGGATCACCCCCATCCAGCGCAGCAATTCCGCCCGGGCTTGCCAAAGGGCCCCCAACTGAAGGTGGGGCAGTTGCAGACCAAAACCATCCCGTGCCTGCTGCCACCGCAGTGGGTCATCCTCCACCAGCCCCATGGACCAGGCCAGAGCCAACCCCAGCAGCACCGCCAACAGACCACCGGGCAAGGGTAGACGCACCTGCCCGAAATAGGTGATCAGCACCACCGCCAGCACCGCCAACCCCAGCACCGGCTTTTCATAGACCTGCAGGAGAAAGCCCAAACCAAGAAAACCCATGGCAATTCCCGCCAGGCTGGCCAGCAGGGCCGAGCGGGGCAGCCAGCGCTGCAACGGCGCCACCAGGAACGCTCCCGCCACCTCCAGCAGCCCTGATCCCAGACAGGCCATGAGTCCTGCTCGCCAGGCCAGTTGGGCCGCGTCCGCCTCGGCCATCCCGTCTCCCATGGCCACCGCTTTGACCGGCAGCATCACCAGAAACACGTAGGCCAGCAGGCTGATGGTGTTGACCCCGTAGGGGAGGGCTGTGCGGTGGTAGGACCCCTCTTGCCGGCCCAACCACCACGCCTGCAGGGCATAGGCCCCGTTGCCCACCAGCACGCTGGCGCCAATGGCCGGCAGGATGGTTCCGGTGATCAATTCGTCGGGAAATCCCAACACGCCACGGCAGAGCCCAATGGCCAGCAGGATGGTGATGAAGCTGTCGAGACCGAGGCCCAGGAAACCGTCAATATCTCCCCGCAGAAACCAGCGCGGGGAGGAGCTGGGAGCTGTGATCATGTCAACGCCAGCAATGGTTGCCGGCAGCCATCCGAAGGGCTGCCCTTACGGCCCCACCATAATGGCCCGCTCCACGTCCGACCGGCTCAAGCTGTAGGGGAAGCTCCGCTGGGTGATGCCGCCACTGCTGCTGGTCCAGCGCACGCTCATGTCCTCCACGCACAACTCCACGTCCGCACTCCAGGCGGGTTGCCGCAGGTGCCAAAGACAGACGTTGCCGGCATCCCGTTGGCAGCCCATCTGCTCCAACCAGCCCTCCAAGGCAGGTAGGGCATGGTGATAGAGGGGGGTGTCAGGGCTGGGAAGGGTTCTGGACACGGGGCTTCAGGACTGTTGCAGGATCAGGATGCTGGCAAGCCCGGTACAGAAGAGCAAGGTGCAGACCAGCAACGTCAATGCCAGCCATTCTCCCCCGGACAGGGGCCGTTCGGGAGAGACGGGATGCTCCTCTGGGGCCTGAAGACCCAAGGGATCAACAGCGGGTGGTGAATGCTGCCGTAGCCAGGCGTCGTGTCGCTGTCGGGCTGCCGGATCCCGCAACGTGGCGTAGGCCGCTTTGATCGCACGGAACCGTTCACTGGCCACAGCCGCCGGCAACGTGGTGGTGTCGGGGTGGTGCTGTTTGCAAAGACGCAAAAACGCATGGCGCAACGTGGCCCGATCCGCGTGGCGCGGCACCTGTAACACCTGGTAGCAGTCCAGAAGCCGGATGGATCGACGCTTCTCCAACAGCCTATCCAAGCAGCCGCCTCATCCAGCGCAGGCGGTTGCCGTAAGGGGGATAGCGCCAGGGAGCGTCAAACCCTTGTGGCCGTTGCAGCACACTGCGCTGATGGCTGAAGCGCGCAAAACCGGCGCGACCGTGATAGGCGCCCATGCCGCTCTCCCCCACACCGCCAAACGGCAACTGGGGAATCCCGCCCTGGAGCACCACGTCGTTCAAGCAAACGGTTCCCGAGCTGGTGCCGGCCAGCAAACGGTCCCGCCAAGCCCGGCGCCCACTGAACAGGTAGAGGGCCAGGGGGTGGGGGCGGCTGTTGATGGCGTCCAAGGCTTCCTCCAGGCTGGGGAGGGGCAGGATAGGCAACACGGGGCCAAAGATCTCCTCCTCCATGAGGGGGTCGTCCCACTGCTCCACCGCCACCACGGTGGGGGCAACGTAGCGTTCGGTTGGATCCGTGTGCCCACCCCAAAGCACGGAGCGCTCCCGCAGCAGCGCCGCCAGCCGTCGAAACTGGCTGTCGTTGACGATGCGGCCAAAGTCCGGGCTGGCCTGGGGATCGTCTCCGTAAAAGTCCAGGACAGCCTGCTGCAGCGCCGTCAGGAAGGCGTCCCGCACCCCAGGGTCCACCAGCACGTAATCCGGGGCAAGGCAGGTTTGGCCGGCGTTGAGGAACCGTCCCCAGGCAATGCGGCGGGCGGCAAGGGGAATGTTGGCGTCTTCCGTCACCAGGCAGGGATTTTTGCCCCCCAGCTCCAGGGTGACGGGTGTCAGGGTTTTGGCCGCCTGCTCCATCACCAGCCGACCCACGTGGTTGCCGCCCGTAAAGAACACGTGGTCAAATCGGTGGGCCAGCAAAGCCTGGGCCGTCTCCGGTCCCCCCATGACCACGGACGCCACGTCACCGTCCATGTGCTGTCGGAGCCGGGCAGCCAGAAGCTCACCCGTGCGCGGCGCATGTTCCGATGGTTTGAGCACGGCGGTGTTGCCCGCCCCCAGAGCTGCCACCAAAGGGGACAGCAGCAGCATGAGGGGGTAGTTCCAAGGGCCGATAATCAGGACGCAACCCAGGGGCTCGGCCACCACCCAGGCCCGGGATGGCTGCATGATCAACGGCGCCGTCACCCGCTCCGGCTGCAGCCAACGGCGCAGTTGTCGCCGAAACAACTTCAGCTCCTGGCGAACGCTGGAGATTTCGTAATGGGCCTCGACAGGGGGTTTGCGCAGATCCGCTGCCAACGCCTCCAGGAGTTCCTCTTCCGGCTGTAAAGCCTTCTCCAGGCGTCCCAACTGCTCCAATCGCCAGGCCAGCGGGCGGGTGCGGCCCTGGGTCACCAACCGGCGTTGACGCGCAATCCGCGAGGCGAAACCGTCAGAGCCCATTCCTACCGCACCAGCAGAACAGGACATGGCGCCTTGACGCGAACGTAATCACTGATGGACGAGCCCAGCAGCTTGTCCAGATCCACCAGGTTACGGGCCACGCTGGGGCGTCGATCCGGCGAGGCCAACACCAACAGATCGCTGTTGCCGGCCTCGACGGCAGCACAGATCTCCTGGGCCGGATTGCCGCTGCGTTCCTCCATCTCCACGTCCACTCCCAAGCGCCGCGCACTCAGACGGGCCTTGTCAAGGATGCGTTTTGCCACCTGGCTGCCACCGCTTTGGTTGCTCACGTGGACCACCCGCACCGCCATGCCCTCCACTCCTCGGGCCAGGTCACAGGCCAGGTTCAGGGCGCTATCGCTGATGGCTGTGCCGTCCACCGCCACCAGCAGCCGGTTCGGATGGCGCACATAGAGATCATCCCGCACCAGCAGCATGGGTCGCATGGATAACTGAAACACGTACTGGCTGGCGCTGTTCACCAGGATGGACTGCAACCGTCCCACACCCCGTGAGCCCATCACGATCAGGTCTGCGTTGATTTCATCGGCAACCGCCAGCACCGTCTGTTTAACGTCCCCTTGACGAAGGACGGTGGTGACCGTGGCGGGATCCAGTTTCATGGCGCCAACGGCCTGCGCCAGCAGTCGGGCGCCTGTTTCCATGCCGTCCGTCAGGGAGTATTTGCCCTGCACGTTCAGCACGTGGAGCAGGGTGAAGCGTGCCCCCGCGAAGCTGGGCACCCTCTGCATCATGCTGACCATGGTTTCCACATGGCCTTTGCCGGAGTCCGCCACAAGAATGTTCCGAAACATGGGACAAGGTTGAGAGCAAGACCACCACTATCCGGCAGCCGGGGGCTGCCTTGTCCCGTTTGCATCCTGGTTGCAACGGTGTTGCCCCCCGTGTACTTGGCGTGAACCGGGGGATCACTGAATCCAGTGCTGTGCGGCTTCCATGAATCTCCGTTCTCGCCGTCTGGCCTGGTACCGCTGGGCCAGCATTGACGGGTTTGGCGTGGCCACCCTGCGGCGTCTGGAGGCCGTCTTCGGCAGCCTGGAGACGGCCTGGCAGACACCTCTGCCGTTGCTGCAACAGCGTGGCGGCCTCAACAAAAACCAGGTGCAAGCCCTGACGGCAGCCCTGGACACGCCCCCACCCCAGCCGCCACGCCGTTGGCTGGCGCCTGCCGACCCCGCCTTCCCTGCCCCACTGCATCAATTGGACCGTCCTCCCCTGCAACTGTTCTGGCAGGGGAAGGGGAGCACCTGGGCTTACTTGAACCGTCGGCAGGCCGTGGCGGTGGTGGGTAGCCGCACCGCCAGTGACCACGCCCTGGCCTGGGCGGAGCGGTTGGGACGCCACATGGCGGAGGCGGGCTGGCCGGTGGTCTCCGGCCTGGCGGCCGGGGTGGATGCCGCCGCCCATCGGGGCTGCCTGGCGGGCCATGGCCGGCCGGTGGGGGTGTTGGGCACCCACCTGCAACGGGCCTACCCCCAGGACAACCGGAGCCTGCAACAGCAGGTGGGCGCCGCTGGTCTGTTGTTCAGCGAGCAACCCCCCGGTGAGCCGGTGCGGCGAGGGCACTTCGCCGCCCGCAACCGGCTGTTGGTGAGTCTGGTGCAGGTCTTGGTTGTGGTGGAGTGTCCCCGCCGCAGCGGAGCGTTGATCGCCGCCCGCCTGGCGCAGGAGGCGGGGGTGCCCCTCTGGGTGGTGCCGGCGGATGCGGGGCGCAGCAGCGCTGAAGGCAGCAATCAACTGCTGCAACAGGGCGCCACCGTGCTGCTCCATGGGGAGGATCTTTCCGCCGATCTCGGCCCTGGCCCGTTGCTGTCTCCACGGAAGCAGATCGTCACCCACCGGCAGGCTGCCCCCACCGCACCACCCACCTCCACCATGGCCCAGCTTCTGTTGGGGCAACTGGGGCAGCCCCGCACCCTGGAGGAGCTTCAGGAACAGGTGGGGGCGGAAGATCAGGGTCTACTGCTGACCCAGTTGTTTCAACTGCAACTGGACGGGGCCGTGCGCTCCTTGCCTGGCTTGCGCTGGGTGCGGATCCGCTGAGGGGCATGGGACTCTTCCATAATAGGAAGAAGAAAGATCGAGAATTTCCCCCCTGGCTCACTCCGAATCATGACCCTCGCGGATCCTGTCAGCAAATCCGATGCCCAGACTCCACCACCACAGGCCGAGGGGGAGGGCTCACGTTTTTCCGTGCCGAGGACACCGTGGGGAGGACAGGTGCGGCCGTTGATCCAGATTGAGACGGCTCTCCTTGTGGCCATGTTTGCCATTGGAGCGACGGGTTACTTTCGCGTGAGCGCCAGGATGGATGGTCTGAACACCAGGATCGATGGTCTGAGCGCCAGGATGGATGGTCTGAGCGCCAGGATGGATGCCAGGCTGGATCGTCTTGATGCCAAGATTGATGCAAGCACAAAAGAGCTTCGTGACTTGATTCTCTCCCAAGGCCGTTAAGTGACCTTCTCCGCCGCCACCGTATCGGCCTGGCGCAGGGAGCGACTGGCCGAGGGCGGCACCCCAACCAGCCTGGCCTGGCTGTTGGACGTGGGCGCTGGCTTGGAGCCCAGGGCTTACCACAGCCTGACGCTCCATCCCCAGGCCACTGTTCAACTCAGCCGTGATCTGGACGAACTGACCCGGCTTTGGCATCGCCACCTGAAGCAAGAGCCCTTGCAGTACCTTCTGGGCCGCTGCCCATGGCGGGACTTCATGCTGACCGTGGCGCCGGGGGTGTTGATCCCCCGCCCGGAAACAGAGTTGTTGGCGGACGTGGCCATCTCCCTCATGGACAAAGCGCCTGCTGGTCCGGGTTTGTGGGCTGATCTGGGCACCGGTAGCGGTTGCCTGGCCCTGGCCCTGGCCAAGGCCTTCCCCAAGTGTCATGGTATGGCGGTAGACCAGGATTCAGCAGCCTTGAAGGTGGCGGCCAGGAACCTGGAATCCGTGGCCGGGCAGGTGCGCCTGCTGGCCGGGAACTGGTGGCAGCCCTTGCGGCCCTGGTGGGGACGTCTCACCATGGTGGTCAGCAATCCGCCCTACATTCCCACGCCCACCCTTGCCCAGCTTGATCCCGTGGTGCGTTGCCATGAGCCCCGTCCGGCGCTGGACGGCGGCCCCGACGGACTTGGGTGCTTCCGTGCCGTGCTGGCGGGTGTTTCTGCCCTGGCGCCGGGAGGTTGGCTGGTGATGGAACACGGCCAGGGCCAGGCGCCAGCCCTGGAGCCACTTTTTGCCGCGGCAGGCCTGAGGGCCATCCGGCGGCATCAGGACTTGGAAGGCAACGACCGCTTCCTGGCGGCCTGCACCCCACACCATTGGCCATGACCCCGGAACCCGCGTCCCCGCACCAGTTGCTGCGCCACCTTGGCGCCGACGGCGTGATTGCCATGCCCACGGACACCTTGCCAGCCCTGGCGGTCCGACCGGAAGCGGCTGGTCAACTCTGGCAACTCAAGGGGCGCACGTTGGATAAACCCCTCATTCTCATGGGTGCGGAAGCAGACCAACTCTGGCAAACCCTGCGCATCAAACCCCATGGGGCCTGGCAACGGGCCATTGACCACTGGCCGGGAGCCCTCACCCTGGTGGCGCCCCACAGCGGTTCCCTGGCCCAGTGGCTGAATCCGGCCCAACCCGTCTCCCTGGGCCTGAGGGTCCCGGATCACGGCGTCACCCGAGCCTTGCTGCGCCAGAGCGGTCCCCTGGCCACCACCAGTGCCAACCGCTCCGGTCAGCCCGCTCTGCTATATCCGGACGCCATTGCCAAGGCCTTCCCCCAAGTGCTGCTGGCGGGACCGTTCCCCTGGGGTGCCCCATCGGGCCGGGCCAGCACCGTGGTGGCTTGGCGTTCCGGCCGGTGGGTCACCATCCGCACAGGCGCCATTCAAACCACAGACTGGCCAAGCTGAAGCAACTGCTCTCCCGCCATGAACGAGGCCAAGACTTCCGGTGACTCCCCTTGGCAGGCCCGGCCCTGGGGACGATCCAGGCCGCCACGGCCCAAGGCGGCCTGGCAGCGGGCCATTGGCCAGGGCTGGCAACAGCCCTTCACCGGACGCAGCGCCAGTAACCTGGATGACGGACCGTGGCACGGGGCCCCTTTGGGGGGCTTCGGGGCCGGTTGTTTCGGGCGCAGTTCCCGTGGCGACATCACCCTGTGGCACCTGGACGGCGGCGAGCACTGGTTTGGCGCCATCCCGGATTGCCAGTTCGCCGTCCACGAGCGGCGCGGTGAGGACGCCCGCACCTATGCCCTGTCCACGGCGGCGCCCATGGACGGCAGCCTGGCAAGCTGGGCCTGGTATCCCGCCAGCCAGTCCTCTCGCGTCACCGGTCAGTACGCGGCCCGCTATCCCCTGAGCTGGTTCCAGTACAGCAACGTCTTCCGGGCCCAGATTCGCTGTGAGCAATTCAGCCCCATCATCCCCGGGGACTATCAACGCACCGCCTACCCGGTGGCCGTGTTCCGCTGGCTGTTCCGCAATCCCGGCCTGCGACCACTCCAGCTTTCCCTGCTGCTGAGTTGGCGCAACCTCTGCGGCTGGTTCACCAACACCCGCACCAGCCCGGAGGTGGTCTATCGGGAGGACGGCAGCCCGGTGTATGCCTATGTTCCCGCCATTGGCCGCACCGAAGGGCAGCATTGTTCGTTTGTGGATGAGGACCAGGTGCAGGGACTCCTGCTCAACGGTCCCCGCAGCAAGCCCGTGGCGGAGGGGGAGGGCCAGTGGTGTCTGGCGGTGGGACCACTGCCGCCAGGGGTGGAGCTGCAGCGCTGTGGCCGCTGGAATCCCGATGGTGACGGCGCCGAGATCTGGACGCCGTTTTCCCGGGACGGCTCCATTCCCCAAGCCATGGACACCCGCCGCAGTGGCGTGGACGATCCCTCAGCAGTTGCCATGGCGGTGCGCTTTCAATTGCCGCCGGGGGCGACGCTGACGTTGCCCGTCGTGATTAGTTGGGACCTGCCGGTGACGGAATTTGCCAAGGGCATCACCAGCCACCGGCGCTATACGGACTTTTTTGGCCGTTCCGGCAGCCACGCCACAGCCATTGCCGCTGAGGCGCTGCGGGACTGGCCCCGGTGGCGCCAGGCCATTGACCGCTGGCAGCAACCCGTCCTGGAGCAGGAGGAGTTGTCCGAGGCCGTCCGCATGGCCCTGTTCAACGAGCTGGGCGATCTGGCCAGCGGCGGCAGCCTCTGGACAGCCGCCACCGCTGATCGACCGGTGGGACACTTCGGCGTCCTGGAATGTCTGGATTATTCCTGGTATGAGAGCCTGGACGTGCGGCTCTATGGCTCCCTTGCCCTGGTGCAACTGTGGCCGGAACTGGATAAAGCCGTGCTGCGGGACTTCGCCCGGGCCATCCCCAGCGAGGATCTGCGACCCCGCCTCATCGGCTGGTATCTCACCAAAGGTCAAGAGCCCGTCCATGCACCCCGTAAACGGGCCCAGGCCACGCCCCACGACCTGGGGGCCCCCAACGAACATCCCTTCGCGGCCACCAATTACACCGCCTACCAGGATTGCAACCTCTGGAAAGACCTGCCCAGTGACTTTGTGCTCCAGGTGTGGCGCACCTTCCGCCGGGGAGATCAGGATCTGCGGTTCCTGGCGGATTGCTGGCCCGCGGTGGACGGCTGCCTCCGCTACTTGAAGACGTTTGACCAGGACGGGGACGGTCTTCCCGACCACGGCGGCGCCCCTGATCAAACCTTCGACGACTGGCCCATGAAGGGCGCCAGCGCCTATTGCGGTGGGTTGTGGATTGCGGCCCTGGAGGCGGCTTTGGCCAGCGCCCAACAGTTGTCCCTTCACCTGGGCCTGGACACCACCGTCAGTCAACGGGATTTTGGCGCCTGGTTGCAGCAGGCCCGTAGCGCCTATGATCGCCTGCTGTGGAGAGGGCAACACTACGCTTTTGACACCCACACGGAAGGGGCGGTGGTGATGGCGGACCAACTCTGCGGCGACTTCTATGCCCGCCTGCTGGGCCTCCCCGCCGTGGTGAGCGAGGAGCGGGCCCGCGCCACCATGGCCACCGTCTGCAGGGTCTGCTTCACCGGATTTCACCGGGGGTGCTACGGGGTTGTCAACGGCCTCAGAGAAGACGGCAACCCCGTGGATCCCCAGGGAAACCATCCCCTGGAGATCTGGACCGGCATCAATTTTGGTCTGGCGGCGTACTGCTGCCTTCTGGGCAACCGGAAGACCGCCATGGCCATCAGCGGCAGGGTGATTGAGCAGGTCTACGATCACGGCCTGCAATTCCGCACACCGGAAGCCATCACGGCTGACGGCCGTTTTCGGGCTTGTCACTACCTGCGCCCCATGGCCGTCTGGGCCATCTGGGCTGCCCACACCCGCTGGCAACCCCTCCCCATGCCGAAGGACTGATGGGCCGTATCCACATGGATGAGGTCTGGATGGAGCGGGCTTTGGCGCTGGCGGCATTGGGACGGCTCACCACCAGCCCCAACCCCATGGTGGGCGCCGTGGTGCTGGATGCCCATGGACAGTTGGTGGGGGAAGGGTTTCATGCTGCAGCGGGGCAACCCCATGGGGAGGTGCTGGCCCTGCGCCAAGCGGGAGCACGGGCCCGTGGGGGCAGCCTGTACGTCACCCTGGAGCCCTGCTGCCATCACGGCCGCACGCCCCCCTGCACCGAGGCCGTTCTTGCAGCGGGCATCCGGCGCGTGGTGGTGGCCATGGCGGATCCCGATCCCCGGGTTGCCGGTGGTGGTCTCGCCCGCCTGCGGCAAGCGGGGCTGACGGTGGTGCAGGGGGTGGGAGAAGCCCAGGCCCGCGCCCTCAACCAGCCGTTCCTCCACCGGGTGGGCCATGGGCGTCCCTGGGGTGTGCTCAAGTGGGCCGCCAGCGTGGACGGGCGTATTGCCACCAAAACAGGGGACAGTCAGTGGATCAGCGGGGAACCGGCGCGCCGGTGGGTCCACCGGTTGCGGTCCCAGTGTGACGCGGTGCTGGTGGGGGCTGGCACGGTGCGCTCGGACAATCCCCTGCTCACCAGTCGTGGTCAGCGGCAACCCGAGCCCCTGCGGGTGGTGCTGAGCCGTCGACTGCAGCTTCCCCACCAGGCCAAGCTGTGGGATCAAACGGTTGCCGCCACCGTGGTGTTTCACGGTCCTGGCGCCAATCCCGTTGCCGTGACCCGACTGGAGCAACAAGGCGTGGAGTGCGTTGCCCTGGAGCCCTGTTCCCCAAGGACGGCGCTGGAGAACCTGGCTCAGCGGGGGTGCAACAAGGTGCTATGGGAGTGTGGTCCCACTTTGGCGGCCGCAGCCGTGCGGGAGGGGTGTGTTCAGGAGGTGGCCGCTGTACAGGCGCCCAAGCTGCTGGGCGGGCTGGAGGCCTTCACGCCACTGGGGGATCTTCGGATCGCCACCATGGCCCGGAGCTTGCGGCTGAGCAAACCCTGCCTGGAACGCTGTGGCGACGACCTGATCTGGCGCCTCCATCTGGCCACCCCCACGGTGATTACCTAATGGCGCCATGGCTCCGTATCATTCGGGAAACCGCTCCCCTGGAGCCAACTCTGCGGCCTAGCGTGAAACCAGCCGCTCAGTTCTCGTGCCGCTTCAGCGCCAAGACAACAACGAACCCCGACGACGTTTTGGGTGGGTCAACCTGATTCTGGTTGGGGTTGGCGTGTTGTTGTTACTCAGCAGTTTTCTGCCTCGCCCTGCCATGCAGGTGCCCCGCGTTCCTTACTCCCTCTTCATTGACCAGGTGAATGACGAGCGCGTGGCCAGGGCCTACATCACCCAGGACCAGATTCGCTACGAACTCAAGCAGCCGGTGGATGGGGAGCCTCCCCTGTTGGCCACCACCCCCATCTTCGACATGGACCTTCCCCAGCGGCTGGAGCAACACGGTGTGGAGTTTGCCGCAGCACCCCCCAAGCGTCCCAGTGTGTTCAGCACCATTCTGAGTTGGGTGGTCCCCCCACTGATCTTTATTCTGGTGCTCCAGTTCTTCGCACGACGCCAGATGGGGGGCGGTGGCCAGGGAGCCCTTAGTTTTACCCGCTCCAAGGCCAAGGTCTATGTTCCCGATGAGCAATCACGGGTCAGCTTCGCGGACGTGGCGGGTGTGGACGAGGCCAAGCAGGAACTGACGGAAATTGTTGACTTTTTGAAGAGACCACAACGCTATGCTGTTCTGGGGGCAAAAATTCCCCGCGGTGTGTTGTTGGTGGGTCCTCCCGGAACCGGTAAAACCCTTCTGTCCAAGGCGGTTGCCGGTGAAGCCAACGTTCCGTTCTTTATCATCTCCGGTTCGGAATTTGTTGAGTTGTTTGTGGGGGCCGGCGCAGCACGGGTGCGTGACTTATTCGAGCAAGCCAAGAAGAAAGCCCCTTGCATCATCTTTATTGACGAGCTGGACGCCATTGGCAAAAGCCGCTCCGGATCCATGGGTGTGGTGGGAGGCAACGATGAGCGGGAGCAGACCCTCAACCAGTTGCTCACGGAGATGGACGGCTTCAACGTTTCCGACAAGCCCGTGATTGTTCTGGCGGCCACCAACCAGCCGGAAACCCTTGATGCCGCCCTGCTGAGACCGGGTCGCTTTGACCGGCAGGTGTTGGTGGATCGCCCCGACCTGAGCGGGCGCCGCACCATTCTGGAGATTTACGGGAACAAAGTGAAGCTGGATCCCAGTGTGGACCTGGACACCATTGCCGCGGCCACCAGCGGGTTTGCGGGTGCGGATCTGGCCAACCTGGTGAATGAAGCCGCCCTGTTGGCAGCGCGGGCTGATCGTAAAACGGTGATCCAGGCGGATCTACAGGAGGCCATTGAGAGGGTTGTGGCTGGCCTGGAGAAGCGCAGCCGTG
Source organism: Synechococcus sp. SB0662_bin_14 (assembly GCA_009840445.1). Lineage (GTDB taxonomy): Bacteria > Cyanobacteriota > Cyanobacteriia > PCC-6307 > Cyanobiaceae > Synechococcus_B. Next base: position 25,092 of record VXNS01000047.1, read on the forward strand.
TTCTCGCCGAGGATGAAAAGCGCATCGTTGCCTACCACGAGGTGGGCCATGCCATCGTCGGCCACATGGTTCCCGGCGGCAGCAAGGTGGCCAAAATTTCCATTGTGCCCCGGGGCATGTCTGCCCTGGGCTACACCTTGCAGTTGCCCACGGAGGACCGCTTCCTCAATTCCAAGGAAGACCTGCAGGGTCAGATTACAACGCTGCTGGGGGGACGTTCTGCCGAGGAAATTGTCTTTGGCAAGATCACCACGGGCGCCGCCAATGATCTACAGCGGGCCACGGACATTGCCGAGCAGATGGTCAGCACCTACGGCATGAGCAGTGTGCTGGGTCCACTGGCCTATGACCGCCAGACCGGCAACCGCTTTCTTGGCCAGACCAACAATCCGCGCCGTGCCGTCAGTGACGCCACAGCCCAGTCCATTGACCGTGAGGTGCGCCAACTGGTGGACAATGCCCACAATCACGCTCTGGCCATTCTGGAGTCCAACCGGGAGTCCCTGGAGTTAATCTCCCAGAACATTCTGGAGAAGGAAGTGATTGAGGGAGAGGAACTGCAAACTCTGCTGAACCAGTGCAAAGCCCCTGAGCCCGTTCAGGTATAAAGGCTCTTTGGCAGCCCCTACCATGACCCTCTCCGGTGGCCACTTCCTTGGGGTTGAGGATTGCAGTCGTCAGGAGTGGCTCAATCTCCTTCAGTTGGCAGGGGCCCTGAAGCGGGGCGAGATCCAGTTGCCCACCCCCAGCACCGTCAAGGTGTTGGGGCTTTTGTTTTCCAAGCCTTCCACCCGCACCCGGGTCAGTTTTGCGGTGGCCATGGCCCGCCTTGGGGGGCAGACCCTGGATTTGCCCCCCAGCAGCACCCAGGTGGGTCGTGGCGAGCCCATTGCCGACACAGCCCGGGTCCTCAGCGGTTATGTGGACGCCCTGGCCATTCGCACCTTTGCCCAGGATGATCTTGAGGCCTATGCCCAGGCCAGCACCGTTCCCGTGATCAACGCCCTCAGTGACGTGGAGCACCCTTGTCAGGTGATTGCGGACTTCCTCACCCTGCAGGAGTGCTTCTCGGATCTGGATGGTTTGACCATGGCCTATATCGGGGACGGCAACAACGTGGCCCACTCCCTCCTCCTGGCCGCTGCCCTGCTGGGTGTTCACCTGCGGGTTGCAACCCCCAAGCGGTATGGGCCGGATCCCGCCGTGGTGCAGCGGGCGCAGCGGCTGAGCCAGGGGCGATGCACCCTGACCGTGCTCCATGACCCGGTGGAAGCCTGCCGTGGCGCCCAGGCTGTCTACACCGATGTGTGGTCCTCCATGGGGCAAGAAGCAGCAGCCCAGCAGCGCCGCCGTAATTTTGCCGGATATTGTCTGAATGCAGACCTGCTGGCTCACGCAGCCCGGGATGCCGTTGTGCTCCACTGCTTACCTGCTCACCGGGGAGAGGAAATCAGTAACGAGGTACTGGAAGGGCCGTCAAGTCGGGTCTTTCTGCAAGCCGAGAACCGCCTCTACGGTCAGCAGGCCCTGCTGGCCCTGTTGCTGGATCTTGTCTGAGGTCATGGATCACGAACAATTCCATCAAGAATCCAGGGGGCAGGCTGGACAAATGGGCAAAAATCTGGCACATCTGTATTGACTACCTGGATGGCTGATGCAGCCCGCACCTCTCACCGTTGCCCAGCAAGAGCTTTACGACTGGATCGTTGCATTTCTGAACGACCATGGCCATGCTCCATCCATCCGCCAGATGATGGAGGCCATGGGCCTTCGCTCACCGGCGCCCATCCAAAGTCGTTTGCGCTATCTCCAAAAGAAGGGCTGGATCCAGTGGCAGCCGGGTCGAGCCCGCACCTTGCAGTTGAGCACTGCCCCCGCCACGGGAATCCCCGTTTTAGGAACCGTCTTTGCGGGGGGACTGGTGGAGACCTTCCCTGACGTGGAGAGTCATCTGGATCTACAGGCCACTCTCAAACAGAAGGACGTGTTTGCCCTCACTGTTCGCGGTGACAGCATGATTGGCGCCCACATCACCGCCGGGGACCTGGTGGTGATGAAGCCGGTGACCGATGCCCGAGCCTTACCCAATGGAGCCATTGTCTCCGCCATGGTTCCAGGGGAAGGCACCACACTCAAATTCTTCCACAAGGACGGCCCCACCATCCGCCTGGAGCCAGCAAACCCTGCCTATGAACCCATTGTTTTGCCCGCGGAGCAGGTGGTGGTACAAGGCAGGCTGGTGGCGGTGTGGCGTCAGGTTCCTGCCTTCGCGGGCGGGTGATTCAGGCCCATTGCAATCGCCCAAGCCCAATCAGGAGTTGCCAACGTTTTTGGCAATGTGTTGAAGCAGAGCCTCAATGCGATCAAAGCGATCCAGGACCTCAAGAATCAGGCTATCGGACACCTCAACCATGACTTCCTCAGCATCCATTTCAAATTGACTTTCAAAGTTGTCTTTGACGGCATCTAGATCTGTGTCAGATAAATCTTTATTGGACACTTCATTGGATAAGTCTTCAGCAGAGTCTTCCGGGTCAATCTTATTGGCATTAAAATCCTCTGAATACAACTGATCTGACTCGTCTGCAAGAGAATTTTTTGTATCTGTGTGAGAAGACTCTTTTAAAATAGTAGAGTTGATGAGTTCAAGTAACTGTTGCTTATTTTTACGTGCAAAGCCCTTAATGCCTTGATCTTTGCAGAATTGCTTCAATTGAGCAATGGTCAGACTGGTAAAGTCTTCCTGCTGAGCCCTGTGCTGGCTGTCCTGGGAGCTGTCCTGGGAGGGTTTGGCCTCAGGCTTTGGCGCCAGCCGCGACTTGCTTGGTTTTGACTGGCTTGACGAGCCAGCGTCAGCCCCTTCCGAGGTCCCTGACGCAGCTTCAATCATTTCAAGGAGTTTGGCTTTTGACTTATGAAAAACCCCCTTGATGCCGCGCTCCTTGCACAGGGTCTTCAGCTCGACAACTGTTAGATCTTTGAGGGGCTTGCCTGTCAAACTGGCTGCGGACGACTTGCTGGCCATAATAGTTGTTCCGTGGAGAAGCGCATTCTAGGTCTGTCTGCAGGCAAGTAGTCTAAAATGAATCCGTGACTTTTCGTCGCTGGTGGGCGCCGCCAACGGATCGGCGCGAGGTCTCCCGAACGCCTGGGCTCAATTGGACTCATCAGCTCGGCGTTCCAGCGCCGCCACAAGACCCTCCAACCCCAGCCGGTAGCTCAGTCCCCCGAAGCCACAAACCACGCCAACGGCCCGATCAGCCAGCAAGGACCGGTGCCGAAAGGACTCCCGGCCATGGATGTTGCTCAGGTGAACCTCCACAAAAGGGAGTGCCGTGGCCAGCAAAGCATCCCTGAGGGCAATGGAGGTGTGGGTGTAGGCAGCGGCGTTGATCAGGACGCCATCAACCTGTTGGGAGGCTGCCGCCTGAACGCTGTCCACCAGAGCCCCCTCATGGTTGCTCTGGACACACCTGAGACCGATGCCCCTCTGTTGAGCCCAGGACACCAGTTGAGCGTCAATCTCCGTCAGGGAGGCCCGTCCGTAAACACCGGGCTCACGGGTTCCCAGTAGATTCAAGTTGGGTCCATGGAGAACCAGGATCTTCACAGCTCCGGGGAGGCTGTAGCCAGCCTAACGGCGCCAATGGCGTCACCTCCACCTGATATGCTCTATGCCAGTGGCACGGGTCGGTGCCCGAGTGGTTAATGGGGGCGGACTGTAAATCCGTTGGCTCTGCCTACGTTGGTTCAAATCCAACCCGGCCCATGCGCCCTTGTAGCTCAGCGGTAGAGCACTCCCTTGGTAAGGGAGAGGTCACGAGTTCAACTCTCGTCAAGGGCTGTTCTGCTTTCTCCATCCTCCTGTGCCCTACCGCCGCTGGAGATCCGCGTCATCGGGCAAACGTTTCCAAAGGAAACGGCGCTTGTGGGAGTCCCAGATCTGGCAGGTTCCCCTCGGCGCCTTGGTCATTCTGGTGGTTACCGGCGCCACTGCCTATCGGCTGGTGGAGCCCAGCCACAGTTGGTCCGACGCCTTCTGGATGGCCATTATTACCCTCACCACAGTGGGTTACAGGGAAGTCCACCCCTTGGGTAACGGGGGGCGCCTGGTCACCGTTCTCCTTCTGGTGGGGGGCGTCTTCACCGTTCAGTTGATGGTTCAACGCCTTCTCCAACTCAGCAACACCGGCTATTTCCATCGCCTTCGCTTCCGCCGTGAGCAAGCCATGCTTGATGCCATTTGCGACCACGTGATCATTTGCGGCTACGGCCGCATGGGCCAGGAAGTTGCGTCCTGCATGGCCAGGGAGGACGTGCCGCTCCTGGTAATTGACCAGCAGGCCCAGCGCACGGCTCTGGCCACGGAACACGGCTTCTACGGGGTCACCGGTGACGCCAGTCTGGACGACGTGCTCCGCAGAGCCGGGGTGGAGCGGGCCCGTAGTCTTGTGGCAGTGCTGGGCACAGACGCGGACAACGTCTACGTGGTGCTCAGCGCCAAGGCTTTGGCACCCGGCATCCAGGTCATTTCCCGGGCCGAGAGCCAGGAGGCCGCCAGCAAGTTGCGCCGTGCCGGGGCCAACGATGTTGTGTCCCCCTTTGTTGCGGGCGGTCGCGTCCTGGCCTCAAAAGCCCTGTATCCGGAGGCAGCCAGCTTCATGGAGGTGCTTGCGGGCACCAAGTATCAGATTGAGCGCATTCAACTCACCACAAGCCAGGAAGAATTCAGCAGATTGCCCGGGCGCAGCCTGGCCGAGATTCAGTTGGGGGCCCTGAGCGGGGTCCTGGTGTTGGCCATCAGCTCCTCCCGTGGCGTGCAGGTCAACCCTGGCGGCCAGGCTGTTCTCCATCCGGGAGACCAGCTCATCCTGCTGGGATCACCCCGGCAGCGCCGCTCCGCAGAGGCGCTGCTGGGCCTGGTGACAGCCCGGGTGGAGGTGCTGGAGGATCCCATGGATCTCCATACCTAGGCCTCGTAACCGGTGAATTGGTAGTGGCCAAGTTGCCAGACTCCGGGATGGGATCCATCCCAGCGAAGCCAGCTTGAACAAGCGCCGGCTAAGGTGTGGGCACCATGGTGTTGTGCCCATGCCCCATGGATTGACAGATGACCTCCAGCACACCCGCCTCCAAGTCTCAGGAACAGCGCCAACCTTCGGCCGTGGGTTCCCCTTCTGCTGGAGCAGCGCCCGGAAGCCGTGGTGGCGTCGGTGGTCGGAACCGATTGTGGTGGCCACGATTTTTGGCTCCTTGATTGCCGTTTTTGTCATGTCGGGTGCAGCCGGGTTCCAGTCAATCAAGGGTGACATTCACGCCAGCGAAGCGCGGGTCCACGAAGAAGTGCGCACCAGCGAAGCCAGGCTCCATGAGGAGATCCAGAGCAGTGAAGCCAGGCTCACCGAGAGGATTCAGGCGAACGAGATGATGATCCAGACCACCGAGGTCAAACTCCGGGATGAGATCCATGCCAGCGAGGCCAGGTTGAACAAGCGGATTGACGATCTCAGGGAAGACTTCAAGGACCTGAGAGGAGAGTTCAAAGCCGAGATCGGTTCTGTGAACGACCGTCTGGACGCCATGAACGACAAGATGGACCGGGTGCTGGAAACCCTTCTGGCCAGCAA
>VXNS01000034.1 GCA_009840445.1 Synechococcus sp. SB0662_bin_14
ACACCCCCTGCATCCCCTCATACATCATCAACAAACACTCCACCCTCTCCCTCTCAGAAGCAAACCCCGAACGCCGATAAAACCGATCCACCACCCGATCCAGCGCCTGATGGGCCTTGCGAAGATTCGGCGGCATGGTGAGTGGATCGTAGAGATCAGCCAGCGTAGCACCTGGATGGGCAGCGCGGGCAGTGAGCACTGCTTGGGCCAGCGGCTCCAGCTTGGACAGGCTTGCATCCTTGGGCGGCAACGGGGCGGGGAAGGTGTTGTAGACAAGGCCGATGGAATAGCGGTAATCGCTCTTGAGTCGCCCGCCGATGTGGCGTAGCCAGGCCATGTGTATGGCAGAAGTAAGCAGCGCAAAATCTGCCAGTGTGGCGCTCTCAATGACTCTCAGGGCGTTGCTTGGAATCACTGGCGGCCTCAAATAACCGATGGGGACATACTCCCGTAACTCTGAACTTGTTTCAGGAATCACCAGAAACGGCGCAGCAGGAATTGACCTTCCCTCCAATCGCGTTGGTGTATCAGCAAGTCTGACGGTAGCGGCTTTTTTGCTGGCCAGCCGCATGGCGCGGACGCGGCGGATGCGCTCCACACTGAGGGGCATGGTGCGCAGTGTCTCCGGCTCGGCCTCTTCCAGAAAGAGGATCCACCGTGAAAGACCGTTGATGTGCTCCCGTGCTCCGATAAACGGGCGGAAAAATTTCTCGGCATTGGGTTCTTGATTCAGAAAATCCTGCCGTTCTGAGTCGGAAAAGATGAAGTGTCCCCCGTCGGTTGGCTGCACGCCCCGCTGCATGATTGGTCGAGGCGACAGAGGCCGTTTGCTGTCTGTTACAACGAGATGCGGATCAGCAAGACGGCTGGCATCGAATAGATAGGGGGAGAGTGCCGTGTGACGGGTCTCCTCCGGCTCGCCGTTGAGGTGGGGATAACTGAACAGTCGTTTGTCTGGCTGCACGTTTTCCTGGCGGTCAAGGCCGAGAATCACCACGTGGACATGGGCTTTTCCCCGTGCGTCCGATCCCCAGGCAAAGGTGCGGTGGGCAAAGGCGATCTCCAAACCCGAAGCAAACAGGTGCGGCCATAACAACGCCACCTGTTCCCCTTGGGTGAGGGAATTGGTGGCAACGAAGCTGATGCGCACGGCTCCGGTCCCGTAGCTGGCAGCTTTCAGAAACCAGGCGCCAACATAATCCAGCGGTGAGCCGGTCCTGCCGTGGGGATTGGTCAGTTTTCGCATCTGCTCCCGTTGTTCCTTGGACTGGTAGCTCTGACCCACGAACGGCGGATTACCAAAGAGATAAGAACACCGTTCCGGCTTCAACACTCCTGCCCAGTCCATCTCCAGGGCATCGCCGTGGACGATATTGGGGGAGGTTGCCAGGGGAATGCGCACAAAGGTTTGACCAAACTCCAGACTGAGGCGGTTGTTCATGATGTGATCCATCATCCACAACGCCGTCTCGGCAATGCGGGCCGGAAACTCCCCCAGTTCGATGCCGTAGAACTGATCCACGTTCAGTTGAGACAGGTCCCCTGCCCACCCTTCCAGTTGCCGGCGGCCGTCCCGGTCCCTGGGATGGAGGGCTTTGAGAACCTCGATTTCCAGCAAGCGCAATTCCCGGTAGGCGATGATCAGGAAATTGCCGCAGCCACAGGCCGGATCAAAGAAGGTGAGGCTCCCCAACTTGGTTTGAAAGTTATGTAGCGTCGCCCGCCGCCGGGTCTTGCGGGCTTGCAAGCGGGTGAACTCGGAGCGCAGATCGTCCATGAACAGCGGCTCGATCACCTTGAGGATGTTTTTCTCGGTGGTGTAGTGGGCGCCCTGGGCGCGCCGTTGCGCCGGGTCCATCACCGACTGGAACAACGCCCCAAAGATGGCGGGGGAGACTTGGGACCAATCAAACCGGCAGGCGTCCAGCAGGGCGCTGCGCATGGCGGCGTTGCAGGAGACCAGTTGCAGAGGGCCTTTGAATAGATCCCCGTTGATGTAGGGGAACCGGGCCAGGTCCTCGTCCAGGGTGGCGGGGCGCTGGCGCTCCGGCGTGTCCAGCACCTGGAACATCTGGGCCAGCCACGGCCCCAGGTCGGCCCCGTCCTCGCTGGTGCGGGTCTCGATGAGCTCCACAAAGATGTCCCGCGGCTCGAAGATGCCGGTGTCGTCCGCGAAGAGGCAGAACACGATGCGCACCAGGAACCGCTCCAGGTCATGGCCGCCGTGGCCCGCTGCCGCCAACTGGTCGTGGAGCAATCCCACCAGTTCGGCGGCGGCGATGTTCACCGGGTCCTGATCCCGGAAGGTGCGCCGTTGCACCCCCAGGATGAAGCCGAAGGCCTCCACGTGGCCTGGCAGGTCCGCCAGGGTGAAGGCCACCGTGTCCCCCTCCTCCAGGTCGTGGAGTTGGAAGCTCTGGAAATCGCTCACCAGGATGTGGCGGGGCCGCTCCCGCTCCGGCAGCGCGTCGAAGTATTCCCCCGCCTGTTCATAGGCTTTGCCCAGATCCCGCCCGGCGCTTTTCTGCTCCACCAGCAGCACCCCCGGCCAGAACAGATCGATGAAGCCGGAGCGGTTGTCCAGCTTGGCCACGTGGGCCTCGTAGCGGGCCACACTGCGCCGCTTCACCCCAAACACACGGAAGAAGTCGTTGTAGAAGCTCTGGGTCTCCCCCTTCTCGTAGGCGGCGTCCCGCCATTCCTCGGTAAAGGCGGCGGCGCGGGCGCGCACTTCGTTCCATGAGAGGCGCATCAGACGGCCTCAAGCAGAGCGGTTTTTCTCAGTCTCCATGGAATGAGCCTGTGGTTCATCAGAGTTGGGAAGCTCTTCTCATGGTCCCATGACGGTATTCTCTGGTAGCCTGCGTGGAAGGACGACAGCAGCAGCGGCCATCGCTTGACCACAGCCGCAACAAGCCCACCAGGAGCATCACCGTGCTGAATCAAATCGAGTTGACAAACTTCGGCCCACTTGCCAAGGTACAATGGGATAACCTTGGCCCCATCAACCTGATCATCGGTGGCAATGGCTCCGGTAAGACGTTCCTGATGAAAGCCTGCTATTCGCCATGCGGACACTGGAAGCATACAAGCGGGGTAACGACCCAAGAACCGCCCCGGAGATTCTCGTCGAAAAGCTCAGGTGGACGTTCGAATCAGACAAAATTGGTGATCTGGTGAGCAAGGGCAAGGATGTGGAAGGCCCACTTGAATCCAGGATAAGACTTGATGGAAAAGACTTCCAGTACAGCTTCGGCAAGGACACCACCAAGCAGATTCAATCGCTCGAAAACCACGTGCCACCACGGGACAACAGCAATTCCATCTTCCTGCCGGCGAAGGAGGTGTTGTCACTGCATCAGGTCATTCTCCGTTCCCGTGAGCGGGACCAACTCTTTGGTTTTGACGACACCTATCTTGATCTGGCCCGAGCGTTGGGAGACGACACCACCAGAGGCAAGAATTTCCAGGCGTTTGCCAGGGCGCGACAGATGTTGGAGGATATGCTTGGCGGCAAGGTGGACCGGGATAAAGAAACCGGTGGCTGGCATTTCAGGCAAGGGAATCTGAAGTTCCCCATCTGGATAACTTCAGAAGGCATTAAAAAGATAGCCATACTGGACAGTTTACTGGGCAACCGTTATCTCGATCAACACTCAATTGTATTCATCGATGAACCGGAAGCGGCGCTGCACCCCTCGGCCATCTCCACATTAATGGACATCATTTCCTTGCTTGCTGACTTCGGCATCCAGTTTTTTCTGGCCAGCCATTCCTATTTTGTTGTGAAGAAGCTGTATCTGATTGCTCAAAAGCAGCAGATGTCCATTTGGGCCGCCCTGGGAAACAAAGAAAACCAGTGGACCTACACAGACCTCCGGCAGGGGATGCCGGACAATTCCATTATCAACGAGTCGATTGATCTGTACAAACAGGAGGTGGAATTGACGCTGAGATGAGCACACAACAAATCCCCATCACCGAATCAGGCATGGACTTTGGCCCGTTTGCGCAGGATGAATGCTTTCATGTTGAGGAAAGTAAGGCCTATAAGGCCATTCAGGACGGTGTCAAGATGGCAGAGTTTTTGTTGTTGCGCGCCAATGACAGCACCAGCAACAATAATGCCGCAATCTGGATCGTCGAGGCCAAATCAAGTTCGCCTCGTCCTGACAATCCATCAGGAGACTTTGGGAGATTTATTGACGAGATCAAGCAAAAGTTAGTCAATGCACTCTCTCTAGGATTGGCTTCTGTCCTGGAAAGACACCGACATCTGAGAGCTGAGACGGAATTACCCAGTGCATTCAAGAATATCAGTCTGTCCCGGGTTCAGGTGAAGTTCGTAGTAGTGATCAAAGATCGTTCAGATGACACCTTGTCGCCAATCACAGATGCCCTCAAGAAAGCCTTGCACCCAACCATCAAGACCTGGGCTTTTGATCCAGCTTCAGTGATCGTACTCAACGAGGCACTGGCACGTGAACACGGTCTGATCAATACCACGTCGTGAGATGGCGCATAGGGGAGAACGCACGTCAGTGTACCCATGCCTGCCCCCGCATCCAACAGGCGGCAGGTCTGCAAGAAGTCTGGGTGGAAAGAGGAACGCCGGAAGCCACCAAACACCTGGAAGAAGTCGTTGTAGAAGCTCTGGGTCTCCCCCTTCTCGTAGGTGGCGTCTTGCCACTCCTCGGCAAAGCGGGCGGCGCGGGCGCGCACTTCGTTCCATGAGAGGCGGGGCATCAGACGGTCTCAAGCACAGTGGCTTTCCCCAGCCCCCACAGAGGGTTGTTGTGGGTCGTTGGGGCCAAAGTTCCCAGCCTGGCATCCATTCGCCAAGCTGGACCAGGGCTTTGCGGCTCGGATACTGCCTCCCGATGCACCATGTCCGCAAGGTTCGGTTGGAGCATCCGGGGTCCCTGCCGAGATTGGCACAATAGTACTTATGCTCTTGCAATTGATCCGGGCATGGGCCATGGGCTGACCGTCATGCACGCCACTGTGCCGATTGCCGCCATTCAAATCCGCCAGACATGGCGTCCGGACCTTAAGCTAATGTGAAGTCATCGCCTGTGTGTCTTGGTGCTTTGGCGCCCCCGACTGTCATCGTCCCCGTTGCGCGAGACCCGGCAGACGGCTGCTGCCCAGGTCGGTGCCGGCCAGGACCAGGTTGACGAGACCACCCTGTTGCAACGTCTCTACGGCGTCGGTTTCGAGGAGTTGCGGATCCCCAACTCCGAGTTGCGACTGTTCCTCAGCCTGTCCCGGGAGGTGGACCTGCTGGAGCTGGAGCGGATCACCACGGCAGTGGGTTGGCGTCCGCGCCCCATACGACGGGTGCGACGGGCCCTTCGCCACAGCTTGATGGTGGTGGGGGTCTGGTGCCATGACCCCCGTCTGCCGCGACTGGTGGGCTTTGCCCGTTGCATTGGCGACGGGGTGATCAATGCCACGGTGTGGGACGTGGTGATCCACCCCGCCTACCAGGGGGTGGGTCTGGGGCATGGGCTCATGGCGTTTGTTGTCAGGCAACTCCGGGCCATGGGGGTGGAGCACGTCACCCTCTTTGCGGATCCCGGCGTCATCCGCTTCTATCAAAACCAGGGCTGGCAGGTGGAACCCAACAACCAGCGCTGCTGCTTCTGGTATGCCTGCTGAGACGGCCACAACCCTGAGCTGGATCATTCCTGCCCACCAGGAGGCCCGGAGATTGGCCCTGCTGCTGGCTGACGTGCAGGACGGGCTGGCGGAGGGGGACGAGTTGATCGTCGTGGACGGCGAGAGCCAGGACGCCACCCAACGGGTGGCGGGGCTTCACGGGGCCCGTGTGGTGTGTTGCGCCCCCAACCGCGGCGCCCAGTTGCGGCACGGAGTTGCCGTGGCCCGCGGCCGTCGTTTCGTGTTCATCCATGCGGATTCCCGTCTCGCTGGTGGTGCGGAATTGGCCCGGCAACTGCGCCGGTTGCCCCGTGGCCAGGCCCACTGCTTTCGTCTCAAGGTGGACGATCCCCAGCCGTGCTTCCGTGTCCTGGAATGGCTGGTGGCCCTGCGCACCATCGTGTTGGGACTGCCCTACGGGGACCAGGGACTGGTGATTGATCGCCACCTTTACGAGCGCTGTGGCGGCTTTCGGGACCTGCCGCTCATGGAAGACGTGGACTTGGTGTTGCGCCTGCGGGCCTGGGGGGGGGTACGGCAACTTCCCTACAGCATTTGCACCAGCGCCCGCCGCTGGCATCGCCATGGCCTGTTGCGCACCAGCGGGCGCAACCTGATCCTGATGCTGCGCTGGGTCCGGGGGGAAGATAGTGAAACCCTCAAGCGGGACTACTACAGCTAGGATCCCTGGCTAAGGTCAGGGACAGCGCCAGGCAGCCATTGGCAACCGACACCCCCGAAGAGTCCCACCACTCCCGTCACCCTGAGGAGCAGGCCAAGGCCGGCCGTCCCGATCCAGTGGAGAACCTCGATGCCTTGGGGGGAGCGATCCTCCCGGAACATGAGCGTTGGGAATACTGCGTCATTCATGTCAACGAGGACACGTCGCAGCAGCCGTCCGCCACGGCCGCCAGCCAGAAGCTGGGGGGCTCCATGAGTCCCGACTTCATCGAGGAGCAGTTTCCCGACCAATACAAGCGCAAGCCCTCCCCCCATCCGGCGGAACAACTGGGCCGCTTCCTCAACAAGATGGGCAGCAAGGGCTGGATGCTCACCAACATCACCAACCTGGGTCCCTTACAGATGTACATCTTCCGCCGTCGCAAGTTGCCTTAGGCCTGCCAACCAGGGCCGTAGATCCTGCACCCGGTCCACGTCAGAGCGCGTACACAGGGTATGCACCTGAAACCCGGCGGCGCAAGCGCGGGTTGTTGTCAGAGATCCCACCCTGTGGGTGCCCCAGGGCAAGCCACTGAATAGGCAAGCGTCAAAGCACCGCTGCCCCATCAGCCAATAGCCGCCGTCCTGGGCCGGTCCCAGCACGAGGGGCTTCTCCCCCAAGCTGAGCAGTTGGAGCGCTTGACGCAAGTCTCCGGTTTCCAGGCCCAGGCAATCGCTGCCCAGCAGCACCACGCCACGGTAGTGCCGGGCCAGTCCCCACCGCACTTGGCGGGCCATGCGGCACCCCAGGTTTCCCCCACCTTGCCGGTCAAGGCTCGTTCCGCTGGTGGCGTACCCCAGGCTTCCAAGCCAGCGACGCCATGCTTTGGGGCCGGCCCCCGTCACCGCCAGGTGGAGATCCACCAAGCCTTCTTTCACCAGGGGCTGGATCAAGGAGAGCAGGTGAATCAGGAGCCGAGACTGGATGGTTGCCGCCGCCACGGGATGGATGGTGTGGGCCAGACGGCGCTTGCAGCGACCCGGAGCAGGCCAGCGGGACAAAACCACCACCAACCAGGGTGGGCGCCGGCACGACGCCAAGGCTGACTCCCGAATTTGCCGCCACGGCATTCAGAACAGCTCCCGGTTCAATTCTTTGGGCACCACCATCAGGTTTTGGGCCACTCCTTGCCGTTCAATGCCAAGTTCCAACGGCTCGCCAACACGGCCCCGATCCACTTGCACCTGCACCTGGGCGGGTGTGCTCACCTCCACCCCCGCCACGCTCCGAATCACGTCACAGGGCTGAAGACCGGCCTGTTCAGCCGGACCGTCCGGCAGCACGTCCACCACGGCCACCCCATCGGTTTCCGGGTAAGCGCAGCCGGACCCTGCCTGGTTGATCTCGGCAGCAAGCTCCTGGGTGATGCGCCGCAGGCTCACCCCCATGAACGGATGGCTGGCTCGCCCATGGGCAATGATCTGCTCGCCAATCTCCCGGGCCTTGTTAATGGGAATGGCAAAGCTGATGCCACCGCCTGGGGACGTGCGGATGAACGTGTTGATGCCGATCACCTGGGCATGGTCGTTAATCAGTGGCCCACCGGAATTGCCGGGATTGATGGCGGCGTCCGTCTGGATATAGGAGACCCGCGACCCCCCCGGAACTCCGGTTGTGCGGTCTATGGCGCTGACGATGCCCAGGGACACGCTGTTGTTGAGGCCCAGAGGGTTGCCAATGGCAACGGCCCATTCCCCAGGTGTCGTCTCGTCGGAGTTGCCCAGCGTGGCAACGGGCAAGTCTTTGGCGCCGTCAATCTTGATGACGCCCAGGTCGGTCACCATGTCCGAACCCAGCACCTGACCCGGGTAACTGCGACCACTGCTCAAGGTCACCGTTACCCTTTCCGCCCCTTCCACCACGTGGTGGTTGGTGAGCACGATGCCGTCGGAGCGCGTGATAAAGCCCGAGCCCTGGCCTTCAGGAGGATTGTCGTCAAAGGGACCGCCCCCTGGGAAGAGGGGGAAAGGGGACCGCGCTTGACGGGTGTCAATGCGCACCACGCTGGGACCCACTTTTTCCACTGCCGCAACGACAAAGTCTCCCGGGAGAGACTTCAACAGGGAGTGCTCGGCAGGACCATGGCTGCGGGGAAGCAGGAAAGCACAGCCCCCAAGGAGGAAGCACAGGCCCAGCAGGAGGCAGTCGGTGGACATGGGCCGTGGAGAGCACTGCACGGGACGGTGGCGCTGGTAGTCAGGGAGTCGGCTCACCCCGTGGTCCCATGGGGTGAGATAAAAAACTTTAAGTCTTCCCTCCATGCCTCAGCAAGGGGCGGGGCTGATGATTCCACAAAAATCCCCCGATCCGAACAGGGGCGTGCAGTTGTTGGTGTGGCTCATGGGCCATGTCCACGGCCAAGGAATTCCTGCTAGAGGTTGAAGCCCGAACCCACCTTCAAGCAAGGGTCAAGCGCTCCGTTGGATCAAGATCAGTCCGGTGCCGAGCTCTGGCGTGACGTCTGCCATGAACTCCAGAAGAGCCTGAGCAAACCCACTTATGCCACCTGGATCCACCCTGTTGGGGGGGCAAGGTTTGACGGGCAGTGTCTGGAGCTTCTTGCCCCCAGCACCTTTGCGGCCAATTGGCTCCGGAAGAGCTATCAAGACCTGATCAGTCAGTTGGCCTCCGCCATCGCTGGGCAGCCGGTGCGGGTGCTCGTCAAGGACGCCCCACCCCGACCCCCTTCCGCCAAGGCTGATGGTGTGGGCGGGGCGAGCGCTGATCCCCCAGGGACTGACGCCTCCCATCAAGCTGCCACCGTTACCCCCCCGGTGCCATGCCGTCAATCCGCCATGGGCAGGGGCCTCAATCCCCGCTACCTCTTCAGCCGTTTCGTGGTGGGGGGCAACAGCCACATGGCTCATGCAGCCTGCATGGCCGTGGCAGAGTCCACCAGTAAGCGTTTCAATCCCCTGTTTCTCTGCGGCAACGTTGGCGTGGGGAAGACCCACCTCATGCAGGCCATCGGCCATCACCGTCTGCGGACCAGCCCCCAGGACCGGGTTTTATACGTCACCACCGAGCAGTTCACCAACGAGATGATCACGGCCATCCGCAAGGACCGGATGCAGAGCTTCCGGGAGGGCTACCGGGAGGCGGACCTGGTCCTGGTGGACGACATCCAGTTCATTCAGGGCAAGGAGTACACGCAGGAGGAGTTTTTCCACACGTTCAACTGGCTGCACGAGTCGGGCCGCCAGGTGGTGTTGGCCGGTGATCGCCCTCCCGGCAGGATCGGTCGTATCCAGAAGCGGCTCATCTCCCGCTTTTCCATGGGTCTGGTGGCTGATATCCAGTCCCCCGATCTGGAAACCCGCATGGCCATCCTCCATAAAAAGGCCGACCAGGACAAGGTGAATCTGCCTGAAGAGTTGACCCACTACATTGCTTGCCATTTCACCTCCAACATCCGTGAGCTGGAAGGGGCCCTGACCCGGGCAGTGGCCTACTGCTCGATTACGGGCCTGCCGCTGACCACCAAGACAGTGGCGCCCATTCTTAACCTGTCCCCTGAGCCAGCGCAGGTGAGCCCAAAACGGGTGATTGACAGCGTTGCCCAGGTGTTTGCCGTGGAGGCGAGCGACCTGAAGGGAAGTAGCCGCAAACGGTCCGTGAGCCGGGCCCGTCAGATGGCCATGTATCTGCTACGGCAGCACACCAGCCTGTCCCTCGGTAAAATTGGTCAACGCTTCGGGGGGAAGAACCACACGACGGTTCTCTATGCGGTTCGCCGCGTCACCAAGGCCCTGGACGACGACCCTGAACTGGCCCAACTGTTGGCCAAGGCGCGCAGCTTGCTGGGAGCATAGAGCAACAACGGCGCGTAAGGATTTGCCGTTGTTACGTTCTGATTGTCATTCCACTTGGGTACTTTGCGTGATCTGGACATTACGCACCTTCCGATTTTGACCGTCTTTGAGATACCATCTCCATGGAATTCTAAGATCCATTTGAATTTCGGCTTCCTTGTAGAGAGACGGCAACTGGCGGCCGGTATGTAAACTACTTTCAAGTGTTGCAGCGTTTTCTTAACTTAACCAGCCCAAGGTTTGACAATTTGCAGAATCTAGCTACTATTGCACTGAATTGAAACCAGAAACATGGTGACACCTCTGCCCTTGGCGCCTGCTGTGGCGGGTGTTGAGGGATTGATCAAATCTATCAATGACCCGATCAACAGCTTTGCCTGGGGATGGCCCACGGTACTGCTTATCGCTGCGACAGGCATCCTCCTGATGCTGCGGCTCAGCTTCATGCCGATCCAGCGGCTGGGCTACGGTTTCCGCCTGATGCTGAAACCGACCACGGCAAAAGAAGGTGATGCCGGAGACGTGACCCCCTTCCAGGCGCTGATGACATCCCTCTCCGCCACCATAGGGACGGGGAACATTGCAGGCGTGGCCGGCGCCATCTTTGTCGGTGGACCCGGAGCCGTGTTCTGGATGTGGGTTGTGGCGTTCTTCGGGATTGCCACCAAGTATGCCGAAGCCGTCCTGGCGGTTCACTACCGGGAAGTGGATCCCCTCGGCAATCACGTGGGGGGGCCGATGTACTACATCAAGAACGGCCTGGGACCCAACTGGCACTGGCTGGGCACCCTCTTTGCCTTGTTCGGCATGCTGGCCGCGTTCGGCATCGGCAACGGGGTCCAGTCCTTCGAGGTGGCCAGCGCCCTGGGCACCGTGGGTGTTCCCAACTTCGTCACCGGCGTGGTGCTGGCTGTTCTGGTTTTCCTGGTGATTATTGGCGGGGTGAAGCGGATCGCCCAGGTGACATCCGCCCTTGTGCCCTTCATGGCTGTGGCCTACGTGCTGGCTTGCTTGATCATTCTCCTCTCCCAAGCCGGTGCGGTGCCGGGAGCCTTCGGGAGCATCTTCGCCAATGCCTTTACCGGCAAGGCCGCAGCCACTGGCACCCTGACCCAGGTGATTTTGATGGGCTTCAAGCGGGGGATCTTCTCCAACGAGGCGGGCCTCGGAAGCGCCCCCATCGCCCATGCGGCAGCCAAAACCACCGAGCCGGTGCGCCAAGGCACCATCGCCATGCTGGGAACGTTTATCGACACCATCGTGGTCTGCACGATGACGGCCCTGGTGATCCTCTCCACAGGCGCCATGGACGGGAAGCTCTCCGGCTCCAACCTGTCCATTGCTTCCTTCAATGCCGGCATTTCCGGTAGCGGCTGGGTGGTGACCGCCGGCCTGCTGTTGTTTGCCCTGACCACCATTCTTGGTTGGAGTTTTTACGGAGAGAAGTGCGCGGAGTTTCTCTTGGGCGTCAAGGCCATCACACCGTTCCGTTTTGTATGGGTGGCTGTTGTGGTGATCGGCTGTGTCGCTGGTAACCGGGGCGTTGTTTGGGGTGTGGCCGATACCCTCAACGGCCTGATGGCCATTCCCAACCTGATTGCCCTGGTGCTCCTCTCCGGCACGGTCTACAAGCTCACCAAAGACTATGCCTTCTCCGAGTGAGGCCGTCTCCGCCTCTGCCTTGAGGCAGAGGTTGTGGTGATGCAACGCACCCGCCTGCGCCAGGCCATGGGGGAAAGCCTCCATGGCCTGGCCCTTTGGGCGGCCAATCCCTGGCGCCATGTGTCCTTGTTGGCCGTGGTCTTCACGGCGTCGTTCTTTCTGGGGAACGGCATCACCACCGTTGCCGGGGCGCTCAACGCTTTTGATCCCATGGCGGCTGTTGTCGCCATGGCTCTGACGGAGCTACTGGTGCGACAACGTCCACGCTTGCAGCGACAGGACAACCATCTTTGGCTCCACCTTGTGGACGCCTTTCGTGTGGGTTTCCTCTACGGGATCATCCTGGATGGATTCCGCTTGATGACCTAGCGCCAGCCCCGTGATTGGGGCTGGCGCTTTGAGAAGACCTTGGGCATCGTAGAGCCACTTGTTCCCTTATCAATCCTCGTGATGGCTCGCTCTCCTCGTTTGCTAGCCGCAATTCCTCTACTGAGCTTGATGGTGATGCCTGCGTTGGCCAGTGGGCGTTATCAGGTGCAGCCCCGGGAAGGCTTCTACGGCATTGCCCGTAAGTGCCAGGTGGACGTCCATGAGCTCATGCGTTTGAACCCCCGTCCAGGCAATGCTCTCCAACTGGGAGACCAGCTACGGCTCCCAGGTAATGCCCGGTGTGGGAGCAACGTGAATCCCACCGGTGCGGTTGCCGGGACTTTGACCTACCAGGTGCAGCCTCGAGAAGGATTTTACGGCATTGCTCGCAAGTGCCAAGTGGATGTCGAAGAACTGATGCGCCTCAATTCCGCAAGCGGGACCAACCTGCGCCCTGGCCAGCGGTTGACGTTGCCCAGCCATGCCCGCTGCCCGGACCCGTCCGCCACAGTGGCCAGCACCGGCGCACCCCGGAGCGCCAACACCCCCACAACCACGACACCAACCCAAGCCAGGCCCGGGGGAACACTGTCTTACCAGGTGCAGCCCCGGGAAGGTTTCTACAGCATTTCCCGCAAATGCAAGGTGGACACAGCAGAGTTGATCAGCCTCAATCCTGAAAGTCCCAGCGTTCTGCGCCCTGGCCAGCGGCTGACGTTGCCCGGCCATGCCCGCTGCCCGGACCCGTCCGCCGCGGTGGCCAGCGCCAACACAGGCACAATACCGGCCCAAACAACGGCCGGTGCAAAAGCCTATTACGAGGTGCAGCCGCGGCAGAGCTTCTACAGCATTGCCCGTCAGTGCCAGGTCAACGCCAAAGCACTCATGGCCCTGAATCCCCGGCCTGGCAACGTCCTCCACACGGGAGACCAGTTGGAACTCCCCGGGGGAGCGAAATGCGAGAGCGTGCTGGCTGCAAATCCAACCACTGCTGGAGCCGCCTCAGCCGCCTCGGCAGCCGGCAGTGGCGCCACGGCGGGTTCCGGTTGGCGTTCCTACGGTCCCCTCAAAGTCAACTGGCAGGATTGGCAGATGATTGAAGGCCATTGGGTCGCACAAAGCCTGAACGACTCTGAGCAACCGCTCTATCTGGCCGTCAACTGCCCAGCCCAGCGCATCAACCAGACCAACGGCAACGGCAAGTGGTCCACCTGGGAATTGCCTGATCCGGGCTTTGAAGAGCAACTCATGGATGACCTCTGCCAAGAGAAGAAGGCCTTGAGCTAACCGGAGGGAACCAGCATCCATCCCTGGTCGCACCGTCAGGAGCGCACCAGCCAATGTGCCGTGTCCATAGGCTTGTTGATGCTGGTCACCTGTGGTGGGACCTGCTGGTCCGGCGCAGTGAGGGTGATCAGCAGTGCTTCACTGCGGGCCTCCCCAGTGTGCTCCAGCACCGTCAAGAGGCGGTGGCTGACAGGATCGTAGTGGAGTGTGGGGGTGGCGCTCGGGCCGTGGTCGGTTAAGTGGAGTGCGGCCACCACGCCATGGCCCGGCTGCACTTCCACCAGGAGGATGTCTTGCTGGGGCTGGCCATCGTCGCCCAGGACGCCATCCACCGTGAGCAGCCAGATGCGCTCCGCCGCCTCGTCGCAGGCAACAGCGAGAATCGCGGCCTCCCCGCCCCACACCACCTCCGGCGCCAAGCCGGGCCGCAGGAGTTCGATGGTTTTGGTGTAGTCCGGCTGATGCTCCAACACCACCGCCCGCTGCCCCGCACCGCAGAAGGCTTTCAGGTCTCGATTGCCGGGCAGCAGATGGCGCTGGGGAGACAGAGGAGGCAGGCTGACCACCACCAGCCCGTTCTCGTCGGGGAAGACGAGCCCGTCGCCGCCGGGCAGCAACGTAGCCGGGCCATCCGGCTGGTGATCCAGGGGCGCCGCCTGTCTCCAGGGCTGATCTCGGCGCCCCAGCCACCGCAGACCCTTGGTCTGGCCGGGTTGGAAGAGCTGCAGAAACGGTGGATGGTGGGCGGGTTGCTCCAAGGCGGCACTGCTTACCCCCTGGAGCAGCAGGTGCCCCCTGTTGCTGCTGCTGAAGTGGCTGTAGAGGGTGGCGGGACCCGGTAGGGGTCGGGGTGGTGTGACAGGCGGCGTGGGCAGATCTCCTGGCGCCACAGTGGATGGCGCCACTTCCACGAACCAGTTCCTCTGGCTGAGGGAGTCCACCGCCGCGGCATAGACAACGCCCCGCCCGTCCCGCAGGGGCAAGACGTTGCTGATGCTGCTCTCCCACGGGGTGATGGGCTGCCATGCGCCACCGGCATCAGGCCATGCCAGCTCCAGCCGCTGCCCTTGCGAGCTGGACACCAGACCCAGCAGCAAGGGGCGGGGATCCCAGCGGAGCCGGACCCGGCGGAGGGGCCGACTCCGCTGGTCTCGCCCACCCACGCTCACCTCGACGGGGCCGCTGGCCCGATAGGGTTGGCTCAGCCCCAGTTGCACCGTGGCGCCATCCGCTGTGATGCTGAGGGGCACGTCAGGCGTAAGCTGGATGGATGCGGCCAGGGAGGCGGGATCGACGGGGCGGCTGTAGCGCAATTCCAGCACTGCCGCCGCATCCACCGCGGGCCGCACCCCCAGCAGACGGCCGGGCCGCCGCTGGAGAGCGTACTGCTGGAGCAACGCCAGGAGGAGACCTGTAAACAACAGACGCCAGCCGAGACCATGGACCGGGTGGCGCGGCAATGGGCTAGACAAGGGCGGAGACGGAGGGACTGACAAGGCTTGGATAGAACGCTACGTCTGCCCCCTCCTGTGCCCACTGCTGCCCACGGCTTTAGCCTGGGGGGCTTGGGGACCCATGGGACCGTGGGAGACCGGACCAGGACCAGGCCGGGCTCCAGGGTTCTTCTCTGCGGCTATTACGGCGAGCGTAATCTTGGGGACGACGCGCTGTTGGCCACCCTGCTGGCCCTGCTGCCCACCGCCTGCTCCGTGGTGGTCACTGCCCAGGACCACCGCCAAGTGCAGGCGCAGTTTGGTGTCGTTACCTGCCCCCGTGGTGAACCCGTCAGGCTCCTGTGGACCCTGATGCGTAGCCAGGTGCTGGTGCTGGGGGGGGGCAGCTTGTTGCAGGACAGCACCAGCCGGCGCAGCCTCCTCTACTATGTTTCCCTGATCCTGGCCGCCCGTCTCCTGGGGCGCCCCGTGCTGCTGTGGGGTCAGGGCCTGGGGCCGCTCAAGACCCGCGCCAGCCGTCTCCTGGCCCGGCTGAGCCTCCACGTGGTGCAGGGCATCACATGGCGCG
This sequence comes from Synechococcus sp. SB0662_bin_14, assembly GCA_009840445.1. Taxonomy (GTDB): domain Bacteria; phylum Cyanobacteriota; class Cyanobacteriia; order PCC-6307; family Cyanobiaceae; genus Synechococcus_B. Next base: position 15,535 of record VXNS01000034.1, read on the forward strand.
ACGACCAGTCAGCCGCCATGGCGGCCGCCTGGGGTATTCACGCCCCCGTGGGTCGGGATCCGGTGTGGTCCCTTCCCCAGCGCAACGCTGTTCACGGCGCCGACGGTCCCGCCGCGGGCGCCATTTGCCTGTGCTGGCGGCCCACGCCCCTGCTGAATGCCGCCGACTGGCGCCAACTGGAGAACCAGGTCATCGCAGACGCCAAGCGGCGCCAGGCTCCCGTGTGTCTGGCGCCGCTCCATGACCGCCAGGACGCTGCGCTGCTCAAGGCGTGCGCTGCACGGTTTCAGGCCGCTGGTCTGGTGTGCCACTTTTGGCGTCCCCGGACGCCATGGCACTTTATGGAAGGTCTGGCGTCTGTCCGTCTGGTGGTGGCCATGCGACTCCATGGGGTCATCCTGGCGGCCATGGCGGATCGGCCCCTGCTGGCCCTCAGCTACGACCCCAAAGTGAATGCCGCCGCCGCCGCCATGGCCATTCCCTCCATCAACCTGGCGGATCCCGGCGGGCTCGCCGCCCTGCCGGAGGCATGGGAGCAGGCCAGACGGTGGCGTCTCTCTCCGACCCTGCTGGCCCGGCACCGCCAGCAGAACCGCTGCCACCAGGAGATGCTTGCTCAACGATTGGTGTAGCGTCCTGGAAAGTGGACGACCCTGATCCCTGCTTCCCACCACTCCGGCTCATCCTGATCCCCAGCGCCGTTTCTCTCCCACTTGGTGGCTGTTGATGGCTGCCGTGGCGGCGTTGTCTGCCGTCCTTTTCCTCAGCCGGTTGGGCGAAACGGGGCTGGTGGACGAGACGCCACCCCTGTTTGCCGCAGCAGCGCGAAACATGGTGGAGAGCGGTGATTGGCTCACGCCACGGGTCAACGGCCACCCCCGTTTTGACAAGCCGGTGCTGGTGTATTGGCTCATGGGACTGGGCTACGGCTTGCTTCCCCAAGCCCTGGATCCCCTGGGCAGCCTGGCAGCCCGCTTGCCCTCTGCCGTGTCAGCCACTGTCGTGAGCCTGGCTCTGGCGGATCTGCTCTGGTGTTGGCCCCAGCGGGCCGGGAACAAGGTCAAGGCTTGGCTCGTGCCCCTGATGGCCGGCTTGGGCTTCGGCCTCTGTCCTCTGGTGCTGATCTGGGCACGCACGGCCGTGAGTGACCTTCTGTTTACATCTCTGCTCGGCCTCGGTTTGATGGGGTTCTGGAGGCACCATGCCAGCCGCCACCGCCACGTGCCCGTTGGTTCATGGGTCGCCTTGGGACTGGCGGTGCTCACCAAAGGTCCTCTCGCTCTTGCGTTGGCCGGTCTCACATGTCTTCTCTTTGGCGCCCGTCAGGGTCAAATCAGCCGACTCTGGCAGAGCCTCTCCCCTCTCAAGGGGGCCGCATTGGTGGCGCTGGTGGCCCTGCCTTGGTATGGGGCTGAACTGATCGTTGAGGGTCAGGCCTTTTGGCAGAGCTTTGTCCTCTATCACAATGTTGCGCGCCTGACCCAGGTGGTCAACAACCACAGCGGTCCTCCATGGTTCTACGCTCCGGTACTGCTGATTGGGGCCATGCCTCAGTTGCCCATGGCCCTCTATGGCGCTTGGACAGGGCTGGCAGCAAGACAAAGCGGCAGACAAACCACCGCGCCACAGTCCCTGCGCTGCTTTGCAGCCTGCTGGCTGTTGGCTGTCGTGATCGTCTTCACCATGGCCGCAACAAAGCTGCCCAGCTACATGCTGCCGGCCATGCCAGCCGTTGGTCTGCTGGTGGGGCTTGCCGCTGGAGACCTGGAAGGGGGCAACACAAGAGGGCTCCTCTCCGGAGCGGCCTGGCTCAGCCTGGCGCTGGCTGCCCTGGTGGGTATGGGATGTCTGTTGCAAGGGTTGTGGCTGCCCTGGATCCGTGAACCGGCCATGCCGACCCTGGCTGTGGACGTGCAGGCCACGGGGATGATCACCACCATTGGCGTGATTTGGCTGGCGGCTGCAGCGCTGGGAATGCTGGGACTGTGGCGCCGTTGGCAAAGCTGGCTGCTGGGGCCCCAACTTGTCCTGGTCATCTGGATTCCCTGTGGCCTCCTCCCCCTGGGCAGCCTGGTGGACCGCCTGCGGCAGGAACCTGTGCGTGCGATCGCAACGGCAGTTCAGCAGCACATTGACCACGGTGAGCCTTTGGCCATGGCCGGTATCAGAAAACCGTCCCTGCATTTCTATAGCGGTCACGTGGTGCGCTATGAAAGGGGCTCCCGCCAAGGCCTGGCAAATCTTGCCCACTGCATCCCGTGGGACCCTGGTTCAGAAACCATGCTGGTGGTGGTGGATCAATTCACGGCTCAAAAGCCCCACTGGAAACGTCTTCCCGGCAAAGCACTGGCCCATGCAGGGATTTATGAACTCCGTCGCCTCAGGCAGCAGGATCTGGAGGCTGTTGTGGCTCAACTGCTTCAGAACGGTGAAGTCAAGGGGAAGTGTCCGGCGCCCCATTGGGAGAGCTACAACGAGCGCATAATAGAGAGCAGTTGAATAAAGCCTCCTTCTAATGTCCCCACGTTTTGGAGCCTTGTTGGCCTGCCTGGCTGGACTGCTGCTCTTGTTTTCATGGCGGTTCGATGCGGCGCCGTCCACGCCGGTTGCCAATCATTCTACGGGACAGGAGCCCATCACCGTAGAAGTGCTGCGCTTAGCGGTTCCTGCCAACCTTCGCGATGTTTGGTTAGATGCTGAAGTCGAAGTGTGGAAGCCATGGCTGGCGCAGCAGCAAGGCTTTTTGGGGCGTGATATCTATTGGGATGCTCAACAGGAAGAAGGCCGGTTATTCATTCGCTGGCGCTCCCGGCAGGAATGGAAGGCCATTGCCGACGAGGAGGTGGAGCCCGTACAGGCCCGCTTTGTTGCAGCAGTCAACAGAGCGACCGGTGGGGATGCCGAAGATCCCGTTCCTCTTGTATCTGCCAGCCAGTTGCTGCTTCTTGCCAGTGAGAGACCCCCCTCCATGCCGGCCGCCAAAGGATCCGCGGCACAGGGGCCGACCATCGTGAACATGCTGCGCCAAGCGGTGCCCGCCACCCTTCGCCATGCCTGGCTAAGTGCCCAGGTGAACGTTTGGAAGCCATGGCTGGAGCAGCAGCCAGCCTATTGGGGACGTGACGTCTATTGGGATGCTCAACAGGAAGAAGGCCTGTTGTTCATTCGCTGGCGCTCCCAGCAGGAATGGGAAGCCATAACCGATGAAGAAGTGGGGCCTGTACAGGCCCGCTTTGTGGCGGCGATTAACCAAGCCACTGGTGGAAATGCTGCAAATCCCACTCCCCCCATATCCACTGGCCGATTGCTCCTTCTTGCCAGCGAGACATCACCAGTTCACGACTGAATTTACATCCCTCAGAAGAGTCAAGTTAGTAGGGGGATTTTAGAGGAAGGGAATGTTGTTATGAGTCCAGGAATTATCTTCACAGTTGTGCCCCAACATCTACCTCCCGGTGCAACAGCCACAAAAAAGGCCCCCGCAAAGCGAGGGCCAACATCTCAGGGAAGAAAAGGCCTTGGGAGCAACCCTTAGCCAAACCTGCTGGATGTGGAAGCGATGAGGAAGGCCGCGTAGGTGAGGAAGAACCCGACGGTGAAGTGGGTCAGACCGACGAGGCGTGCCTGCACAATGGACAGGGCCACGGGCTTGTCGCGCCAGCCAACCAGGTTCGCCAGTGGCGTGCGCTGATGGGCCCAAACGATGGTCTCGATCAACTCCTGCCAGTAGCCACGCCAGGAGATGAGGAACATGAAGCCAACGGCCCAGGCCAGGTGAGCCAGCAGGAAGATCCAGGCCCAAATGGCCAGGTTGTTGACGCCAAACGGGTTGTAGCCGTTGATCAACTGGGAGCTGTTCAGCCACAGGTAATCCCGGAACCAGCCCATGAGGTAGGTGCTGGACTCGTTGAACTGGGCCACGTTGCCCTGCCAGATGGCCAAGTGCTTCCAGTGCCAGTAGAAGGTGGTCCAGGCGACGGTGTTCAGCGCCCAGAAGAGGGCCAGGTAGAAGGCATCCCAAGCGGAGATGTCGCAGGTGCCACCCCGTCCGGGGCCGTCACAGGGGAACGAATAGCCGAAGTCCTTCTTGTCGGGCATCAGCTTGGAGCCACGGGCATCCAGGGCCCCCTTCACCAGGATCAGCGTGGTGGTGTGCAGACCCAGGGCAATGGCGTGGTGAACCAGAAAGTCGCCAGGACCGATGGGCAGGAACACGTCGGTGCTGCCGTTGATGGCATCCAGCCAGTAGTGGGGGCCAGGAATGTTCTGGCTGGCCATGGTGGCGGCGCTGTTGGCGTTGGCCAGGAGCACGTCAAATCCGTAAACGGCCTTCCCGCTGGAAGCCTGGATAAACTGGGCGAAGACCGGTTCCACCAGGATTTGCTTCTCCGGTGTTCCGAAGGCCACCACCACGTCGTTGTGGACGTAGAGACCCAGGGTGTGGAAGCCCAGGAACAGGGATGCCCAACTCAGGTGGCTGATCAGAGCCTCCTTATGCTCCAGCATCCGGGCCAGAACGTTGTTCTTGTTGGCGGCTGGATCGTAGTCCCGCACGAAGAAGATGGCGCCGTGGGCAAAGGCGCCGCACATCAGGAAGATGGCAATGTACTGATGGTGCGTATAGAGGGCAGCTTGTGTCGTGTAGTCCCTTGCAATGAACGCATAGGACGGCATGGCGTACATGTGCTGCGCCACCAGGCTGGTGACGACCCCCAAGCCAGCCAGGGCAAGACCCAACTCCATGTGAAGGGAGTTGTTGAGGGTCTCGAAGATGCCCTTGTGGCCTGCGCCCAGGTCTCCCGGCGTACCTGCAGGAGGATTGTGGGCCTCCAGGATGTCCTTGATGGAGTGACCGATACCGAAGTTGGTGCGGTACATGTGGCCGGCAATCACGAAAATGACGCCGATGGCCAGGTGGTGATGGGCAATGTCCGTCAGCCAGAGGGATTCCGTCTGGGGATGGAAGCCGCCAAGGAACGTGAGGATGGCGGTGCCAGCCCCTTCGGAGGTGCCGAACACCTGCCCCAAGGTGTCCGGATTTTGGGCATAGACGCCCCAGTTGCCGGTGAAGAACGGTCCCAGGCCGGCAGGGTGGGGCAAGGTGGAGAGGAAGTTATCCCAACCAACGTGTTGCCCTCTGGCCTCGGGAATGGCCACATGCACCAGGTGACCGGTCCAGGCGATGGAACTGAATCCAAAGAGGACGGCCAGATGGTGATTGAGCCGGGCTTCAGCATTCTTGAACCAAGCCAGTGAAGGCCGGAACTTGGGCTGTAGATGGAGCCAGCCTGCGAACAGGGCCCAGGCGGAGAGGATCAGCATGAACAGCGACCCCTGGTAGAGCTCCAGGTTGGTGCGCATGCCGATGGTGTACCACCAGTGGTAGACACCGGAATAGGCGATGTTAACAGGAGAGGAGGCACCGGCCTGTGTGAAGGCGTCGATGGCTCCCTGGCCGAATTGAGGGTCCCAGATCGCGTGGGCGATGGGACGCACATGCAGTGGATCAGCGACCCACTGCTCGAAGTTGCCTTGCCAGGCGACGTGGAACAGGTTGCCCGAAACCCAGAGGCCAATGATGGCCAAGTGACCGAAATGGGTGGCGAAGAGCTTCTCGTAGAGACGCTCTTCCGTCATTCCGTCGTGGCTCTCGAAGTCGTGAGCCGTGGCGATCCCGTACCAGATGCGACGGGTCGTCGGGTCCTGCGCCAGACCCTGGCTAAACGAAGGAAATTTCGTTGCCATTGGTAAGGTCGAGGAGGAAGGTCAGCCGACCGCAAGACTGCGGGCGAGGAAGAAGGCCCAAGTGGTGCCGATACCACCCAGGAGATAGTGGGCAACACCCACAGCTCGGCCTTGGGTGATGCTCAAGGCACGGGGCTGGATGGATGGAGCCACCTTGAGCTTGTTGTGGGCCCAGACAATGGACTCGATCAGTTCTTGCCAGTAGCCGCGGCCACTGAACAGGAACATCAAGCTGAAGGCCCAGACGAAGTGGGATGCCAGGAACATCAAGCCGTAGGCACTGCTGGAGGAGCCGTAGCTGTTGAGCACCTGGGCGGCCTGTGCCCAGAGGAAATCCCGCAACCAGCCGTTGATGGTGATGGCGCTTTGGGCAAAGTTGCCGTTGGTGATGTGCTGCACGGTGCCGTCGGGAAGCACGGAACCCCACACATCGCTCTGCATCTTCCAACTGAAGTGGAAGATCACGATGGAGATGGAGTTGTACATCCAGAACAGGCCCAGGAACACGTGGTCCCAAGCAGACACCTGGCAGGTGCCCCCGCGGCCGGGGCCGTCACAGGGGAAAGCGAAGCCCAGGTTGGCCTTGTCGGGAATCAGGCGGGAGTTGCGGGCAAAGAGAACGCCTTTCAGCAGGATCAACACCGTCACGTGGATGGTGAAGGCATGGATGTGGTGGACCAGGAAATCCGCCGTTCCCAAGGGAATCGGGGCCACCGCCACCTTGCCGCCGACGGCCACCATGGAGCCGTTGAACACCTCGCTCACCCCGGACAGGGCGTTGGGAGCCGTGGCGGCCACGCTGAGGGAAGAATTAATCTGCTGCACCCACTGGGCAAAGATGGGCTGCAACTGGATGCCCGTATCGCTGAACATGTCCTGGGGACGACCCCAGGCCCGCATGGTGTCGTTGTGGACGTAGAGCCCGAAGCTGTGGAAGCCCAACCAGATGCACACCCAGTTCAGGTGGCTGATGAGGGCGTCCCGGGCCTTCAGCACACGATCCAGAACGTTGTCCAGATTTTGGGCCGGGTCGTAGTCCCGCACCATGGCGATTGCTGCATGGGCCCCCGCGCCCACCACCAGGAAGCCGCCGATCCACATGTGGTGCGTGAACAGGGACAACTGGGTTGCGTAATCCGTGGCGATGTACGGGTAGGGCGGCATCGCGTACATGTGGTGAGCCACGACGATGCTGATGGAGCCCGTCAGCGCCAGGTTGACCGCCAGTTGGGCGTGCCAGGACTTGGTCATGAACTCGTACAGCCCATCGTGACCACGGGAGGCCGGGAACAGCAGGGGGTCCCCCTTCTGGCCTTCCAGGATCTCCTTGATGGAGTGACCAATGCCGAAGTTGGTCCGGTACATGTGACCGGCGATGATGAACATCACGGCAAGGGCCAGATGGTGATGGGCAATATCTGTCATCCACAGGCCGCCGGTCACCGGGTTGACCCCTCCCTTGAAGGTGAGGAAGTCGCTGTAGGCAGCCCAGTTGCCGTTAAAGAACGGCGCCAACCCCTCCTGGAAACCGGGAAACAGTTGTCCCATCACGCCTTGGTCGATAAAGACCTGGGCCGGGGGCATGTCAGCCGCCGTGGAAATGGTCTGGCCGCCGATGGTGAGGGGCTCTCCCGCGTCAATGGCGTCCAATAAGGTGTTGACGGGCAGGGAGACGTGAATCACGTGCCCCGCCCAGCCCAAGGACCCCAGGCCAATGAGACCGGCCAGGTGGTGATTGAGCATGGACTCCACGTTCTGGAACCACTCCAGCTTGGGAGCTGCCTTGTGGTAGTGGAACGCGCCGGCGGTGAGCATGAGGCCAGCGGCCACCAGACCACCAATGGCCGTCACCAGGAGTTCATACTCGTGGGTGAAGCCTTCCGCCCGCCACATTTGGAACAGGCCGGAGGTGATCTGAATACCGTGGAAGCCGGCGCCAACGTCGCCGTTGAGGATTTCCTGACCGAAGATGGGCCAGACCACCTGGGCAGAGGGCTTGACGTTGGTGGGATCGGCAAGCCAGCCGGAGTAATTGGAGAAGCGGGCGCCGTGATAGAAGGCGCCGCTCAGCCAGATGAAGACAACGGCCAAATGGCCAAAGTGAGCGCTGAAGATCTTGCGAGAGATGTCTTCCAGGTCGCTCGTGTGACTGTCGAAGTCGTGGGCACGGGAATGGAGGTTCCAGATCCAGGTTGTGGTCCGGGGGCCTTTTTTCAATGCACGGTCGAAGTGACCGGGTTGGCCGAGCACATCGAAATCGATGGGCACGGTATCCCTGTCAACACTGACCTTGCTTTTTGTGCCACGCTCCGGTGGGCTGATGGTCATTGAGACGTTCCCTGAGATGGGGTTCGCGGGAGAGGTCGACAGATGCCGACCAGACCATTCCTCGAATTGGGGAATGGTGACGGCCACCACCACGGTTAGCAAGCAGTCGGGACGAGTCAGTCAAGACATCCGAAGAGCCTGCTTCACCACTGGTAAGTTACGCCCTGAAAAGGGGACCGATGGGGCGAGTATAGGCTTTTACGCTCAGCCCGATCCCCATGACAGTTACAAAGGTTCAACCCCTCCTCCGTCCTCCATGCCGTCTTCCGGTCTGACCCGGTCCCGTCTCGGGGTCACTGTTCACCAGCCTGGCCTGGGGCCTCTTCTGGATTTACGGGCCGGTGGCTTTCTGGACGAGGTGGCTGCCCCCGCTGCCCTTGCCGCTGCCACGACCGGGAGCGGGGTGATCGGGTTTTCCCAAGGCCTGGCCCGTTTCCTGGCCACCCGCTGGCTCCGGCTACAACTCCTGGTGGCCGCCGTGGCCAGCGGCGCCCTGATCCGCAGCCTTGCCCCCCTGCTCCGGGACAAACACCGGGATCCGGCCGTGCTGCTTCTGGACGGCAGTGGCTGCCACGTGATCCCCCTCTTGGGGAGCCATGGACGGAACGGGGACCAGTTGGCAGCGGCCATGGCGGCCTTCCGCGGTGGCCGGGCGTGGCGCAGCGGCTACAGCAGCGGCTCGGGGCAGTTGGCCCTGGATTGTTTCGGGACCAGCCTGGGGTGGCGGCGGGGCTCGGGGGACTGGGACGGCCTGGTGAAAGTCTTTGCTCGGCAACCACAACCCATGGCTTTGGTGCAGGAGAGTGGCTCCCCGTCCTGGCGCGCCACGGCGGCAGCGGCACGGTTGCAACCGGCAGACCCTTTGCCCCCGGGCGAGCCCTGGCTGTACGTGGGTCATCGCGCCGCCACCGGGGCAACGGCCCACTGGCATCCACCGGTGCTGTGGCTGGGCTTGGGTTGTGAGCGCCACACCCGGCAAGCGGTTCTGGAGGCTGCCGTGGAGAAGAGCCTGGCGTCGGCAGGTCTGGCTGCTGCCGCCGTAGCCGGGGCGGCCAGCCTGGACCGCAAGGGTGACGAGCCCGGACTGCTGGCCCTGTGTCGGCAACGTCAGTGGCCCCTGAAAATCTTCACCGCGGCCCACTTGGCGGCCGTTCCCGTGCCCAACGGCTCCCCGGTTGTGGCCAGACAGGTGGGAACCCCCAGTGTGGCGGAGGCCGCTGCCCTTGCCGCTGCGGGAACGGGCGCCCGGCTTCTGGCCCCCAAGACCGTTGTCCATGGAGAACGGGCCTCCGGCGCCGCCACTTGCGCAGTGGCTTTGGCAACCAGCCCCAGGGCGCCCGCGCGGGGCGCCCTGGACGTGATTGGCAGCGGCCCGGGCGCGTTGGATCAACTGACCCCTGCCGCCCGGGCCGCATTGGCCGCCGCCGCCGCCTGGGTAGGCTACGGCCCCTATCTGGACCGCCTGGAGCCCCTGCGCGCTCCTCAGCAACTGCGGCTTGACGGGGTTCTGGGCAAGGAGCAGGAGCGTTGCGCAACCGCGTTGGCCATGGCCTGCCAGGGGCAGCGGGTGGCCCTGGTCTCCTCCGGCGACAGCGGTATTTACGGCCTGGCCGGCCTGGCCTTGACCTGCTGGCTGGACCTGCCTGAACAAGATCGTCCCGATTTTGCGGTGCATCCCGGCATTTCCGCGCTCCAGATGGCCGCCGCCCGCCTTGGCGGGCCGTTGATGCATGATTTTTGCGCCATCAGCCTGAGCGACAAACTCACCCCCTGGCCCACCATCCGGCAACGCCTCCATGCCGCCGCCCTGGGGGATTTCGTGGTGGCCCTCTACAACCCCCGCTCCCGGGAGCGGGTCTGGCAGTTGCAGGAAGCCCGGAGCATCCTGTTGGCAGAGCGCTCCGGCAGCACACCGGTGGCCGTCTGCCGCCAACTGGCCAGGCCGGAGGAGCAGATCACCCTCACCACCCTGGCGGAACTGGAGAGTAGCACGGTGGACATGCTCACCCTGGTGTTGGTGGGCAACAGCCAGACCCGCCGCCAGGACCCCTGGCTGGTGACCCCCAGGGGTTATGCCGTGGACAGGGGTGTGGAGTCGGGATGACAGGATTCGAACCTGCGGCCCCGTCGTCCCGAACGACGTGCGCTACCAAACTGCGCCACATCCCGATCCAAACCAAAGCTTAGCAGACCACCACCATGGCGAGCCCCCCTCCGTTCCCTGCAGCAGGCGCATCAACCCCCGCCAAGCCCCCATGGCTCCGGGTCAAGGCCCCTCTACAGGAGCGGGTGGGCGCGGTCAGCCATCTGCTGGCGGATTTGCAGCTCAACACGGTTTGCCAGGAGGCCAGTTGTCCCAACATCGGCGAGTGCTTTGCCGCGGGGACGGCCACGTTCCTGATCATGGGACCCGGTTGCACCCGGGCCTGCCCCTATTGCGACATTGACTTTGTCCGTCGTCCCCGTCCCCTGGATGCCAGCGAACCCCGACGGCTGGCGGAGGCGGTGCAGCGGCTGGGCCTCAAACACGTGGTGATGACCTCCGTGAATCGCGACGACCTGGCGGACGGGGGGGCTGCACAATTTGCCGCCTGTGTCGTGGCGGTGCGGCAACGTTGCCCCGGCACCACCATCGAGTTGCTGGTGCCGGATTTCTGTGGTGACCACGAGGCCCTGGCCTTGACCATGGCCACGGCTCCGGAGGTGCTCAACCACAACGTGGAGACCGTGCCCCGACTCTATCGCCGGGTCCGTCCACAGGGACGCTACGGCCGCTCTCTGGACCTGCTGGAGCAGGTGCGCCGCCGTTGGCCACGCACCTACACCAAGTCCGGCCTGATGGTGGGTTTGGGCGAGGATGATGATGAGGTGCTGGCGGTGCTGGAGGATTTGCGCCAGCGGCAGGTGGACATTGTCACCATTGGCCAATACCTGTCACCCGGACCCCAGCACTTGCCCGTGGCCCGTTTCGTCACCCCGGAAGCCTTTGACCGCTTTCGGGAATACGGGGAAGCGCTGGGGTTTCTCCAGGTGGTCAGCACGCCCCTCACCCGCAGCAGCTACCACGCCGAGCAGGTGCAAAAGCTCATGCTTGAGCACCCCCGCTAGAAACGGCCAGACCTCAGAAGAGCAGGGAGAAGCGCAGCTTCAAGGCGTGCTCCACGGGGGGCGTAGCGGTGCTGCTCTCCTGCCGCTCACCCTCCAGGGAAACTTCCGAAGGCTCCCCCTGGCCCTGCTGCTGGTCGTAGGGGGCCAGGGCCCAGAGCAGGCTGTAGTTTCTGCTGCCGGAGGAGAGGGTCAGGCGCAGGGCCGGGGTGATGGTAAAGCGGTCGTTGAAGGCGGGGAAACCGTAGGCGAGCCGGGTTTCAAACTGCTGCGTCCCGTTGTTCCGGCGATCAGCGTCCAGCGCCTCCAGGGCGGCGGAATTGAGCAGGGCATCCATCCCCCCTTCCGTGGCAACGCCCAGGGAGTGGCTCACGGAGAAGGACGGGCCACGGTTGGTTGGTTGGGGATCCCAGGAGAAGGAGACGGCCAAACCCTGCTCCTGGAAGTCTTCTTCTGCGTGGGAGAGGAGGGTGCGCCCCTTGAGTTGGGCGCTGACGCCGTGCCGTGGATCGTTCCAGGCAATGCCGGCGCCCAGCTCCATGCCGAAGCCGGTTTCCGCATCACCCCTGTCCTGCCGAACGCCGATTTCCATGGAGGGGAGCAGTGAGGCGTCGTTGGCCAGAGAGAGGGGCCGGCTGGCTTCCAATCCCAGGCGGATGCGGGAGAGGCTGCCCTCCGAGGCGTCCAGAGCGTCCACGGCCTCCGAAGAGGTCTGCACCGTGAGCAGGTCGGCGGTGGCGGCGAGGCTGAAGCCGTCAGTGCCGCCGTCCAGGAGGAGGCCGTCCAGGCCCAGGGCGGCCATGGTCATGGCGGCGCCGGGGTTGTGCTCCTCACCGGCATGGGTTTCAAGGGAAAGCTCGCCCCAGCCGTAACCGGCGACGGCCCAGACCCCCAGTCGCGGGGTGAGGGCGTAGCGACCGTAGGGGAAGACGCCGGTCATGGAGGTGGTGACGTCACCGTTGCGGGCGGCGTTGTCGCTCTGGTCCTGGTCCTCGTAGGCGCCGCTGCCCCAGGAGCGGGAGAGGGCGGCGCCGGCCTGCCAGCGGTTCCTGCTCCACTCCGCCCCCAGCAGGGCGGTGGTCACGTTCCCGTCAAAGGAGAGGTTGTGCTGTTGGCCGGAGAAGGAGGAGAGCGCCCCCTGCCCCCAGAGCGCAAACCGCGGCGGCGGCTGTGCCGCCTCTTCCTCCGCCCCTACCTGTGGCGGCGCCAACGGGGGCGGGGAGAAGCTGAAGGAAGAACCCTCCACCAGTTGTTGGACGGTGACGGGCTCGAACCCCAACGCCTTGGCCAACACCTGTTGGTTTTCCGCCAAGGGCGTGGGGCCGGTGAGGTCTTCCCCCGCCATGGTGAGCTGCAGCCCCGGCGGCGTGGGCGGCCCGCTGAACCGGTCCCGGAGGGCGTCCGCCACCTGTTGGGACACGGTGCGGCCCATGCGGCTGTGCCAGCCCCGGAGCGCCGTGGCGTGGGCGGCCGTTACCCGCACCATGACGTCGGCCTGGACGTTGTCGTAGCCGCCGCCGCTGACGTGGTGGCTCAGGCTGACCGTTGTGGTTCCCTCCGGCACGGTGACCCGCACCATCTGGGGAACGTTCCAGTTGCGGGAAGTGAACACCAACTCCGCCGGCTCAACGGTGATGCCCGAGCCCTCGGGACCGCTGATCACCACCCGCACCACTCCGCCGTCGGAAAGGAGGACAACGGCGCCACTGCCACCGCCGCTACCGCTTGGCGGGAGGGACAGGGCCACGGTGTAGGAGAAGCTGCCGCCCGCCGCCGGCAGGACGGGAACGGCGCCGGCCTGCCCGGAGGGGGACAACATCAGATCCGGCGCCGGGTCGTTATCCGCCACCGTCACCACGGCAGTGGCGTCGTCGGCGTGGGGGAGGTAGCCGGTGCCCCCTTCCACCGTGGCGGTGATACTGCCGCCAGCGGGTTCATAGGCGTTGTCGTCCTCGGTGGCCACCGTGAAGGAGGCGGTTCCCTCCGTGCCGATGGTCACGCTCCGGCTAGGGGTGTGGCTGCTGGTGGCCACGTTGTCGCTGGCGGCCACCGCCAGGTTCACCGTAACGCTTGTTCCTGCTGCCGGAGCCGGTGTAGCGGTCAGGGTGAAGACGGCGTCATCCCCCTCGGTGACGGCACTGCCGCCACTGATGCTCACCACGGGCGTATCCGGTGAGGGCTCGTCGTTGTCGGTCACCACCACCGTGGCGGTAGCGGCCGTGCCGGTGGTGTAGGCATCACTGCTGCGCACCACCACGGTCACCGCGCCGTCCGGCTCGTCCACGTCGTCGTCGTCCGTTGCCACGGTGGTGGTGGTTGACGTGGCGCCTGCCGGGATGACCACCTGCTGGTTGCCCTGGTTGGCAGAGGTCACGAAGTCACGGTCGTCCGCCTCGTTCTCCGCTACGGCCAGCAGCACGGTCAGCGCTTCCGTGACAGCGCCGCTGCGGCTCAGGGTGAAGAGGGCGTCATCCCCCTCGGTGACGGCATTGCCGCCCCTGATGCTGACGGTGGGCAGCGGTGGGGTGGCGTCGTCTCCACCACCACCACCGCCAGTTCTGCTGGTGTCGTTGTCCTGCACCGTGCGGGTGGCGGAGGAGGGTGAACCCAGCGTATAGTTGGCGGCGTCCTGCAACACCGTCACGGTCACCGATCCGTCCGGCTCGTCCGTGGAGTCGTCCACGGTGTCTACGCTATAGGTCACGGAGTCGGTACCGGCGGGGATGTCCACGGTCTTGTCGTTCCCCTCGTCGTCTGCCGCCAGGAAATCGCTGTCGGGGTCGTCCTCCACTTGCAGCTTCACCGTCAACGCATTGGTGGTGACGCCCGTGCGAGTCACGGTGAACACTGCTGCCGTCCCCTCCGTTACAGGGTCGGTATTGGTCTGCGGGGCAATGGTGACTGCGGGGAAGTCGTCGTCGTTGATGGGGATGCTGAACTCCTTGGTGGTGCCGTGGGGATCGGCCCCACCGCCAACGTTGGTGTCGGTGTCGGCATCAAACTGGGTATTCGTGCCGAGGGCCACCGTCATCGTTTCCAACCCTTCTATGGTGGTGTCGTCGGTGACACCGATTTCCAGGGTGGCCGTCCTGGCGCCCGCACCCTCGAAGCTGACGGTGGGCGTGAGCGTGCCGGGGTCAAGGACGGTAACGCCGGTGTTCAGGTGTGAGCCGATCTTGGTGGTCACGTCTTCGATATCTGCGGCCACGACCCCGGCCCCGGAGATCACCAGGGGCACGTCGATGCGCTCGCCTGCAACCAGGTCCCGACTCAGCGAGACCGTGAACTCCGCCTTCTTGGTGTTGCCCTCCGTGAGCGCGCCTGCATTGGAGGAGACGCGTGCCAGGGTGACGACGGTGGGATCGTCGTCGTTCACGGTGCGGGTGGCGCTGCCCATGGCGGAGGATATGGTGTAGCCAGCATCCGGCTGCACCGTCACGGTCACCGGTCCGTCGGGTTCGTCCGTGCTGTCGGTCTCGGTGTCTACACTGAAGTCCACCGTGGCGGTACCGGCGGGGATGTCCACGGTCTTGTCCCCCTCGTTGCCGGACTGTCCTCCTGTCAGGAAATCGCTGCCGGGTGCGTCCGCCACCCGCAGCGTCACGGTCACCGGGTTGGTGGTGCCCCCGACGCCTC
>VXNS01000075.1 GCA_009840445.1 Synechococcus sp. SB0662_bin_14
ACGCATGCCCCTCGGTCAAGGGAAGGGTTGATTCGGAAATCGTGACGCCATCGGTTGCTAGGCGACTGCCGTCCTTGAGGGTGATGGCGGGGATGGAATAGCTTGAATAATCATCATCGCCATAGACTAGAAGTACCAGTGTCTCATCTTTGTCAACCGCGTTGGCCCCAGCCGTCACCACAAATGAGAATTCTGTTTTCCAGTTCATGCGAATAAAGGAATAACCGCTTGCTGGAAACGTCGCATTCCGCGTCCCGGCCCCGGTCAGATCTGGGTCCGCCGAAAAGGTGTAGCCATTACGAACGTCCTCCAGCGAAATCGTCGATCCTCCTCCGTTAGGATACATGAGTCTGTACACGTAATTAACATAACCAGAAGCGTTAAGGTCAATCGTAAACGTCACGCTCTCGCCCTCGTAGATTTCGGTCGGGGTGATGGTGGGTTGCTGTGGCTGCGCCACCGCCTGTGGGACGGGACCCCCCCCCGCCAGCAGCAAGGCCGCCACCGCCAGCCCGAGCCTCAGGACCGTCCGTCCCCCGGTTCTTGTTCCCGTCATCCGGAAGAGGTCGGGAATGGAATGGTTCATGGTGGTCGTCATAGGTTGTCTCCGGGCCGGGGTTCTTTCCGGGCTTTCCCGACCTCCGGGTCGATTTCCAGAACGGCCGGCGGGCCGGTCAGGAGGGTTCCGTCCGCGGCGCAGAGCCCGCCCTCCCGGCAGGACACGCCGGGGCGCAGGGAGACGCGCAGGGGACCGCCGCCGGACGCCGGCAGGATGCCGAGCCGCCAGGCGTGGGCCGGCTTGCCGAAGGCCCGCCAGGGCGCCGCCGAGACCAGCCGCCCGCCCTCGACCGCGATGGAGGGCGTGCCCGCCCCGAACGCCGCCACCGGGCGCGAGAAGGCAACGGCGACGGACAAACCCGCCGCCCCGTTCCCGCCCGCATCGCCGTCTTCCGCCGCCAGCGGCCCGGCCTCGGGGAAGAACCCGGTCAGCGGCTCCGGCGGAACCTCCAGCGCCGCCGCGGGCAGCGGCACCGCCCGGACCGCCGGTACGCCCTCGGGAAGGCCGGCGCGCAGGAGGGCGAAGCCCTTCCCGCCGGTGGCCGGGTCTACCCGCGAGACCACGGTCGCGGGTGGCGCCGGGTCGCTGCCGGTCCATCCCCAGGAGATCAGCCAGGACCCGTCGTCCAGCACGGCCAGATGCCCGCCGACCGCGCCCAGGGCGTCGCGCCGTCCGCCGAGCGAGGCGTCGCGCACGAACACCGCCTCGCCGCGTTCGAGGTCCAGGGCGTATTCCACCCCCCGGGAATAATCCCCCCCGGCCCGGCCGAGCGATTCCCCCGTGGCCGGGTTCGTTACGCACTGCACGCCGTTGTCGAACAGCAGCAGGCGCGGCTCGGGAACGCCGTCCTCGATCAGGGTGGCCGCGTGCTGGCCGCAGAACGCCCCCTCGGGATCGCCGACCAGGGCAAGGGGCGCGGGCCCAAGGCCCCGGGCGGCCCAGTCACCGGCGGACAGGTTGCTCGCGCCGATCCGCCAGACGATCCCGCCGCCCGCCGGCGTCTCCGGCGCGGCCGGGTCAATCAGCATCACCGAGGAGCAGCCGCGGAACGAGGCCAGCACCCCCCCGGAGGTCATCTGCACCGAGTTGACATGGGCATAGTCCCGGGGGAAGCGGTGCTGGGCGCAGTCCTCCAGCGGCATCCGCCCCCAGGAGTTCCACGTCCAGCGCGCCGTCCCGTCCGCCCCGACGATCTGGATCGCCGAGTCGTCGGTCTCCACCGCCTCGCCCCAGGGCTTGCCCTCGGGATCATGGAAGACCACCGAGGTGGCGCCGGAACTCTCGGACAGATGGGCAAAGTCCCGCACGGCCGGCTCGTAGGTCATGAGCAATGCCGACCCGTCCTCCAGCAGCCGGAAGTCGTGTACGCCGGTGGTGACGAGGGGCGGAGCGGCGGTGACCCTGCGGAGCGGCGACAAATCTGCTGCATCGACAATCTGCCAGGCCCTGCCGAGCCGCGGGGTGTCTCTGGGAGTTTCAGGCGGCCTCGGCGCCGGCCTGCTGTGTACGTATCTGCGCTCCTCACCAACCCCGAACGGGAGCAGGAAGAAACCTGCCGAGACATGTTCCTCATCGGATACCTGCCAGTGGATGCGGGGCACGCCATAGGCGTCGATCACCGCGACCCAGGCGCGCAGGGCGATGGCCAACCGCATGCCGGAGAGGCCCGGCGGCAGGTCCGCGCCGGCGCGGGTGAGAAGGCCCGCGAGATCGGGCGGCGCACAGTGCAATATGTAGCGGGTGGCGGCGCCGTCATCGGCCGCCACGGTCACCACGACATCGCTGGTCCAGGTCACGGGCGCCGCCGCGCCGCTCACCGAACCCGGACGAGGCTGAATGCCGTTCACGTCCACCCGGACGGAAGAATCGGCGGCGAAGGTCAACGACAATACATCGTCGTCCTTGTCGCAGGCTACGGCGTAATGGGTGATGGACGGATCGAACGGCGGGTTCAGGCGGCCAGATGGATACGATTCGCTGTGTGCAGCCAACCCCGTCAGGCGCGGGCCGAGAACGGCATCGGCCGCTGTCACCGCTGAGACGGCTTTCTCCCGTCCGGGGCCGGCGCTGTGGCGGTCCCGGTAGGACACCGTCGCCCGCAGCAGCCGGCCGGTATCGGCGGCGGTGGGGATATACACAGAACCGGTCGCACCGACAATGTCCACGAACGTATCACGCCCGATGGAGCGTTGCCAGCGCCAAGCGAGCCCATCCAGAGGCTCGTCAGGGTCGGTCAGGATTGCCTCCATCTTCTCGCCCTGCTGCGGGCGACGGGTGGACAACGACACCCGTCCCGGTTCGTCCCGATCGGTGATCTCGATGGCGAAGGCGCAGAGGGGCGTGATCTCATCGGCTCCACCCGCCTCGCCAGCAATGACCGTCACGTCATAGCGGTTATCCCCATCCCGGTCGGCGGGGCGCTCGAAATCCGGCAGTATACGGTGGCGGCGCCCATCATCCCCCATGACCCGGAAGCGGATCGCTGCTCCGTCCAGCTCGAACCGCGCCGCGTCCGGTCCCCCTAAGCGAGGGGTAGGTTTCCTGCCGCTGCCGGTCCCGTCCGTGAAGCCCGCGGCGGCGCAGGTGGCCGTACGCAGGGAGGAACCTTCGGGGAAGCGGGATAAGGACACGTTGCCGATTCCCGGGGCGGCAAGCACTGTGCCGCCGGTCATCAGAACGGCCACAGACCCAACTTTACAGATATAGTCTCCGGCGCGACACAAGTCTCGCCTGACAAGAGGTGGCCATAAACAGGATTCGTGGATCATGCTCACCTGCGAAAACGAACGGCTACGCCGCATGGAAGCCCTGGCGCTACGAAGAGTACTACTGCTGCTGCGGGGGGGGGGGGGGGGGTGTGTTGTTTTTGTTATATAGGCGTATGTGTAGTGGGCGTTGGGCCGA
>VXNS01000067.1 GCA_009840445.1 Synechococcus sp. SB0662_bin_14
GCCACGGGGACAAAACCCTGCTGAAAGCAACGCGGGCCTTGCCGGGGGCTTCCCCTGGGCCATCACCAGTTTGGTGATGGTGGAAAAAACAGACGACAAACCACTGGCGGGCGGATTCGCTGCTGCTGGAGCCAAGCAGATAGATATTGGGAGATGAGAACAGAGACGGAAACAATTGCCCTGAGAGATTGACGCCATCCGCTAAGCATTCCTGCTATAGTAGGATCGGCGGGTCGGTGGCCTGATGGTCCATGGCGCCGCTGGCTGCACCGTTTAGCTGCCCCGCCTGACGCTTCTTCTTCCTCCAATCACTTCCGGCTTTCTTGCGCCTCCGTTCCGGCGAGAACATATGGAAACACCAGGCCTTGTGTTCTGGCCTCCAGGGCTGGATCTGCTGCCAAGCCTGTGGTGTCTGCCGTTGGCCATCGGTATGGCGCCGAAGCCACCGGGCAGACCGTCACCGTTTCTACTTCTACAAGCGCGGCGGGCAACTCTGTTGTTTCTGATACGCAGAGCCGTCCGTCGGGGCGAGCCGTCATTCTTCGCCAGACGCTCTTCCTCGCGCCGCTGCTGGCGCTGCCGCTCCTCGTCTCCGCCCCGGACGCTGCCGCGCAGACGACGGTGACCTTCACGAGCAACCTCGAGCAGAGCAGCCACAGCACCGCACGGGGCTTTGGCCTAACCTCCCCCATTGACAACGCCATAGCATTCACGACTGGCAGCAACAGCGTGGGCTACAGCCTGCGCAACGTCGAAGTGCAGTTTGATCAAATCACGACGCCGTTTCCGGTGACTGTCACCATCCGGAACAATTCCAACGGCTTTCCAGGCAGTACCGTCGTCGGCACCCTGACCAACCCCGACTTCACCACCTTCAGCGGTTCGGACCGGGTGCTAACCTTCACGACTACGGGCATCGATCTCGCGGCAAACACCACATACTTCCTCATGTTTGACGTATCACAAGGTATCGACAACAATTACATTAGACTTACCGGAAGCGTTGCCGAGGACACGGGCGGTGCGGCTGGCTGGAGCATCGCCAACAATGCCGTCTATACTTTTTCGGGCTCCTGGCGTTCTCTCACCACCAATTCTTCCTTAAAATTCCGCCTCAAGGGCGTAATCAAGGACGCAACCCTCGGCAACCCCTCCAGCAGTAGCATCGGCGAGCTGCCCGGCGGCGGCAGACCCTACAACGAGGCCGAGCTGCCCCTGACCTACACCGGCACGGGCACCTTCCCCACCGCCATCTGCCTCGGCGGCAGCGCCGTTGCCGCGCCTGTGCTGCCCGCATCCGGCGCCAGCGACTACGTGCTGGCCTACCGCGACGGCTCGGGCTGGAACAGCTCCCCCGTGGCATCCAGGCTTGGCCAGTGCGGCAACGGCCCCGGCCTCGCCATCTCGCTGACTCCCTCGGTGGACCGCATCCGCATCACGGCGCGCGCCGACGGCAACACCACGGAAGACGACGAGTCCGTCATCGTGTGGCTCGCCAATGACACCACCAACCGCAAGACCGTCATGATCCGGGACCGCTGGTCGGCGACGCTGTCGCGCCAAGCGCCCTCGGGCAGCCACGACCTGCCCGAGGGCAGCACCGCGTCCTTCGCCATCGTGCTGGCCAACACGGCCCGCTTCGGGAACAGCATCTTTAGACTCTTGCCGTCCGGGGACGTCCTGACCCTGTACCTGCACACCTCCGGCAGCGCCACCAGGGGCGCCGACTGGCGCATCGTCTGCGGCACGAGAAAGGGCATCACCTGCCGCGACCTCGACACGAACAAGGCCAGCATCACCCTGACAGGCAACAACACGTACCGCATCGCCGATCCCTTCACGCTGGAACTCATCGAGGACAACACGGCGGAGTCGCGCGAGCAGATCAACCTGCGTCTCGACACCGAGACCGTGTCCGGTGTCACCAGGACCCGGCGCAGCGGCAGCCGCAGCCTGTCTGTGGGCATCGTCGATTCCCCGGCCGCCACCACGGTGCGCTTCCTGCTGCCAGCGTTCCGTCTCCGGGAACAGGGTCAGTATTTCGAGCCGACCGTCTTCTTCGAGCCACCCATCGGGCGCACCATCGAGCTGCCCTTGAAGTTCACCGACGTGACCGCCACCAGGGATGAGGACTACCGCCCCCTGGCCACGGCTACGTTCGCGCCCGGCAGCAAAGCCGCCTCGTTCGAGGTGCCGATCCTCGACGACAGGCTCGACGAGCCCGACGAGACCTTCACCATGGCCATTGACGAGGACAAGCTGCCCGCCTGGCTCACGGTCAAGGCGGGCGGTGCGGGTTCCGCCACGATGACCATCCTGGACAACGACGAGCCGGCCGCCGGCACCCTCGTGCTGTCGCGCGCACGTGCCACCGTGGCGGAAGGCGCGAGTGCCACCTGGACGGTCAAGCCTTCCAGCCAGCCCACCGGGGATGTCACCGTCACCATCACCGGCCAAGCTGGTACCGATCTCACCGTCGATGCCGACGATGCGCAGACAGGCTCCCAGGATGCGGTCACCTTCACCCAGGCCAACTGGAACACCGCCCGCACCATCACGGTAAGCGCTGCCCAGGACAACGACACCACCAATGACACGGCAACCCTCACCCACACGACAACAGGCGGCGGCTACTCGACCACGGCAACCGTTGCCGTCACCACGCGCGACAACGACCTCGGCCTGACCCTTGCCGGCACCGCCGCAGGTGTCACCGAGGGCCAGAGCAGGACCTTCACCCTGAACCTCTCGCGCGGCCTGGTTGCCGGCGAGAACCATTTTGTCGCGCTCGCCCTCGGTGGCACCGCCACACGCGGCAGCGACTACACCATCACCTGCCCGAGTCCCCTGCCACGGGGCGTCATCTCGTGCACCAACCTCGATGCCACCTCGGGCATTGCCTCCATCCTGCTGGCAGGCCCTGCCCAGGGCGAGGGCACCACCTCGCTCGTCCTGACCCTGAATGCCACCCCCGACAGTGCGACAGAGACAGCCGAGACAGTGAGCATCGGCTTCGGCAGCCCGACACCACCGCTACCACCTCTCGGCAGCGTCACCACCAGCGACAACCTGCCCGACTTCACCATCAGTGATGCCGGTGGTGGCGGAGGTGGCGGCGGTGGTAATGGCGGTGGTGGTGCCGGGAATAGCGATGGCAGTACCGGCAATGATGCCGGCGGTGGCGATGGTGGGAATAGCGGAGTTGGCATCACGCCGTCGCCCACGGTGAGCATTACGGCCGGCGACTCCACCGTCACCGAGGGCAATAGGGCCGTCTTCACCCTGAGCGCTACCCCGGCCCCGGCAGCGGGGACCACCATCACGGTGAACGTGGACGTGGCGGACAGTGGCAGCTTTGCAACATCGGGCCAGGCCGGAAGACGGACCGTGACCATCGGCGTGGAGGGGACCGCCTCCTTTACCGTGGCCACCGAGG
>VXNS01000073.1 GCA_009840445.1 Synechococcus sp. SB0662_bin_14
CACCCCACGGGGATGGGGACACCTACAAGCCGGACACCACCCTGACCATGGCCGCTCTGGGACTGGACGGCATCCTCCTGGACGGTGGCGCAGAAGGCTTCAGCCTCACCACCACCGCCGACCTCCTCACCCTACGGACCACCTCGGAAGCAGTGGAGGGGCTGGCCTCTTCCGAGGGCAACGTCTCACGCTTCAGACTCGGGCTGGAAGCCACAAGACCCTTCCCCCTGGCCAACGGCGCTTCCCTCCTCTCTTCCTTAGAGGTTGGCATCAGGCAGGACCGGGGCGATGCGGAAACCGGCTTCGGCATGGAACTGGGCGCCGGGCTCTCCTGGAGCCACCCACAGCAGGGCATCAGCGCTGATCTCAAAGGGCGCACCCTCCTCTCCCATGCAGAAGAACACTTCCAGGAACAGGGCCTGGCACTCTCCTTCAACTGGGATCCCGACCCAACCGACCGTGGTCCCTCCCTCTCGGTGAGCCACTCCTTGGGCACAGCAACAGACGGCGGCTTGGATGCTCTCCTCAATCCCGTCGCTATCCAGGTGCTGGATGCCGAGCCACAGCGCAACGGCGCCCAACACTTTGAAGCCACACTGGCCTACGGCTTCCCCGCCTTCAATAACCGCCTCACCCTGACGCCCGGCCTCGGGTTGGCACTCGCTTCAGACAGCAGAAACTACACCCTGCTTTGGGCATTGAGCCCCTACAGCCCACACCAAGGGCAGCCTGCACAACCTTGGCAACTCTCCCTCGAAGGCGAGCGGCAGGAAACCTCCTCCACAGATGCTGCCGTGGATCACTCCCTCGGGCTTCGCTTCTCTCTGCTCTTCTGAGGGCTTGATCGGCTTTTTCTTCAAGCACTTAATTCTCGAAGTTGTCCCCCTGGAACTTGAGCACAACCAGCCCACCGATCAGGCCCACGGGAACGAGGAGCCAGAACAGGGCAGCCGTGCCGAAAATTTCACCAGCCATGGCGTGATTATGGAGATCAGTCCTCCATTGTGCCTGGCCGTGGGCAGCACAGGGGCGTGACTGCAACAGAAGCGTGACGTCCCCGTCTATGGTCACGGGTTCCCCCACCCTTGTGAACACCGCTGAACCCCATGGCCACCGCAGGTGAAACCACGGACTGGGGGCATGTCAGCACGCTGCATTGGCAAGGGCAGCCGTTGCAGGTGCGTCAACTGGGCTGTGACCAGGGTCCACCCCTGGTGCTGATCCACGGCTTTGCCGCCGCCGCCGGCCATTGGCGCGCCAACGCCCCCGCCTTTGCCGCGGCCGGCTGGCGGGTGTATGGTGTGGACCTGCTGGGGTTCGGCGCCTCTGCCCAACCCTTCCTGATCCAGGACAACCGCACATGGGCTCAGCAGGTGCTCCACCTCGTTGAGCAGCGCATCCAGGAGCCTGTGGTGATTGTGGGCCATTCCCTGGGGGCGCTGGTGGGGCTGACCGTGGCGGTGTCCCGCCCCGCACTGGTGAAGGCCCTGGTGTTGGCCCCGCTGCAGGACCCAACCCTGTTGAAGCGCCCACCCCGCCTTCGTCGTTCATGCTGCCGCCGTGGGCAGCGGCTCTTGATGCTCCTCCAGCGGTGGCTGGTGCCATGGCGTCTGATCCTCTGGCTGTTCTCCCGTCCGTGGCTGTTGGGCCTGGGGCTGCGGGCGGCCTACCACCAGCGCCACCGGGTGGACCAGTCCCTCCTGCGCCTGTTTTCCCGCCCCTGTCGCCGCTCTGGCGCCGCCAGAAGTCTGGCAGGCATGACCATGGGTATGGGTAGACGCCCGCCACAGGCAACAGCCCCTGCCCTCTTGCGGCGGGTTGCCTGTCCTGTGCTGGTGCTCCGGGGACAGGAGGATCGACTGGCGCCCGAGGCCATGATCAAAGCCGTGGCCCAACTGCGCCCGGACGTGCCCTGCCGGGTGCTGGAGGGTTGTGGCCACTGCCCCCACGACGAGGACCCCAAGCGTTTCAATGGGACGGTTTTGGCTTGGCTGCGGGAGACATTGTCTTCGTAACGCCCTAACCTTAATCGCTGCATCTCCCGATCACTAGCTGGAGCCCTTCATGAAGCAGACCCTTTCCGTGTTGGTGGAGGATGAAGCCGGCGTGTTGAGCCGCATTGCGGGGCTCTTTGCCCGCCGCGGGTTCAACATCGAGAGCCTTGCCGTAGGCCATGCGGAGCGGCCCGGCATCTCCCGTCTTACCATGGTGGTGGCCGGTGATGACCAGGTGATTGAGCAGATGACCAAGCAGCTCCTCAAGCTGGTGAACGTGCTGACGGTTCAGAACCTGAGCCACATTCCCTCGGTGGAGCGTGAACTGATGCTCCTCAAGGTGGTGGCCAGTCAGGAGAATCGCGCCAGAATCCTGGAACTGGTGCAGATCTTTCGCACCAAGGTGGTGGACGTGGCGGAGGATGCCCTCACCTTGGAAGTGGTGGGGGATCCCGGCAAACTCCTGGCCCTTGAGCAGGTGTTGGAACCGTTCGGTGTTTTGCAAATCGTGCGCACCGGCAAAATATCCCTGGAGCGGGCCTCCGGAATTAACACGGAGTTTCTCAAGGTAAGTGCTTTGCAGAAGCGGGTGCCTACGTAAAGTAGCCCTACTTCCCTGTTTCCTTCAACTTCGATACGCAACCTGCCCTTATGAAGAAGAAAAAACAACGCCCCCAGGGATTTGGTGAGATGAAAAGAGGTGCAGGCTCACCAACATCCGCAAAAACCGGCAAGTCAACCAAGGAAGCTGAAATCACCTACGGAGCACTCGTTGAAGAAGCACGAATCTGCTGGATGTCAGGCAGAACCCAAGAGGTGATTTCCTTGCTCAGGGAAGCCATTGCCGTTAATCCGAAGCATCCGCAAGCCTATTATAACCTCGGCAATGTCCTTCGGGGGGGCGATCTGCAAGCTGCTATCGCCTATTACAGGAAAGCCATTGCCATGGATCCCAACCATCCAGAAGTCTATGTCAATCTCGGCAATGCGTTGAGAGAGCAGGACGACCTTCAGGGCGCTATTGATGCCTATCGTCAAGCACTGACCATCAAGCCAACCATTCAAGGACTCCATTTTCACCTCGGCAACACTTTGATGGAGCAGGGCGATCTACAAGGTGCTATTGGTACTTATCGCCAAGCACTGGCTATCAAGCCCAACCATCCCGAAGCCTGTTACGTCCTCGGCATTGCCCTGGAGGGTTCGGGCGATCTGCAGGGTGCCATTGGCGCCTATCGTCAAGCACTGGCTATCAAGCCCAACTATCCAAAGGCCAATATCAGCCTCTCGACAGTTCGGCTCCTACTCGGTGACTATGAAGATGGCTGGGATCTATATGAGTGGAGATTTCGGAGAGAAAAAGGATCTATTCAACCTCACGCCCATCCCCAAGTCGAGCGATGGGACGGCCACAACCTGGCTTCAGGAGA
>VXNS01000028.1 GCA_009840445.1 Synechococcus sp. SB0662_bin_14
CTCGGTGTTGCCCGCCGTGGCGCTGAAGCCCGTAGGCTTAGCCGGGGCTGTGGGCTCGGACGAGTCGTCATCGGTCACTGCTACCGTGGCTGTAGCAGTGCTGCCCACGGTGTAGCCGGTGCCGGTGTCCACTGTTACCGAGATGGAGCCGTCCGCCTCATCGCTGCTGTCATCCACCGTGGCTACGGTATAAGTGGCTGTGCCGCTGGTGGGGATGGTCACCGTCTTGCTGCCCGTAGTGTCAGCAGCGGCATAGTCCCCGTTTTGGGCTACCGTAACCGCCACACTGAGAGCAGCAGCAGGGGCGGAGCTGGCGGTGAGGGTGAAGCTGGCCGCCGTACCCTCGCTGACGCCTGCGCCCGCTGTGATGGTGATAGTGGGCACTCCACACCAGGAGACATCAATTTTTTTCACACTTTGCTGTAGACTTATCGGCAAGCAACTTAATAAATTGTTTTTCACATAGAGACTGTCTAGCTTGGCAATCCCATCAAAGACACCTTCCGGCAGGCTGCTTAGTTCATTTTGATACAGGTAGAGATAGCGTAGATTAGAGAGCCCATCGAAGACGTCTTCTGGTAGACTGCTTAGCTGATTAGTATTCAGATGAAGATATTCTAGATTAGAAAGTCCGTCGAATATGTCTTCCGGTAGGCTTTTTAAGAAATTGATATTCAGTCGGAGTGTGTGTAGATTAGAGAGTCCGTCGAAGATGTTTTCTGGTAGACTACTTATGGTTAGGACGTTGTAAGTCAGATTGAGATATTCTAGATTAGAAAGTCCGTCGAAGATGTCTTCCGGTAGACTACTTAGCCTATTGCCATACAGAGAGAGCCATTCTAGATTAGAGAGATCATCGAAGACGCCTTCCGGTAAGCTGCTTAGCTTATTGTTATTCAGAGTTAGATATTCCAGATTGGAGAGACCATCGAAGATGTCTTCCGGTAGACTACTTATGTCATTGGCAGCCAGATTGAGACGTTGCAAATTAGGGAGTCCGTCGAAATCACCTGAGCTTAATGAAGTGATTTTCTTCCCGTCAAGCTTGCAATCTTTCCTATCATTGCTCAATGCATTCAGGCGTTCACAGATGTTCTGTGTCTGAGGGTGAGCGCCTGGAGAAAAGATGAGGAGAATAGCAGCAAGTGGCGGAACAGCCCAGGCCAGGTTAGGTCCGATCCGATCACGGATTAAGCAGGGCGCTGTGGACGCCCGCTCGACACCGGATGCAAGAAAGACGGTGACTGCCGCCATGGAAACTCTTGAGGTGGTCACTGGGAACGGACCACCATGAGATAGCCGCCGCCACATGCCCACGCACAACGCCAGCCAGCCAGCCAGCCAGCCAGCCAGCATTCTAGCTGGACCAGTAGTCAGAAAATTCGATCCAGACTCTAACTTTACCTGGCAGACCATGTCCCTCTGTGCAAAATGGGCCTCCCAACTAAGCCACTTATAAGGTCTTTAGTCAAGCTCACACTGCTATCTCTAGCTACTAAAAGCCTGAAAAATGCCTGAATGGGGCAACTACATGGTCTCGGAACCCAGTTGCCACAAGGCTTCTCAATAAGAGTAGACGGCTTGGAGCGAATTTTCCAAGTTTTCCAGACGAGGCGCCTGGACGGCGCAGCCAGCAGCGCCATGGACCGGATAACCTCCTCATGGCTGCCGATCATATTATAGCAGAAATCTTACCGGCTTGGGGCAACCCTGAGGGTGAAAATTGGTCGCTCTCTTTCCGTTTTGAGTGGGACCTGTGAACCAATCGCTCCTTGATAAAGAATTTTAGCGAATCCAGACACTCGTACACTTTTGGAGACATAAAGTTGGAGACATGAGACATACATGAGACATACATGAGACATAAAGTTGCCCTCTCCCGACCCCTTCCCTTCAGCCCCCTAACCGGTTCCCTCCAACACCCGCTCCACCCGGAACCAGGGGCCGCCGCCGTTGAGACAGCCCCACAACTCCACCTGCTGCCCATCCCGCCAGCGCTGGAATTGCCTCTGAACATGGGGTTCCAGGGTGATCAGGGGCATGGGGCCGTCTTCCCAATCCCCCCGCCAGCCCTGGCCATGTGGCGTCACCCGTCCCCGCCAGCGCTGCCCATGGCCACTGAGACAGCCCTCCGGTAGGGGCGGAGGTTCAACGGCAGGCAGGGGCTCGCCACGGTGCAAAGCCCTGAGACCATGCTGCTGGCGCTGCCGCCACTGGGGGTGATGCCAGGCCAGATGGGGATCGGGAAGCAGCCCGGCAGGGGCCAGGGGATCGTTCAGCAGGGCCTGTTGCAGGGTGGTGACGGCCAGGGCATGGGGAGGGCAACGGCCCTGCACCGACAGGGCCGCCGCCAGCCCGGCCACCTGGCCCAGGTTCATGACCATGGGCTGGAGACGGGTGGCGCCGTTGGCCATGTGGCTGGTGCTGACGGCCTTGTCCGCCGCTAGCAGATTGCTGCACTGGGAGGACAACAGAACCCCGTAGGGCAGGGCAAAAGGGGTGCCGCTGTAGCGCCCGCCCCAGACCATCTGCTTGGGGGCCAGGGGCCATGGGGGGCCTGGGTAATGGTGATCGTTGACATAGTTGCCGATGGCGACCGTTGCACAGCTTCCCTGGGGCTGGCGCGGGATGGGGCCATGGCCTGTGGCCTTCTCCGGCAGCAGATCCCCTTCCGTGGCCACAGCCATGCCCTTCAGCCGCCGCCCTTCCCGCCAATAGGGCATCAAGGCCATGGCGCTGCGGCCGCCCGCTGCTGTGGGGAAATGGGCGGCGGGGGTGAGGGCGCCACCCGTCGCGGCCTGCAAGGCCTGCAAAAAGGCCATGCTGTGGGCCTGCATCTCCATGGCCATGGCCTGCTGCTGCTCCCGGCCCGCAACGGCCCGCTCCAGGTTCCAATGAAAATCGTTGCCCTGCCGGGGCCAGTTGAGCATCACCAACCGGTCCGGCAATTGGCCGTAGCGCAGCAGGCGCTCCAGACCATGGCCGTCGGGGGCGCCGGTAAAGGGTTGAGGCAGGGGCTGGCGCTGTTGAACAACCGCACGGGCATCCAGTTGCCCCAGCGCCACCCAGGTGGGGGACTGCACCGGCTGCCGGCGGAACCATGGCTCCTGCGTCAGGCGGGATGCAGGGGGAGCGCTGGGCTCCTGCCAACACTCCCGGGCCTCCCACCCCCAACGGAAGGGCACCCCGGCCACCGGCAACAGGTCCCCCAGGTCGGAGCCATCCACCACCACCTCGGCCTGGATGCGCAGGCCCGCACCCCCATGGCCATGGCGCACCTCCAGCGCCCGGATGCGGTCTCCACACCATTGCACCGCCTCAAGCCCCACCCCCCGCACCACCCGCAGCCGTGCGGATTCCGCCATGAGCCAGCCCTGCAGCAGCGCCTCGGCCCGGTCCGGCCGCCAACAGAAACAACTCACC
>VXNS01000033.1 GCA_009840445.1 Synechococcus sp. SB0662_bin_14
TCTCCCTCGAAGGCGAACGGCAGGAAACCTCCTCCACAGACGCTGCCGTGGATCACTCCCTCGGGCTTCGCTTCTCTCTGCTCTTCTGAGGCCCTCGCCTCAACAAAGGGGGTGTTCTCAGCAGCCCCCGGTCGTTCACCCGGACCATGCCACGAGACTGGGCGCGAGACGCGGAGACATCGCTCCCTCGGTTTATGGGTCCCGACCCTGGCAATCTGACACCATGGAACCACCTGTCTTGCCCTCGGCAATGGACAACAAAGACCGCGCCATGGCCAAGGCCCTGGCCATCATCGCTGCAGTGTTGGCCGTGGTGGTGTTTTGGGCCCGCTCCCTGAACAGCCAGGGTCTCGAAGCCCTGGCACAAGCCTCCCTGCCGCTGGACGAGGCCCTGGGCAACGGCAAGCCCACGCTGGTGGAGTTTTACGCGGACTGGTGCGAAGTGTGCCACCAGATGGAGCCCGCCATGACCCACCTGAAACAAACCCACCGCGGCGCGTTGGATCTGGTGCTGCTCAACGTGGACAATCCTCTCTGGCAAGAGGAGTTGGAACAGTTCCAAGTGCGGGGCATTCCCACCGTTCTCTTCTACGGGCCTGACGGCAGGCTACGGGGCCGCTCCATTGGCCTGCGCCAGCCAGAACAATTGGAGGCCATGGTGGCGGCCCTGCTCCGTGACGACCCATTACCCCACCTGAGTCGCCAGGGAATCACAAGTGCCGTCACCGAGGCCAATCCAAGCCGGAATTCAGCAGTGGGTCCCCGCAGCCACGGGGAAGGGGTGGCTTAAGAGCTTGTAAGCCACCCCTTCCCGCAAAGGAGGCCGCGTAGGCTTATATGGTTCTATCGCTTGGACCCACAGCAATGGACTGGATCGACACGGGAGCGTATCGTGTGCCAACCAATGGACGATTCCACTTGTCAGCCCAGGATCCGGACCCCAAGGGCGGTGGGTTAAGCAAGTCTCAGGCTGAGCAGTTGACCTGTGAAGGGGTTAGGCGTTTGGCCGAGTTGCAGAACGTCCTTTATGCAGACGGCCGCCATGGGTTGCTGATTTTGTTGCAGGCCACGGATGCAGCCGGGAAAGACAGCACCATCAAGCGCGTCATGAGTGGCGTGAATCCCCAGGGTGTCAAGGTGTATAGCTTTAAGCAACCTTCTGCAGATGAATTGAGTCATAATTGGTTATGGCGCTACTCCTCACGTGTGCCTGAACGTGGTTTTATTGGTATTTTCAACCGTTCATACTATGAAGAAGTGTTGGTGGTGAAAGTGCGTGATCTTATTGGCCAACAACGTCTCCCCCCAGAACTTTTGGGCGATGATCTATGGAAATTGCGCTATGAGGACATCAATGCTTTTGAACGACACTTGACAAATAACGGCATTACGATTCTAAAATTCTTCTTGAATATCTCAAAAGCGGAGCAACGGAGACGGTTTCTCAAGAGATTAAATCAGCCATCCAGAAATTGGAAGTTTTCATCAGCAGATTTGAGGGAGCGTGATTGTTGGAATGAGTATCAAAAGGCATTTGAAAAGATGTTAAATAAAACCTCAAGTATCCATGCACCATGGTATTGTATTCCTATGAATCAGAAAAGATTTGGTCGTTTGGTGGTGATGAAGATCATTATTGAAGCCCTGGAAGCCATGAACCTGTCTTATCCCACGCTGACAGCCCAACAGCGCGCTGCCATTGACGCGGCCCATCAATCCATCAGCCGTTGAACAAGAAAGAATTAAGAATACGGTCCACAAGGTGGTTCAGGATGGTCCCTGAGCCTCCTGGGGCCAGGTCCACTGGCTGACGGCTTCCGCGTCGATGCCGTGGGTGTAGGCATAGGAGCGGTTGCGCAGGATTTCTTCTTTCATCTGCTGCCCTTTTTTATTGTGAATGATATTGTTAAGAAATGCGACAACCCAATTTCAGGATGTTGGTGGTGGATGGGCTTATTGATGATTTTGTCCAGCATCCCTTCATCAACAACTTTGAACCCAATTTTTAATTTATTTTTCTTCCCGAAATCTTCCACCTAAAAAATAGTTTTGACTTGCATTTGTTTGTCCGGTATTACAAACCAAGCAAGGCGACTCCCAAGAACCCGCGTCAACACTAAGGTTTTCTTGTCTAACTTCCCTCCACCAGATAGGGGGTCCAGCCGTAGCCCCGCAGCAGGCTGCAAAGCTCTTCCGTGCCAATGCGGCTGAGGATGGTGGGGTTGGCGATTTTGTAGCCGTTCAGATGCAGAACCGGCAACACGGCCCCGTCACGGACGGGGTTGAGAAACTTGTTGATGTGCCAGGAGGTGGCCAGGGGACCGGTCTCCGCTTCTCCGTCCCCCACACAGGCAACGGCAATCAACTCCGGATTGTCGAACACACTGCCGCAGGCATGGGAGAGCACGTAGCCCAGCTCGCCCCCTTCATGGATGGACCCCGGCGTTTCCGGGGTGCAGTGGCTGCCAATACGGCCAGGGAAAGAAAATTGCTTGAAAAACTGCTCCAGCCCCTCTTCATCCTGGGAAATATGGGGAAACACTTCGCTATAGCTCCCATCCAGATAGCAGGGACCCAACACCCCCGGCGCCCCATGGCCAGGACCGGACAGATAAAGACAATTCAGGTTGTAGGTGCGAATCAGCCGGTTGGCATGGGTCCAGATGAAGAATTGGCCCGGGCTGGAGCCCCAATGGCCCAGGAGGCGGTTCTTGACGTGCTCGGGCCGGAGGGCTTCCCGCAACAGGGGATTGCCTCGTAGATAAATCATGCCCACCGCCAGGTGGTTGGCGGCCCGCCAGTAGGCATCCAGTTGTGTCAACTCGGCTGAGTCGAGGGGTTGGGGTTGAAGCAGCGCCGCGTCTGTCGCTGTGGCAACCACGGGGAACCGGAAGAGGCTAACTGTTATCTTGGAGAGTGTCCACGGTGTTGGCAACACCACCGCCCTAGTCCGTCCGGTTGTCCTGGGATTTGGGTTCCGGGGACCGGTTCTCCAGCAGCCTGGCCACCTCCTGGGCAATGGCCCCTTCCTCGTCGGCCTGCACCACCCACACCTCCACCGGCCCGGCGCCACTCAGCCGCCAACGGTTGCCGCCGGGCTTGGGGGGTGACTTGGCCGGACGCACGCCTAGCCAGTGCAGATGGGCCACCAGGTCCTGTTGGAGGGCCTGGTCGTGTTCGCCGATACCGCCGCTGAGGGCCATCGTGTCCACCCCTTGCAACACCGCCACCGCACTGCCCACGGCCCGGATCAGCGCCGTGAAAAACACGTCCAGCGCCAGTTGGGCCTGGGCATGACCCTGGGCCGCCGCTTGGCGCACTTGGCGCATATCCTCCGAGATCCCGCTCAGGCCGGTCAGACCGCTCTGGTGCTGCAACACCGCCTCCAGACTGTCCAGATCCCAGCCGTGGCGCAACTGGTGCAGCAGGATGGCGGGATCCACGCTGCCGCAGCGGGAACCCATGATCAAGCCCTCCAGGGGCGTGAAGCCCATGGAGGTGTCCTGACAACGCAGGCCGCGAATGGCGCAGGCGGAGCAGCCCCCACCAAGATGCAGGCTCACCAGCCGCAAATCCGGGTTGCCGGTGGCGGCAGTCATGGTGCGGGCCATGTGATTGTGGCTGATGCCGTGGAAACCGTAGCGGCGAATGCCCTGGTGCCGCCATGCCATGGGCAGGCCGTAGGTGACGGCCGCTTCGGGAATGGTGTGGTGGAACGCCGTGTCGAACACCCCTGCCTGGGGAATATGGGGGCAGAGATTGAGAAGCAACTCGATGGTGTCCAGGGCGGGCTTGTTGTGGAGAGGGGCCAGGGGAACGAGGGCCTGCAGGGCCGCCAGTTGGCCCTGACCAATCCACTGGCTCTGCTGAAACCGTTCGCCGCCGTGGACAATGCGATGGCCGACGGCAGTGACGGGGAAGCGTTCCGTCAGGGTTGGCAGCGTTCCGGCCAGCCAGCCGGCCAGGGCGTCCCGCCGCCCGTGGTCAAGGCTGAGGGTGTCCTGCTGCCAGGGCTCCTCCCCCCAGCGCCAGCGCAGCAGACCACCAGCCTGGGCGCCGCCCCAGTCAATCCGGGCCTGCCAGAGGCACGGCAACCGCTCCTGGCCCGTCAGTTCCAGCAACGCCAGCTTATGGCTGGTGCTGCCGGCATTCACCACGAGGCTGGTGGGCATGACGAGTGAAAGGTAAGGGGGCCTTGAGCCTGTCTAAAAGGAGACAGAGACAATCTACCAAGCTACGAAGGGCCATAACACCCCGGATGGTGCTGGTGTGCTGCGAGCTTTTCCTTATTTCCAAAGTTCTCCTGTAAACTCTTGTCATTGGAGAACAGAAGTTAGGTGCCGCCCACCTGTACCAGGTCGATAATTTGTGAGTCCTTTGACCTGAGGTGCTAACGCGGCTGAGTTCTTCGGTAATCGGATTCGCAAGGTGGGTTTATTTGGTATCACCGTTGAGCTGGATCTGCAAGAGCAGGATCTGTCTGCCTTGGCCCAGAACTTCGGCCCATCCATTCGAGAGTTGATCAAGAATACGGATAGGGAGGTTCAGAGCAGGTGGCCAATTGGCTCAAAAGTACGGTGGATGAATTATCCTTATCCCAGTTAAAAACCCATCTCTGTATTCTAATTGTTGGCTTGGAGGAGCGTCGCCAGACCCTGATTCAGCATCAGGAATCACTGGCTCGTGTGTTTAGTGTTTTGAATATAGAACCCTGGTCCAGAGAGGAGACAGCAGAGTTCTATCAGACAACCTTCGCCTCTGCAGGAACAAGGATTGCCACAACAGATTTAGAATTTCTTGTCAACTATACCGGCGGATTACCCATCTTTGTCCATGGGTTGGTAGATTCGGTGTGGCGCATGGCCAAAACCTTGGAGATTGACAAGGATGCAGTGATTCGTGGAGTTGCTGACGCTACTGAAATTGTTGAGCAGAAATTTCTGGATCAGCAAGTTTTCAACGCGATCCGCAGTGAAAAATACCGATCAATTCTTAAGAAAGTGATGAGTGGTGGACCGATTGATCGTTTTCGTCGCTCAGAGGTGACCAAATATTTAACCAAAGAGGAAATCAAAGTTTTCGATAACTTTTTGCAGCGCATGAAAAAGTTGGGCGCCCTGACGCAAGACCCGACCGTTCGCGGTGGTTACCAGTTCCCCAACCGACTCTATTCCCTCTATTTCTCCTTTTATTCCCACAAGACCTCAAGTCAAAGTCACGACAATTAAGAACGCCCCGAGGATAGCCCCGGGGCCTTCGATTGCCCAGTTGGGCAACGGTTTCGGGGCAGCAAACTCCGGCCCCGAAACCCGTCACCCATGGCGCAGCGTTACTGCGTCCAGCCGTTGGCCTCCATCAAACGGATGGCGCTGGCGTTGTTGCGCCCCAAGGTGGCGGCGCTCACGTTGTCCTCGTTGAAGGATCCCCAGGCCTGGAGCACGGGATCGGAGCCGGTGCCGCGGACGGGGTACTCCCGGTTGGCCTTGGCGTAATCCGCGCTCTCGTCAGCGAGGAACTCAATGAAGCGCTGTGCTGCTTCCGGGTGGGGACTGTTGGCGGTAACGCCAGCGCCGCTGATGTTCACGTGAACCTTGTCGGGCCAGGCGATCACCACCTTGTCGGCAAGGGCCTTGTCCTCAGGACCTTTATCCCCACCTTGTCGCTGACCAAGGTAGTAGGTGTTCACCACGGCCACGCCGCAGTCCCCTCGTCCGACAGCGCGAATCTGATCCCCGTCGCTGGAGAAGAAGGGCTGCGCCAGGTCGTCCACTATGTCCTGTACCCAGCCAGAGGTTTTCACCTCGCCCATGCGCTCAAGCTGATAGGCCACAAGAGACTGGTTGTAGGGACTCTTGCTGTTGCGCAGACAGAGCTTGCCGTCCAGGGCGGGATTGGCCAGGTCCGCATAGCTGGTGATGGTGCCGGGATCAACCATGTCCGGGTTGACCACAGGGACCCGGAAGCGACGGGTGAGACCAAACCAGCGATTTTCCGGATCACGAAGATGGGCTGGAACCTTGGCGCGCAGCTCCGGGGAGGAGATGCTGCGGAAAATGCCGGTCTCGGCAGCGCGAGCCAACCTGGATGCGTCCACCAGAATGATCACGTCGGCCGTTGGCTGCACACCGAGGGCCTGCCGGCTGAGCAGCACGTCACCACTGCTTTCCAGGAGATTGACCTTGATGCCGGTTTCGGCTGTAAATCTCTCGTAAAAATCCTTGTCGGTATTGTAATGACGGGCCGAGTACACGTTGAGTTCCTGGGGCATGGCTTGAGCCTCGCCACCCGACAAGAAACCGGTCATGGAAGCGGCACCCAAGGTGCCGACGGCAGCAGTGATGGCCAAAGCAGCCCTCATCATGCGGCTGATTGATTGCGTCATGGATTGGAAGTTTTTGGAGCAGTTTTTGGAGTGCGGAGACTTGCCTGACTAGACTATAGACATTCCGACTGTAGACGGTTACTGATAAAAGTAGAAGCAACAACTTCGACAAAGCCTGCTAACTTATCAATCTTCCGAGACGCATCATTTACATACAATCCAGATATTATTGATACATAAAGCTGTCATATTTTTGCGTGGCCCCAGTCCTGGCGGCCAGTGCCTAGGGTCATGACCTGCACCTTCGGTAAGGCTACCGCCCCCTCTCTGCATCCCTTCTTGTCGCAGACACGTCCCGTAAGCCCATCGTCCCCCCGCGCCCTGTTGATCGGGGCGGGATTGACCGGTTGCCTGGCCGCCCTGGCCCTGGCCCGCGCCGGTTGGGTGGTGGTGGTGGTGGATCCCCTCCAGCGGGACACCCTCCTCAGCCGCCAGCGGGCCTACGCCCTCAGCCAATCCAGCCTGGCCCTGCTCCAGAAGCTGGGGCTGGCCTCCGCCATGGCGCCCCACCTTTGGGGCTTTGATCAACTCACCCTCCAGGCCAACCGGGGACGTGCTCAAGCCCGGTTCCACGGGAGCGATCTCCCCCCGGACGCCCCCCCTGCCATTGGCTGGATTGCGGAGCACCGCCCGGTGATGGCCACCCTGTTGCGTCACCTGGATCAATCCCCGGCGGTCACCCTGAAACTGGGCCTCACCGACGGGGGGACGGCCTCCCCTGGGGCTTCTGGAGACCACGCCTGGAACCTGATTGTGGCAGCGGACGGCCACGGGAGCATGACACGCCAAACCATGGGGGTGCGCTGCTGGGGATGGCGTTACGACCAGAGCTGCATCACGGTGCAGGTCCATCTCCAGGGTGGGGATTCCACCCGAGCCTGGGAGGTGTTTCGGGATGAGGGGCCGCTGGCGGTGCTGCCCATGGGTCAGGGCCGCGCCCAGGTTGTCTGGTCCACGTCCCGCGCCCGCGCCGCCACCCTGACGGCCATGGACCCGGGGGATTTTTCCCGTGCATTGGCCGCAGTGCTCCCCAAGGGGGCGGAGTTCATGGCGGTGTGCAGCACTCCTCGGGCCTTTCCCGTGGGCTTGCAACTGGCCCGACGTTTCCAGCGGGATAACGTGCTCCTGCTGGGGGAAGCCGCCCACTGTTGCCATCCCCTGGGGGGGCAGGGTCTCAACCTGTGCTGGCGCGACGTGGCCTGCCTCCATGCCCTGGCTTGCAGGGTTGGGCAGGGGCGGCAATCTACCCACTGGCTCCTGGGTCGCTACGGCCGCCAGCGGTGGCTGGACACGGTGGCCACCCTGCTGGTGACCGACGGCCTGCTGCGGCTCTTTACGCTGGGCCGCCAAACATCGGGCCGCCGAAGATCGGGTTTCTTGACACCGGGCCGCTGGCTGCTTGTCCCCTCGCAGCGCTTTGCCCTTGCACTCCTGGATCGGTGGCCACCATTGCGCTCCCTGGTGCTGCAAGCCATGGCCTACGGATGGGGGACCCGTCGGCGCCGCGGCGTGCCTCAGTCGTACACCACCAGGCTCTCGCAGGCCACACCAGCGGGGAGACGCTGACGGCCCGCCAAGTTCCGAAGCTCGGCAATAAAGCCGTAGCCGCACACCCGGCCCCCCGCCATCTCCACCAGAGTGGTGCAGGCCTCTGCGGTGCCGCCTGTGGCCAGGAGATCGTCCACGATCAACACCGCCTGCCCCGCCTGGATGTCCTCCCGATGGACTTCCAGGCGATCTGTGCCGTATTCCAGCGCGTAATCCACCCCGTAGGTTGGCCGGGGCAGTTTGCCAGGCTTGCGGACCGGCACAAATCCCACCCCCATGGCGCAGGCCATGGGGGGTCCCACCAGGAAGCCCCGGGCCTCGATCCCCACAATGGCCTCGCAACCCATGGGGCGGCAGCGCTCCACCAACTGATCCACCAGCGTCCGCAGGGCCGCGGCATCGGCAAACAGAGGCGTGAGATCGCGAAAGGCAATGTCGGGCTTGGGAAAGCCAGGCACAGTTCGCACCAACTGCCGCAGATCCACAGGGGACGGAGGAGGCGCCGACATGGGTGGGGGAGTTGGCAGGACCGTTAGCGTAATGGCAGCATGGCTGTGCTGCTTTTGCTGGCGTCACGCTTGAAGACCCACCCCCATCCGGAACCAGCCCCGACGGTGGCTGACGACATAGATCCTCTCCAGCCCCAGCAGGACGATGCAGGCTTCCCGGACAGGCCGGAACCCAGCCTGATTGGCCGCCACGGCCTGCAACAACTGGACTTGCTGATGACCACGCTGGAGGCGCTGGACTTCAGGTGCGGCGAGGGGATGGTGGCCAGCTTGCAGCAGCAGGTCGCCACAGGCGCCATGGGCCGGGTGGAGTTCTGGAAGTGGCGCACCACCAACCCCCTGCGGCGCACCATGCGACGCAACCGACTCAAGCAGGCGCAAGTCATGACCATGGTGGCCCTGGTGTGCGACATGGCGGCACGGGTCTACCCCCTGCTGCACCAGTTGGTGTCCGTGCGGGAGGAGCCGTCTGTGGCCGAGGCCCGCTGGGCGCTGCTGACCAGGCGGCTGCAAGACCTGATCCGGCAACGCATGAATCCCAAGCGGGCGGCCATGCAGAATTTTGCCGATGATGAGTACGCCCTTGCCATGACCAAAACCATGGTCCGCACCCTGATATTTTCCGCAGGACCCGGCGGCGAACAACGCCTCCTGGCCAGTCTCCAGGACGGAATGAGGCCCTGACGCCACGCCATGCACACGATTCAATACATGCTTCTGGGCTGCCGTCTCCACCTGGTGGGCCAGGGTATCGAGGATGGGGACAACAGCACCATCACGGAACTGAAGCAATTCACCCTGAACCTGGAGGACCATGCCTCCCTCGTGGGGGGCCGTCTCCATCTGGAGGCGCTGGTGGAAACTCTGCTCCCCTATGCCCGCCACATCGTCAGCGCTCAGGCCAGGGAACACAAGAGCGCCAACGGGAAGGTGTCCATCACCCCATGGCACCGGGGCCATCGCCTGCGGCTCTGGAACGAGAACGGCAGCGCCAGAAACGACGTGCAGTTGGATGACGGGGAATTGGCCAACATGGTGCGCTGCCTGGATGCCGTCATCCATGATCCCCGCTTCCAATTGGACATCACGGCTCCACCCATGGAGGGCTTGCGGGAGCGGGAGTTGCTCAATCGTCTCCCCCTGAAGCGGCGGCTTGCCGCTCCTCTGGGCGGCCTGGTGCTCACCATGGCCCTTGTGGGCCTGGGCTTCCTCGTTCCCGTACCGGAGCGGTTCCGGGTCACCGACTCCGAGGAACAGCAGGAGGGGGGTGCAGCCGTGGAGTTGACGGAAGAGCAAAGCCTCCCCATTGAACTGGACACGGAATCCATCGAACTGAACACGGTGCCCATTGAGGTAGACACGGTGCCTGTTGAGGTGGTCCCCGACACCGATATCCCCGACCCCTAAACGCGGCGGGCAAGGCGCAGCTTGGCGGAGCGGCTGCGGGGATTGCGGGCCGCTTCCTCCGGGTCGGCGGTGAGTGGTTTGCGGGTCAGCCGCTCCAGGCGAGCATCCTTGAGAAAGGCCTGTTTCACCAGGCGGTCCTCCAGGGAGTGAAAGCTGATGACCGCCAGGATGCCCCCCGGCAGCAACCACTCCGGCCCCCGCTGCAGCAGGGTGGAGAGGGCCTCCAACTCCCGGTTGACCGCCATGCGCAGCGCCTGAAAGGTGCGGGTAGCGGGGTGAATGCGGCCATGGCGCTGCTGGCGAGGGTAGGCGCCGGCAACGGCGGCAGCCAGATCCGTGGTGGTGGCAAAGGGGCGCCGGGCCACCAGGCGGCGGGCAATGGCCCGGGCGCGCCGGTCTTCCCCACAGGTGCGAATCAATGCGGTCAGTTCCACTTCGCTGAGCCGCTGCAGAAGCTGGCCTGCCGTTTCCCCTTGCCCCTGGTTCATGCGCATGTCCACAGGTCCGGCATGGCGGAGGCTGAAGCCCCGCTCGGCCCGCTCCAGTTGGGGGCTGCTCACCCCCAAATCCGCCAGAATTCCGCTGAAGCGCGGCTGTGGCGGGGGCTGATAATCGGCGAAGCTGCAGTTGTGGACCTGCCAGCGGCCCGGGAAGGGGGCCAGGGCCATGGCGGCAGCCTCACAAGCACTTGGGTCCTGATCAAGACCCGTGAGCCGGCCGTGGGGATGGGCCGCCAGCAGGAGGCCGCTGTGGCCGGCGCCGCCAATGGTGCAGTCCAGCAGGTGTTCCGGCTGGGGCATGGTGGCAAAACCGGCCAACACCTGCTGGGTGAGCACGGGCTGATGGCAATAGGGATTCGGTTGGCTTGCGGTCATGGCAGCAGGTTATCGAGCCCAGGCC
Source organism: Synechococcus sp. SB0662_bin_14 (assembly GCA_009840445.1). GTDB lineage: Bacteria > Cyanobacteriota > Cyanobacteriia > PCC-6307 > Cyanobiaceae > Synechococcus_B. The sequence continues at coordinate 10,747 of VXNS01000033.1, forward strand.
CAGGTATTCACCCACCTGCTGCGGGGAGTGGGGCATGGTCCGTCGCCGCCCGCAACCGTCAATAATGGGGGCGCCAGTTCCCCGTGTTCCAGGCCCGGAGAGGATGCCGCAGGATCCCTTGGCTTTTGCCCGGCAGGCGCTCCAGCGGCTGGCACCGGCGTTGCGGCGTCAGGAGCGGTGCTTTGCCCCCTGTGGGGAGGGTCTACGGGCCAATGGCGCCAAGGGGCAACCCCTGCTGGACTTCAGCAGCAACGACTACCTGGGCCTGGCCCAGGCAGCGGCGGGCAGCGCCAGCCCTGGCGCCGTAGCCGCTGGCGGTGGTTCCGGGGCGTCGCCCCTCGTCACGGGTCTGCGGCCCATCCATCAGCAGCTTCGTGAGGCGCTTGGCGCTTGGCTGGGGCGGGAGCGGGTGTTCCTGTTTCCCAGTGGCTTTCAGGCCAACGTGAGCCTGCTGGCCGTGCTGGCGGATCGCCGTTGCCTGGTGTTGGCGGATCGCCTCTGCCACCATTCCCTGCTGCTGGGGGTGCGGGCCAGTGGCGCCAGGTTGCAGCGCTTTGCCCACAACGATCTTGGCGATCTGGAACGACGGCTCGGCAAGGCGCGGCAGCAGCAGCCGGAGCGGCGGCTGGTGGTGGTGAGCGAGAGCCTCTTCAGCATGGAGGGCACCAGCCCGGACGTGGCGCGCCTGGCTGGGCTGTGTGGGCGGTTCGGGGCCCTTCTGGTGCTGGACGAGGCCCATGCCCTGGGGGTGTTGGGTCCCCTTGGCCGTGGTCTGGCCTGGGGTCGGCCCGGTGTCCACGTGGTGGTGGGCACCTTTGGCAAAGCCCTGGGCAGCGGCGGGGCCATGGTGGCCGTGGATGGGGTGTTGGGGGACTATCTGCTCCAGTTCTGTGGCGGCTACCGCTATTCCACGGCCCTGGCTCCCCCCCTGGCGGCCACCACCATGGCCAACCTACAACGGCTGCCCGGCCTGGAGCCGGAGCGCCAGACCCTGCTGGCCAGGGCCACCCAACTGCGCCGGCGTCTGGTGGCCCTGGGCTACCCGCGCCCCCCCGGCCATGGGCCGGTGGTGCCCATCCTGGTGGGGGATGAGGAGGTGGCCATGGCGCTCCAACGACGGCTGGAGGAGGCAGGTCTGCTGGTGGCTGCCATTCGTCCCCCCACCGTGCCCCAAGGCGCCGCCCGCCTGCGGGTGGTGTTGCGCCTTGGCCAGCCTCCCCAGGCCATGGACACCTTGGTGCAGACTCTTCTTGCCGGGCAGCACAGATGACCCTCCAGATCCTGGCCATGCATGGCTGGTCGTCCCAGGCGCAGCATTGGCAGCCCTGGATTGAGGCGTTTGCCGCCAAGGGCTGGCGCTGCCGTTGCGGAGAGCGGGGCTACGGGCAGCAGCCCCCGGCCATGCCCGCATGGGGACAGGAGGGCCTGCGGGTGGTCATGGCCAATTCCATGGGCATTCATCTCGTTGATCAAGCGCTGCTGGCCTCCGCCGAGGCGGTGGTGTTGCTGGCCGGTTTCGGACGCTTCGTGCCCCAAGGTCCCCCCGGCGCCGTGCTACGCCTGCAACTGGCTGCCATGGACCAGTACCTCCAACAGGGGGACGTGGCGGGGTTGTTTGAGAGGTTTCGGGCACAGGTGGCGGCCCCCCTGCCTGTGGATTGCCTGCCCGAGGGGTTGCCGGCCGAGGCGGTGGCTGCCGACGGCATCCGGCGGTTGCGGGACGACCTGGCCAAGCTGGGGCAACTCCAGGGCTTACCACCCACGTTCCCCCACCCGGCGCCCGTGCTGAACGTGGAGGCAGCGGAAGACCGGGTTGTTCACCCTCGCGCCCGGCAGGCGCTGCGGCAGGCCTTGCCCACAGCAGACCATCTGCTCCTGCCCGGCTCCGGCCATGCCCTGGTGGAGGAGGGGTTGATCCCCCAGGTGACGGCCTGGCTGGAGCAACTGCCTGGCCGCACCGCCTCCCGCCGGTGACAGCCCTGGTGGATCCAGATGCTGGCCGCGGACGCTGCGCCATCGGATCGACAGCGGCGGCGGCCTACGTGCGGGAGGCCAGGCTGCAACGGGGTGTGGCGCGGCGATTGGCCGGGCTGTGGCGCTGCACGTTGGCCAATCGCTTGCCGCCGGGGCCACGGCTGGATCTGGGGGGCGGCGCGGGCGCCCTGGCCAGAGCCCTGGCCCGTCAGGGCTGCCCCCCGCTGCAGGTGGTGGATCGCAGCGCGTCCCTCCTGCGCCTGGCAACAGGGCTACAGGTGCGCCCTTGGGATCTGGAGCGGGGATTGCCTGTGGCGGAGCCGGCCTTGCTGGCCAGCAGCTTTGCGCTCCACTGGCTGGCCCAGCCCCTGGAGAGCCTGGGCCAGTGGTGCCGGGCCTTGCGACCCGGTGGCCAACTGCTGCTGGCGGTGCCCACCTCCGGCAGCTTCACCAGTTGGCGGCAGGCCACACGCCAGGCTGGCGTGCCCTGGACAGGCCTCCCCCTCCCATCGGCTCAACCGTTGCAAGAGGTGCTGGCGTCCCACCTGCAACTGCACCATTGCCGTCTCCTGCAACGGCGCCAAGGCTGGCCCTCCGCTTTGGCCTTCTTCCAGCACCTGAAACGCTCGGGGCTCACGGGCGGCGCCAGCAGCCGCCTGGGGCCAGGGGAGTTGCGCCGGTTGGATCGCTGTTGGCCCAGAGGCCCCCAGGGCCGTGTGATTGTGGAATGGGAGGTGTTGATGGTGGTGGCAGAAAAGCCTGGAGACGGGGTCCCCCTCAAACAAACCGCAGGGCAGCGCCACGGCAGCCTTCGTGGAACACCCCATGGGCATAGCCCACCACGCCGGCCACCACGGTGGCCACCGGCCAACCCACCAGTTCCCAGCCGTCAAAGGGGGACCAGCCGCACTTGCTCACCATGTCCCCGTTGCGCACCGGGCGGATGGTCTGTAGATCCACCACGGTCAGGTCCCCGTGGTAACCCACCGCCAAGCGGCCCTTGCCCTCCAGGCCGTATAGCTCTGCCGGGCGCTGGCTCATCCAACGGCTCACGTCCGCCACACTGCAACGGCCGGCCTGGGCCTGGGTGAGCATCAGGGGGAGGGACGTCTCCACACCGGGCATCCCGGAGGGGCAATCGGGATAGGGCCGGGCTTTTTCCGCCAGGGTGTGGGGGGCATGGTCCGTGGCGATGCAATCGATGACCCCGTCCACCAGGGCTTGCCACAACACCTGGTTATCTTCTTCGTCCCGCAGGGGGGGATTCATTTGCGCCAGGGCGCCGAGGCGGCCGTAGGCCGAGCGGTTCAGCAGAAGGTGTTGGGGCGTCACCTCCGTGGACACCAGGGCTGTTTTCTCCCTGCGCAACAACTCGGCCTCCACACCCGTGGACAGGTGCAACACATGGAGCCGTCGCTGAAACTTCTCACTTAGCCGGAGCGCATGGCAGGTGGCCAGCAGGGCCGCCTCCGGATCCTGGATGATGGAATGGAGATCTGCAGGTCGCGGCTCGGTGGTCAGCAGACGCTCCCGCCGTTGCCGAATCCGCTGCTGATCCTCCGCATGGACGGCAATGAGCTTGTGGCCATGGGCAAACACCGCCTCCTGCACAGTCGGGTCGCTGCACTCCAGCACCCCGTGGCCGGTCCCCATGAACATCTTGATGCCACAGGCCTGGGCCAGGGGACCTTGGTTGTCCTGCTCCAACACCGGGAGATTGGCGCCGTCACCGCAGGCCCCCAGGAAAAAGCCGTAATGCACGCGGCTCACGTCCGCGGCCCGCTCCAGCTTGGCCTCCAGGCTGGCGCCGTCAATGGTGGGGGGGCGGGTGTTGGGCATCTCCAGGTAACTGGTCACCCCGCCCCGGAGGCAGGCGCGGCTGGCGGTGATCAGGTCCTCCTTGTGGATGAGGCCCGGATCACGGAAGTGGACCTGGGGATCCACCACCCCCGGCAGCACGTGGTGTCCCTTGGCGTCCAGGCAAGGCAGCTCGGGATCCGCCGTGATGTCCGCTCCGACAGCCTGGATGCATCCGTCACGGATGATCAAGCCACCCCGCAGCAACCGGCCGTCCGGCTGCAGGATCAAACCGTTGTGGACAACCAGATGCTGCCCCCGCCAGGGATGGTGCTCCATCGGTGTTGTCATGGGATGCCGGGTATGGGGTTGGGGATGACGACTTTGCCAAGTTTGACCTTGGGTTACGCCAGGGTGCAAGCCGCTGGAGAGGAGAGAACAGGGTGGTGTTGTGCGGTTCAACTCAGCCCACCAACCGCCATGGAGACCGTGTCTGCCAGTCCACCGGGAAGCCCATGCTGATGGGAGCCGCCAAGGGGCGGCCGTTGATCAATTGAACGACCCGTTCCCGCCATGGTGTTTCCGGTGCAACGGTCTTCAAGCAGCGCCTCCTGGGCAACCCAGGCATGGGCCAGATGCCCTACGGCTAATGTGTCCATCATTACAAAATCGGCGTAAACAATGGACGCAGAACAGCCTTCCAACCCGGAGACAGTTCCCTCCCGCTGGTCCCGGATCGCCACGGGCTTACTGGGTGTTCTCGTCAGCCCCTCCGTGCTGATGCTGGCCAGCTTCATCACCCTGCGGGCGTTGGTGGTGGAGGCCCGCTACATCCCCTCCGGCTCCATGCTGCCCGCCTTGCAACTGCAAGACCGTCTCCTGGTGGATAAGCTCAGCTATCGCTTCCGCCCACCTGCGCGGGGGGAGATCGTGGTGTTCCACTCCCCCTATCGCTTTGCTCCCATCGGCTACAACGTCTCCGATCCTTTCTGGGGTCAATGCACCTTGGTGGCCTTGCCGGGTTTGGCCCAGGTGTTCCGCCATCCCAAATGCGATGCCTACATCAAGCGGGTGGTGGCGCTGCCGGGTGAGCGGGTGGTGGTGGATCCCCTCGGGCAGGTGTGGATCAACGGAGAGCGTCTCCGTGAGTCCTACGTGGATCACGACTGCGACAACGTGGAACGTCTCTGCCGCCCCCTGTCCGCCCAGGTTCCCCCCGGCCATGTGCTGGTGTTGGGGGACAACAGACCCAATAGCCAGGATGGGCGCTTCTGGGGATTCCTGCCTGCAGGACAAGTGATCGGGCGCGCCTGGCTGCGCTTCTGGCCACCGGAAACCTCCGGCCCCCTGCCGCCAGCCGACGGGGCCGGTTGATCAGGGCTTGGCCAGCCAGCGGCCCGGCGTCAAGCCACTGGCCACCACCCGGCCTTGAACGGTGCGCCCCTGCCATGGACGGTTGCCCCCGCCCCGTCCTGAACCATGGCAAGGCATGGTCCAGGGGTCGTTGGGGGAAAAGAGAAGCCAGCGGCTGGAGCCCGGCTTGAGGGTCTTCGGAGGGTGGCCCAGGAACTGCTGAGCACCCCAGCAGAGCAACCACCAGAGGTGTTCCACGGGGAGGTCCAGACCCTCCACCAACTCTCTCCACAGCAGGGGCAGCACATGGGCATGGCCCGCCAGCCCAGGGGGGCGCTCCTCCACGGGCAACAACTGCTGGTGGTGGTCAATGGCGCGGTGGTTGACGGTGATGCAGGTGATCAACCCTTGCCGCACCGCCTGCTGGAGTGCTTGACGATCCTGGCGCCCCCCCAAGGAGGGCTGCACCCGCCAACTGTCCGACAGCCTGCCGAGGCAGGAGGTGTCCTCCACCAGGTGCCACCAATGAACCGCGGTGTCCATGGTGCGGTGGTGGTGTTGGAGACAGGCCACGGCGGCGGCAGTGGAGACGTTGAGCAGGCGCAACCCGGTGGCGCCGTCCACCAGCTCGACGGCTTGGAGAAGCTGCCGCAGGGGCAACAGCTCACTGGCCACCGGATCCATGGGCAGGCCCAGGCGCAGGGCATCGGCCTCTTCCCGGGCCAGGCCACCGGCTTGCAGTTGGGGATCCCGGGGCGCCATGGCCAGGGGAGATCCCTGCCCACGGCGATGGGCATCCGCCTGCCATTGCAGGCCACGGAACAGAAGCTGGGGATGGCCGGGGCAGCACTCCTCCGCCAGGCCCACGGCGCCGGCAGCCAGCAGGGCGCCGTGATTGCTGAAGTTCTGCCCGGCGCCGCCCGCGGTGAAGCTGCCCCAACTGAGCAATTCCAGGCCATGGCGGCAGCCCGTGATCAACTCCTGGGGCTGGTCACGCCATGGGGTGGCCTGGGGGGACAGGGCCACCGTGCCGTAACCTCCCCGCAAGGCCTCCACCGCCAGGCGCGGCAGGTCCTCCACCAGACCATGGGCCTCCTCCAGGTGGCTGTAGGGATCCACCAGGCATGGCCCCAACCAGAGATCCGCCGCCGGCACCACAGGGGTGGCATCTCCCACGGTGAGGTCGCCGGGGGTGGACCAGTCACCAATCCGGTTCCCGTCCAGCAGCACGTCCCGCCGCCGGGGTGGTTGATGGGGCGCAGCCACCACCCACACGCCACGCAACAGCAACTGTTCAGCCGCGGGCAACGGCTCAACGTCGGCCGTCACCATCACAGGGCGCCAGCGGCGGTCTCGTCCAGCACACCCCCCAGATGACCCGTGAGGTTCAAGCTATGCACAATCGCGGGGCCGGCGCCGCCTTCAGGGTAGTCAATCACCGAGACGCCACCGTTGCCCTGTTTGACGCACCAGATATGGGCTGGGGAGAGGCCCAACAGGTGGCAGAGGACCGCCTTGTTCACGGCGTCATGGGCCACCACCAGGGCGGTCTCTCCGTCTTCCAGCTCTTGGGCAATACGCTCCATGGCGGCCACAGCCCGTTGGGACACCTGCTGAATGGTTTCCCCGCCGGGGCCGGGCATCACCACCTGGTGGGGGGCCGTCTTCCACGTGGCCAACAGTTGGGGCCACTGGGCCTGGATGTCCTGCTCCAGCTTGCCCTCCCACAGCCCGTGACCAATTTCCAACAACCCTTCGCAGGTGACGAGGGGGACGCCGGCATGGTGCGCCAGCACCAGTTCCGCAGTCTCGCGGGGGCGGGCCATGGGGCTGGTGTAGGCCCGCTTGACGGGGCTGTGACGCAGAAAGGCGGCCGCCTGTTGAGCTTGCTGGCGACCGGTGGCGTTGAGGGGCACGTCAATTTGTCCCTGGAAGCGGCTCTGGCGGTTCCAGTCCGTTTCCCCATGGCGCAACAGCAGGATGCGGCCCCCCCGCCGCGGACCGGGCGCCACAGGATCCAGGTGGACGGTGCTGTTGAGGGACTCCACCTGCACCGTGGCGGCGGTGTCGTCGCCACCGTCCTGCACGTTGAGGACGCTGAGGGCGCAGTTGTTCATCCGCAGCCGGGCAAACCGCTCCGGCCCCAGGCCCAGGGCCGCCAACACCACACAGCGCAGGATGGCGTTGTGGGCCACCACCAGCACGGTCTTGCCCTGGTGGCGCTGACACAGCCGCCGCCAGAACCGCCGGGCCTGCAGGTGGAGTTCATAGATGGGCCGATAGCTGGAACCGTCGGCCCGCTGAAGGGTCAGTTGCTCCGGGTGTTCCCGCCAGGTGCGCTCTTCCCGGGGCCATCCGTCGATCACCTGCTGGTGGGACTTCCCCGACCATGGCTCCAACTCCACCTCCAGCAAATCGTCGTCGTAGGCAACGGCCGGCGTAACCCCGGTGCGAGCGCTGCACACCAGCGCCGCGGTGTGGACCGCCCGCCGCAGGGGTGAGGACAACACGGCATCAAGCCGGACCCCGGCCAGTGCCTCCCCGGTGCGGCGGGCCATGGTCTCCCCGGCGGCAGCGAGGGTGGAGTCGTCGTCACGGCCCTGGATTCTCCCCTGCACGTTGTAGGTGCTGAGGCCATGACGCAGCAAAAGAACACGGGTCGCCAAGAGCACGTCCAGAGGCGGCGGCGCCACCCTATCGTGCAATCCATGCCCTTGCCGTCTCCCGTACCTTGCTCCCCGGCTGACGTTCAGCAGGAAGGCCTGAGCCCTGCCGAGTACGACCGGATTGTGCAACGGCTGGGTCGCCATCCCAACCGTACGGAGTTGGGCATGTTCGGCGTGATGTGGTCGGAGCACTGCTGCTACAAGAACTCCCGCCCCCTGCTGAGGCAGTTCCCCACCAGCGGAGCGCGCATCCTGGTGGGACCCGGGGAAAACGCCGGTGTGGTGGACCTGGGGCATGGCCAGAGGCTGGTGTTCAAAATCGAGAGCCACAACCATCCCTCCGCCATCGAACCCTTCCAGGGGGCGGCCACGGGGGTGGGGGGCATCCTGCGGGACGTGTTCACCATGGGCGCCCGGCCCGTCGCCCTGCTCAACGCCCTGCGGTTTGGCCCGCTGGAGGAGCCCCGCAACGGGTCCCTGCTGGAGGGGGTGGTGGCCGGCATTGCCCACTACGGCAACTGCGTGGGGGTGCCCACCGTGGCCGGGGAAGTGGCTTTTGATCCCTCCTACAGCGGCAATCCCCTGGTGAACGCCATGGCGGTGGGTCTCTTGGAGACCGATGACATCGTCACGTCAGCGGCCCGTGGCGTGGGCAACCCGGTGCTCTACGTGGGCAGCACCACGGGACGGGACGGGACGGGCGGGGCCAGCTTCGCCAGCGCCGAACTGTCGGATCAATCCCCGGACGACCGGCCAGCGGTGCAGGTGGGTAATCCGTTTTTCGAGAAATGCCTGATTGAAGCCTGCCTGGAGGCTTTCCGGAGCGGTGACGTGATTGCCGCCCAGGACATGGGGGCCGCCGGCCTCACTTGCAGTTGCGCCGAGATGGCCGCCGCCGGCGGGGTGGGCATCGTTCTGGATCTGGACCGTGTTCCCGCCCGGGAGCAGGGCATGACCGCCTACGAGTACCTGCTTTCCGAGTCTCAGGAACGCATGCTTCTTGTGGTGCAGGCGGGGCGCGAAGACGCGGTGCTGGCCCGTTTCCACCGCTGGGGGCTCCACGGGGCGGTGGTGGGGCAGGTGGTGGAGGACCCGGTGGTGCGCATCCTGCACCATGGGGAAGTGGCGGCTTCCGTACCGGCGGCAGCCTTGGCCCACGACACCCCTGTCATCCACCACACCCTGCTGGAGGATGCCCCTGCGGCGCTGCGTTCGGCCTGGCGCTGGCGCCCGGAGCAGCTTCCCCCTGCTTCTGCCGACGGCATCCGGACGCCCCAGGGCCATCGCAACTGGTTGCAGGTGCTGGAGACCATGCTGGATGATCCCACCTTGGCCAGCAAGCGCTGGATCTGGCAGCAATACGACCACCAGGTGCAGGACAACACCGTTCTGGGGCCTGGCGCGGCGGATGCCGCGGTGATTCGCCTGCGCCCGCAACGGGGTCCCGGGGCCATGGCCGCCACCCGCCGCGCCCTGGCCCTCACCGTGGACTGCAACAACCGCTGGGTGGCCCTGGATCCACTGGAGGGGGGCAAGGCGGCGGTGGCGGAAGCGGCCCGTAACCTGAGTTGTGTCGGGGCCGAGCCCCTGGCGGTCACCGATAACCTCAACTTCCCCTCCCCGGAAACCCCGGAGGGCTACTGGGTCCTGGCCAAGGCCTGCCAGGGGGTGGCGGAAGCCTGCCGCGCCCTGGGCACCCCGGTCACCGGCGGCAACGTGTCTCTCTACAACGAAACCCGCCGGTCGGACGGGACCCCCTGTCCCATCCAGCCCACCCCGGTCGTTGGCATGGTGGGCCTCGTTGAAGACCACCGGACCACCGTGGCCATGGGCTGGCCTGCCGCGGATCACCAGATTTGGCTGCTGGGGGTGCCCCTCGCCACTGTTGATGAGCGGGTCTCCCTGGCGGGGAGCAGCTATCTGGCCACTGTCCATGGGCAAACCACAGGGCGCCCCCCACGGCAGGACCTGGCGCTGGAGGCGGCCCTTCAGGGTCTGCTGCGGTCCTTGATTCGCGCTGGTGTGGTCACCGCCGCCCATGACGCGGGGGAGGGGGGCTGGCTGGTGGCATTGGTGGAGAGTTGTCTCAAGGGTTGGCGCGGCGCCCGGGTGGACCTGCCGGAGACCGGCCTGCGGGCGGACACGTTGCTGTTTGCCGAAGGGGGCGCCCGGGTGCTGGTGAGCCTGCCTGGCCGTCAAAGCGACAGGTTGCAACAGGCGGCCAGCGGTGCGCACGTGCCCTGCCAGCACCTGGGGGTGGTGACGGCGACCCCCACCCTGGAGGTGTTGATGGAAGGCCAGCCCTGGCTGACAGCGGATTTGGCCCGCTTGGCGCGCATTGACGAGCAGGCCATTCCCCGTCGCATCGCAAGCCATGGCTCAGGACGCGAATTCCCCCTCGTCAGCCAGAATGGGGACAGCCCCTGAGCTCAGTGGTTTCACTGCTTCAGATCCTGCCCAACATCTTCCCCACCGTTCCGGATGCCAGCCCGAGGGTTGATCCCGCCGCCGACCGACCACAGGAAGCCTGTGGCGTCTACGGGGTGCTGGCGCCAGGGCTGGACGTGGCCAATCTCACCTACTTCGGCCTTTACGCCCTGCAGCACCGGGGGCAGGAGTCGGCGGGAATTGCGGTGTTTCAAGGGGAGCAGGTGCGCCTCCACAAGGAGATGGGCCTGGTGAGCCAGGTGTTTGATCCCAACATCCTGGCCCGACTGCCGGGGGAACTGGCCGTTGGCCATACCCGCTATTCCACCACCGGAAGCAGCCACGTGTGCAATGCCCAACCGGTGGTGCTGATGACCCGGTTGGGACCCATGGCCATGGCCCACAACGGCAATCTGGTGAACACCACGGAACTGAGCCGGGCCATGGCGGAGCGGGGCATCAAGTCTGTCTCCAGCACGGATTCCGAGCTCATTGCCCTGTTGATCCAGGAGGCGGTGGACGGCGGGGCGGACTGGCCCGAAGCCCTCACCAGGGCAGCCTCCTGCTGCCGTGGCGCCTACAGCCTCGGCATTGGCACCCCGGCGGGCCTGTTCGCCCTGCGGGATCCCCACGGCATCCGTCCGCTGGTGTTTGGCCGTCTCGGGGACGTGGAGCAGGACGGCTGGATTATCAGCAGTGAAACCTGTGGTCTGGACATTGTTGGCGCCCGGTTTCACGACGCGGTGGCGCCGGGTGAGTTGATCTGGTTTCGTGCGGGCGCCCCGGAACCGGATCGCCGCCGCTGGTGTGAGGCCACGCCACGGCTCTGTGTCTTCGAGATGATCTACTTCGCACGACCGGACAGCAACTTCTTTGAGGAGTCCCTCTACAGCTACCGGCGACGGCTGGGGAAGGTGCTGGCGGAGGAGTCGCCGGCGGAGGCGGATCTGGTGATCGGCGTGCCGGATTCCGGGATTCCTGCTGCCATCGGCTTTGCCGACGGCAGCGGTGTGCCCTACGCCGAAGGTCTGGTGAAAAACCGCTACGTGGGCCGCACCTTTATCCAGCCCAGCCAGGGGATGCGGGAGGCGGGCATCCGCCTCAAGCTCAATCCCCTGGCGGACGTGCTGGCCAATCAACGGATCGTGGTGGTGGACGACTCCATTGTGCGGGGAAGCACCAGCCGGAAAATCGTGAAGGCGCTGCGGGAGGCCGGGGCGCTCCAGGTCCATATGCGCATCAGTTCTCCGCCTGTCACACACCCCTGCTACTACGGCATCGACACCGACACCCAGGACCAGTTGGTGGCCGCCCGTCTCCCCCTGGAGAAAATCCGTCAGCACCTGGAGGTGGATTCCCTGGCCTATCTGAGCCGGGAGGGCATGTTACGGGCCACCCGGCAGCAGGATTCTCCGTTTTGCACCGCCTGTTTTGACGGCCACTACCCCGTCCCTCCCAGCGAGAACACAGGCGCCAGCAAGCTGATGCTGGAGTCCGTCCCATCCAGTCAACCTGAAGACTGAAGACTGAAGACCCGGGATCGCGAGCGCAGACCCTGGCTTCAACCGGAGGAACCGGAGGGTGTTGCCTCCAGGGGGCCGCTGTCGGCGTCGTCAGGGGACTGGCCGGGGGCGGCAGCGCTCGTTGCGCCGGACCCTTGCTCTTTCTCTTCCCGCTGCCGTTGGCGCCGCCGCTGCTCTGCGGCAACGGCCTCTTCCATGGCCTCCAGGCCCTGGGCCATCTTCTCCAGATTGGCGCGGTAAAGGTCCACGTCCTTGCCAAAACGCTCCTGGGCCAGGCCCACGTCCGCGGCCAACTGCTTGGCCGCCTTGGCCGCGGACGTGGCGTCCTCGGGATCAATGCCCACGGCCACCTCCACCAGGGTCATGAGGCCAACGGCTTGCAGGCGGTTGTAATGAAAGCCGGGCTGCTGCACCCGCTCCAGAAACTGGCGCACCACCGCCGGGGTCCGGGGATTGCTGCCGGACCACTGGCGCACCCCCTCCCGCAGTTGGTCTGCCACGGACGCATGGGCCTGGGCCACTTCAGCGCGAATGGCCACTGCATCCAGCCCCAACGCCGAGCAAATGGCCTGGAAGATCTCCTCCTTCTGGGTCTCGGGACGATACCCGTGCATGAAACTGTCGAAGGTCTGGCACAGACCTGTGGCAAAGACGGCATCCTGATGGAAGCGCTTCTGGAAGAGCAGAAGGTTGAGCTCCACCAGGAGTTCATCAACCACTTGGCGATAGGCGGGGGCGATCACCCTGTCGCAGCAGGCATGGAAGGATCGCTTGGTGTCCGAGATGGTGGGGCGCTCGCTCACCCTGGTTCAGCTTGTTAGACACCGACCCTAGCGCCGCTGCGGGCTGTTTAGGGCTGGCTCCCGCTGCCACGGTTGAACCTTGTTAGAGTGGCCCCGACTTTAGAGCTTGTGCGCCATGCCCCCCATTGTGATTGAAGACTACGGTCGCGGGGAGCGGGCATTCGACCTTGATTCAAGGCTCTTGCGGGATCGGATTGTCTTTTTGGGGGGGCAGGTGACGCCTGAATCCGCCAACGACGTGGTGAAGCAACTCCTCGTGCTGGAGGCGGAGGATTCCGAGAAGGACATCTGCCTTTACATCAACTCCCCCGGCGGCTCCGTCTATGACGGCCTCGCCATTTACGACACCATGGGGCACGTGAAGCCGGACGTGCAGACGGTCTGCATGGGCCTGGCGGCCTCCATGGGATCCTTTCTCCTTGCGGCCGGCGCCCCTGGCAAGCGCCTGGCCTTGCCCAACGCACGGATCATGATCCACCAGGTTCTTGGCGGGGTCCAGGGTTCCGCCAGCGACATCGAGATCCAGGCGAACGAGACGCTTTACCTCAAGGATCGGCTCAACCACCTGCTGGCAGAGGCCACCAGGCAACCTTTGGACCGGATTGAACAGGACACGGACCGTGATTCCTTCATGTCCCCTGAAGAGGCCGTCCAGTACGGACTCATTGACCAGGTGGTGAGCCGCGCCCCCAAGGGCTCAGCCCAATAGATCCCGTTTGCTGCGCTTGAGTTCTTTCCAGAGGTCGTGGATGCAGCCGAAGGCCTGCTCCTGGTTGATCTTGCCGCTGCCCTGGAGGGCCACCAGGAGCAGCACCTTGTCGGCAAAGGCCTCCAGGTTCTGGTGAAAGACCAGACGCTTGGGCGTCCAGTCCAGGCCCTGGTAGGAACTGAAGGCTTCCAACGGGTTGGTGGGACCAGGGCGCCCTTGGCCGTCAGGGGGCTGCCCCGGTCGGTAGGAACGATCCGCCATATTCAATGCTCAAAACAACGTCAATGGTCTCCAGTGTGGTGCAAGGCGCCCCTCAACTAACCAAGTGCCTCAACTGACCAGCAGGGGAGTAAAGCGCTCCTTCTTGGGCAGGACGGTGTACTCGGCCACCAGACTGGTGAACTCGTCGCCACTGAGGCTTTCCCGCTCAATCAGCACCTCCACCACCCTGTCCATGCACTCGCGGTGCTCACCGAGCAGGGCAACGGTGTCGTCATACAACTGGTGAACCAGCTTGAACACCTGCTCATCCACGCTGCGGGCACTGGCGTTGGACATTTCACTGCGGATCATCAAGTCCCGTCCCAGGAACACCTCCCGATCCTGACTGCTCAAGGAGATGGGACCGATCTCGCTCATGCCGAACTGGGTGACCATTTGCCGCGCAATGGCGGACACCTGCTGAAAATCGCCCCCTGCTCCCGTGGTGATCTCGGCCTGGCCAAAGACAATCTGCTCCGCGGCCCGCCCCCCCAGAGCACCCATGATGCGGGCCTTGAGTTGGGCGCGGGACACCAGCTCCTGCTCCTCGTCAGGGGAAAACCAGGTGAGCCCCTGGGCCTGCCCCCGGGGAATGAGGGTGACCTTTTGCACCGGGTCATGGGCCTGGAGCAGGCTGCCCACCAGGGCATGGCCCACCTCGTGGTAGGCAATCAGCCTTTTGCTGCGGCCGTCGGTGAGGGGCTGCCGTTCCATGCCGGCAATGACCCGATCCACGGCATCGTCCACTTCCGTCAAGCTGATGACCGACTTGCGGCGCCGGGCGGTGAGGATGGCGGCTTCGTTGAGCAAATTGGCCAGGTCCGCTCCTGTGAACCCCGGCGTCCGCCGGGCGACGGATTCAAGGGAGAGGTCCTCCGCCAACTTTTTGTCCCGGGCGTGAACCTGCAGAATCGCCAAACGTCCCTTCATGTCCGGGGCATCCACCATCACCTGGCGGTCAAAACGACCGGGCCGCAACAGGGCCGAATCCAGCACGTCGGGACGGTTGGTGGCCGCCAGCACAATGATGCCGGAATTGCCCTCGAAGCCGTCCATCTCCGTGAGGATCTGGTTAAGGGTTTGCTCCCGTTCGTCGTTACCGCCCCCCATGCCGGCGCCCCGTTGCCGGCCCACGGCGTCAATTTCGTCAATGAAGATCAGGCAGGGGGAGTTGTCCTTGGCCTTCTTGAACAGGTCCCGCACCCGGCTGGCGCCCACGCCCACAAACATCTCCACAAACTCGGAGCCGGAGAGGGAGAAAAACGGCACCCCGGCTTCCCCGGCGATGGCCTTGGCCAACAGGGTTTTGCCCGTGCCCGGCGGACCCACCAACAGGGCCCCTTTGGGGATACTGGCCCCCACTGCGGTGAAGCGCTCCGGTGTCTTCAGGAAAGTGACGATTTCCTTGAGGTCCTGCTTGGCCTCTTCCACGCCGGCCACGTCGTCAAAGGTGACGCCGGTTTCCGCCTCCATCATGAAGCGGGCCTTGGACTTGCTGAATTGCATGGCCTGCCCCGGCCCGCCGGGGAGGCCGCTGGAGCGGCGGGCCAGGAAGATCAGGGAGCCGATGAGCAGGAGGGGCAGCAGCAGATTCCCCAGCACCCCCCACACCGGCGAGGATTGCCGTGGCGGATGAACGTCAAAGCTGACGTGCTTCTCCTTCAGTTGATCCAGCAGATCGGGCGCCAGCCCCGGCAGCTCTACCCGGAGCCGCTGTGCGTGGTCAAAATCGGGATCCGTGGTTTCCACAACGGCGGTGCGGCCACCGTCAAACACGTCCACCGCGTTCACCCGATCCTCTTGCAAGCTTTCCAGGAAGCGGCCGTAGGTCATGCGGCCAGTGGCCACGTTGCGGGACTCCACAGGGGGATTCACCGCTGTGTCCATGGGATCCCTGTTACTGGCTGTCTGCCAGATCAGCACCAGGCCGATCACCACGGGAAGCAACCAAAGGGCAATGATCCGCCAGCGTTTGTTCATGGTCCTCACAAACATTTTACACAACGTAAACGGCTCGGCCCGTGACTGGGGCGGCGCCCATGGATTGGCAACACTCCTCAAGGCGTTTCTCCTGGAGGCACGGCCGTGCTGCTCACCGGGGGGTGCTGCGCTGCTGAGGAGATGTTAAAGTCTGTTGCCAATACTTCTCCCTTCTTCTGCCGCCACTCATGCACTGGTTCACGATTGGTAAGATCACGCCCTCCATGAGGGAGTTGCCCCAACCCGGTAAGCTTTCTGCTATAATCGGATCGGATCGGATCGGATCGGATCGGATCGGCGGCCATGAGGAGGCTATCCGCTCCACGGCGCCGCTGGCTGCGCCTGCTGCCAACCCTGCGGTGTCTGCCGTTGGCCATGGGCTTGGCGACGAGGCAACCGCGCCGATCCCCGCCGTTTCCATCAAGTGCAACGGGTGGTCCTGGTGGCGCGTTGTTCCTGGCGCCGCTGCTGGCGCTGGCGTGCTTTGGCGCCGTCCCGAAGGCTGCTGCGCAGACGACGGGGACTTTCGTCAGCAACGTCGGTCAGCCAGTACATGATCTTGGTGCTAGTCGCAGCCTGGAGGACGTGTCGATTCAATTTAGGACTGGCAACCAACAAGACGTTCCCGGCTACAGGTTGTCCAGCATCGAGGTTCCTTTTACCATTACTCGCGGCCCATTCCGTTGGACGGCCAGCATCTACACCGACCCCAGTAATAATGGTCAACCAGGCACTCTTGTCGGCACCCTGAAAACCCCTACCATTACACAGTCGAGTTCTAACCAAGTGGACCAAGTGTTGGAGTTCATGGCAACGGAAACAGACGACATTTTCCTTGAAAAAAATACCCAGTATGTTTTCGTTATCGATGTAGATTCGAGGATCACCCTCGGCACAACTGAAGCCACAAACTGGCTCGCCACCTCCTTACGAAGGACAGAATCAGGGAATGAGGATCCTGGCGCGGCGTCGGGCTGGAACATCGGAAAATCTTATATACGCAGCTTCAACAGCGGCGGCGGATTCTCCCTCGCCTCCTCAAGCACCCATCTCATGATGCGCCTCAAGGGCTTCACGATTACCTTGGGCGATCCGGAGCCGAGGTTGATTAACGAGGGACAGTTGTCGACGATGGACGTGAAGGTTGTGGGGGCACCGGGTCGCGTGTGGATCTGTCTTGGAGGCACAGCCAATGCCAATTATGCAAACGACTTCGATTTCGAGTACCGGGACAATTCGGGTTGGAATGATGGGGGCATTGTCAGCAGTGCCACCGGCTGCAGCGGCGGTCCCGGCATCCATTTGCCCGTGGATCCGAGCGTCACCGGGTTTCGAATCACTGCGAAGACGGACACCAAGCAGGAGATGGACGAGACGGTGGAGGTCAAGATGGGGGGTGTGACGCGCACCATTACCATCACCTCCAAGGCGCTGGTGTTCTCGCCCACGTCTCTCACGGTGAACGAGGGAGCGGGAGCGGACTACACGGTGAGGCTCTCGCACGCGCCCAGCGGCATGGTGACGGTGACGGTGGGCGGGACCTCGGGCACGGACCTGACGGTGGACACCGACCTGAACACCAACGGTAGCCAGAACCAGCTCACCTTCACCACCTCGGACTGGAACAACCCGAAGACGGTGCGGGTGACGGCGGGGCAGGACGACGACACGACGGACGACAGTGCGACGCTGATCCACACGGCATCAGGCGGCGGCTACGGCTCGCTCACGGGCAATGTCTCCGTGAGGGTGAAGGACGACGACACCACCCCGCCGCCTCCGGCGTTACCTGTGGTGACGATTGTGCCGAAGACGAACAGCAACGCGGTGACGGAGGGGACGCCTGCGGTGTTTAGGGTGACCCGGACGGGCGCCACCACCAATGCGTTGACGGTGAGGTTGAACGTGGAAGACGCGGCCAACAGCGACTTCGTGGCCACGGACAACGAGGGGGAAAAGACCGTGATGATTGCCGTGGGTAGCAGCACGGCGGATTACAGCGTCTCCACTTCGGTTGATACGACCGATGAGCCTGACGGTCCTGTGAAGGTGACCGTGCTGGCGGACGCCACCAAGTACACGGTGGGCTCCGCCTCTTCCGCTACCCGCACGGTGCAGGACGATGACACCACCACCGTCACCCTGACGGGGGACACCAATGATGTGAACGAGGGTGCGACCAAGGACTTCACACTTACCATAGGGCGTGCGCTGCGGGATGGGGAGACGCTGGCGGTGCCGCTGAGCTTCGCCGGCACGGCGACGCGGGGCACGAGCGGCGACTACATGCTGGCCTGTCCCAACCCGCTGCCCACCGGCGTCACCTGTAGCAACCTGAACAGCGGCACGGCGATGGTGACGTTTACGGGCAGTTCGGGCGGTTCGGCAACTTCGGTGCTGCTGACGCTATCGGCGACGATTGACAGTGTGACGGAGGTGAGTGGCGAGACGGTTAATATCGGCCTGGGCATACCGACTGCTACCGGGCTTGGCGGCGGCGCCAGCAAGACCGACTTTGCTGGCGTGTTCCGCATTAATGACCAGCCGTCCACGCCGACGGTGAGTTTTTCCAGCAGCGCGTACAGGGTCTTAGAGGGAGATGAGGTTCGTGTGACGGTGAACATCAGCCCCATGCGGGGTTCGAGCACAGTGGTTCTCATAACCTATTCCAGTGGTACGGCAGGTAGTGACGACTACAGCAGCAGCCCTGCCAATGTGACCATTCCGGCCAATACGAGCTTGCAGAGCTTTACCATTGCGACCACCGAGGACACGACGGCTGAGCCGTCTGAAACGTTCAGCATTGCCATTGGCACGCTGCCGGCCGGTGTGAGCAAGGGCAGTCCCTCCACGGCGACGGTGACCATTAACGACGATGACGGTGGTGGTGGTAATGGCGGTGGTGGCGTCACCCCACCACCACTGCCCACAGTGAGCATCAGCGGCGGCAACCCCGTCAGCGAGGGAGAGGCTGCTGTATTCACCCTGAGCCGCAGCGGCGCGGTCACGTCAGCACTGACCGTGCTGCTGGCGGTATCGGAGAACGAGGCGGAGGGTCAGGACTTCGTGACCCCTGCCAACCAGGGCAACCAGCAGGTGGTCATTCCAGCGGGCGCCACGACAGCGACCTACAGAGTATCAACGGACGACGACGCTGTGGACGAACCGGACGGCGCGGTGACCGTGGCGTTACGCAGCAGCACGGCCTACGACCACGGTGCGACTGCCACGGCCACGGTGGTGGTGACCGACAACGATGAGCCGTCAGCAGATGCGCCGGTGGTGAGCATCAGTGGCGGCAGTGCCGTCACCGAGGGGGA
>VXNS01000044.1 GCA_009840445.1 Synechococcus sp. SB0662_bin_14
CGCAGGTCAGCATACTGCGGTGAATACGTTCCCGGGCCTTGTACACACCGCCCGTCACACCATGGAAGTTGGCCATGCCCGAAGTCGTTACTCTAACCTTTTTGGAAGAGGGCGCCGAAGGCAGGGCTAATGACTGGGGTGAAGTCGTAACAAGGTAGCCGTAGCGGAAGCTGCGGCTGGATCACCTCCTAACAGGGAGACATCACTGACTTTGATGGCTAAGCTATTTTATGCTAGCCCAAAGTCCTGTCATCTCGATGGTCGATCGGTACCTCCGGTGGAAGTTCTTAAACGTCCATCTAGATTCCTGAACTTGTCTTGGTCAAGCACGATGAGGTTCGTGGGCCATTAGCTCAGGTGGTTAGAGCGCACCCCTGATAAGGGTGAGGTCCTTGGTTCAAGTCCAAGATGGCCCATCATTACTAGGGGGTTTAGCTCAGCTGGTAGAGCGCCTGCTTTGCAAGCAGGAAGCCAGCGGTTCGAATCCGCTAACCTCCACTGGCAAACTTTCTGAGTTTGTCTTTACGAATCGACTCGTTATTTGATCAGAATCTTGAAAACTGCATAGATTTGAGTCTGGAAAAGCGTCTCATAGACATGAAATTCTATTGAGATTACAAGCAAATCATCATGATTTGTTTTGTCAAGCTACAAAGGGCTCACGGTGAATACCTTGGCACGCAGAGGCGATGAAGGACGTGACTACCTGCGATAAGTCTCGGGGAGCGGGAAGTAAGCTTTGATCCGGGAATTTCCGAATGGGGCAACCCTGGGGCAACCCAACGGCTAGCTGAATCCATAGGCTAGTTCGAGCCAACCCAGCGAACTGAAACATCTTAGTAGCTGGAGGAAAGGAAAGTAAAAACGACTCCCTCAGTAGCGGCGAGCGAAGCGGGATCAGCCTAAACCAACCATTTCGATGATTGGGGTTGTGGGACAGCGACGTGGACCAGGAATTCTAAAAGAAGCATTTGAATGATGCACCATAGAGGGTGATAGTCCCGTATTTGAAAGATGAACTGGCCTAGCTGTATCCCGAGTAGCACGGAGCACGTGAAATTCCGTGTGAATCCACGAGGACCACCTCGTAAGGCTAAGTACTACTGCGTGACCGATAGCGTACAGTACCGCGAGGGAAAGGTGAAAAGAACCCCGGGAGGGGAGTGAAACAGAACATGAAACCGTGAGCCTACAAGCAATGGGAGCCCGACTGATCGGGTGACCGTGTGCCTGTTGAAGAATGAGCCGGCGACTTATAGGCACTGGCAGGTTAAGAGGACAATCTCGGAGCCACAGCGAAAGCGAGTCTGAATAGGGCGATGGTCAGTGTTTATAGACCCGAACCCGGGTGATCTAACCATGGACAGGATGAAGCTTGGGTGACACCAAGTGAAGGTCCGAACCGACTGATGTTGAAAAATCAGCGGATGAGCTGTGGTTAGGGGTGAAATGCCAATCGAACCCGGAGCTAGCTGGTTCTCCCCGAAATACATTGAGGTGTAGCGTCTAGTGCTTAAGCAGGGGGGTAAAGCCACCGTTTCGGTGCGGGCTGCGAGAGCGGTACCAAATCGAGACGAACTCTGAATACCCTGTACGTAACTAGGCAGTCAGACTGTGGGGGATAAGCTTCATGGTCAAGAGGGAAACAGCCCAGACCGCCAGCTAAGGTCCTTGAATCACTACTAAGTGGCAAAGGATGTGGGATTGCATAGACAACCAGGAGGTTTGCCTGGAAGCAGCCATCCTCGAAGGAGTGCGTAATAGCTCACTGGTCGAGCGATCCTGCGCCGAAAATGAACGGGACTAAGTAGTGTACCGAAGCTGCGGATTCTTTGAATGGTAGGGGAGCGTTCCATGTGGATTGAAGCGTTAGCGAAAGCGGGCGTGGACTGCATGGAAGTGAGAATGTCGGCTTGAGTAGCGAAAACATAGGTGAGAATCCTATGCCCCGAAACCCTAAGGGTTCCTCTGTCAAGCTCGTCTGCAGAGGGTTAGTCAGGACCTAAGGCGAGGCCGAAAGGCGTAGTCGATGGACAACAGGTCAACATTCCTGTACTGGCTGTTGTTTGGGCAGGTGGACGGAGAAGGCTAGGCGATCCGGATGTTGGTTACCGGTTCAAGCGTTCAAGGCGTTGAAGAGCGGTGAAAACGCTCTGAGCTGAGGCGTGAGTACGAGCTCTTACGAGAGCGAAGTCGCTGATGTCATGCTTCCTAGAAAAGACCTTAGTCCGTTAAGCAACAACTACCTGTACCCGAAACCGACACAGGTGGGGTGGTAGAGTATACCAAGGGGCGCGAGTTAACTCTCTCTAAGGAACTCGGCAAAATGGCCCCGTAACTTCGGGAGAAGGGGTGCCACCGTCAGGTGGTCGCAGTGAAGAGTCCCAGGCGACTGTTTACCAAAAACACAGGTCTCCGCTAAGTCGCAAGACGACGTATGGGGGCTGACGCCTGCCCAGTGCCGGAAGGTTAAGGAAGCTGGTTAGCATTGCGAAGCTAGCGACCGAAGCCCCGGTGAACGGCGGCCGTAACTATAACGGTCCTAAGGTAGCGAAATTCCTTGTCGGGTAAGTTCCGACCCGCACGAAAGGCGTAACGATCTGGGAGCTGTCTCGGAGAGAGGCTCGGCGAAATAGAATTGTCTGTGAAGATGCGGACTACGTACACCCGGACAGAAAGACCCTATGAAGCTTTACTGTAGCTAGGTATTGTGCTCGGGCCTTGAATGCGCAGGATAGGTGGGAGGCTTTGATCTATTCCTTGTGGGGAGTAGTGAGCCATTGGTGAGATACCACTCTTTCAGGGCTAGAGTTCTAACTGTTACCCGTTATCCGGGAACAGGACATTATCTGGTGGGCAGTTTGACTGGGGCGGTCGCCTCCTAAAAGGTAACGGAGGCGCGCAAAGGTTCCCTCAGGCTGGTTGGAAATCAGCTGACGAGTGCAAAGGCAGAAGGGAGCTTGACTGTGAGACCTACAAGTCGAACAGGGACGAAAGTCGGCCTTAGTGATCCGACGGTTCTGTGTGGAAGGGCCGTCGCTCAACGGATAAAAGTTACTCTAGGGATAACAGGCTGATCTCCCCCAAGAGTTCACATCGACGGGGAGGTTTGGCACCTCGATGTCGGCTCATCGCAACCTGGGGCTGAAGCCGGTCCCAAGGGTTGGGCTGTTCGCCCATTAAAGCGGTACGCGAGCTGGGTTCAGAACGTCGTGAGACAGTTCGGTCCATATCCGGTGTACGCGCAAGAACATTGAGAGGATTCTTCTCTAGTACGAGAGGACCGAGAAGAACGTACCTCTGGTGTACCAGTTATCGTGCCAACGGTAAGCGCTGGGTAGCCATGTACGGAGTGGATAACCGCTGAAAGCATCTAAGTGGGAAGCCCACCTCAAGATGAGTGTTCTCATGGCATAAGCCAGTAAGGTCACGGGAAGAACACCCGTCAATAGGCTCTATGTGGAAGCCTAGCAATAGGTGAAGCAAAGGAGTACTAATAGACCGAGGGCTTGACTAAACACAATCTCAGAATTTTCTGTTCTGTGAGTTGCTTGACCTGACTCAATCTATGTAGTTCTCAGGATTCTACACTTACTTTCCTTAAATCTGCTTTCCTGGTGTTCATGGCGCAGTAGAACCACTCCGATCCATTCCGAACTCGGTTGTGAAATGCTGCAGCGGTGACGATAGTTAGGGGGTAGCCCCTTGCAAAAATAACTCAATGCCAGGATAGATCTTTGATGGCTTCTCAGGGAGTACCTCCTTGAGAAGCCATTGCTTTTTTGTGGCAATGTTCCCCCGGAGACAACGTTTGCGGGAACGACGCTGGATGGGAGTGCGGGGAGCGAGGCGATGCCTCCTGTGCCCACCCATTCAAATGTTATGCCATAGCCACTGGCGCAGAGCCGTTTCGCCATGGACCTCGGGCGTCCACCACTGTCCTGCAGTGGTGTGACCAAACACCGAGGACATTAACTGGGCCGCTAGGATTCGAACCTAGGAATGGCGGGACCAAAACCCGCTGCCTTACCACTTGGCGACGGCCCACTGCTGGGAACTAAGCCCTCCTATCCTACACCACGTTGCCCTTGGTACGGAAGCGCAACAGCAACCTCTCCAGAGCTCTTTGCAGTTGGGGTGGACTGGCGGACTTGATCACGTGGATGGGGACGCCCAAGCTTTTGGCTGTCCGCCGGGCGCTGGGGTCATGACTAAGGCTGTTGCGCAGGGAAAGCACCGCATCGGCCCGATCCACCGTGCGCACCACCTGTACGGGCAGTTGCCGGTCCTGGATCAGTGCATCCAGTTGACGGGGAGTCACACCAGAGGGATAGATGCGCAGGGGGAGATCGTCCTGGCCAGTGGGAAGAGCAGGCTGCTCCGTGGACGACGCCCCGGGACCTCCTAGCCCAGGGGGGCATGGGGAGGGATTTTGTACATGGAGAACACCTTGCTCATCCAGCCGCCGCACCTGGGATTGGACAGGGCGGTCCCGCAGCAGGCCGTCCACTGTGCGGGCCACGTTCCAATGCACGTGCCAACAGTCGCGGCTGTGCATTTCCACGGCCAGGGGGAAGGTGGGCGGGGCACAGCGCTCCTGCACTGTTTTCTGCGAGCCGCGGCGGCGGGCTTCCTCATCCCCCAGGGTGACCGCCTGGAGGCCGCCAATCAGGTCCCGGAGGGCGGGATTTTTGATCAGGTTGGCCAGTTGATGGCCATGGGCCGTGCCCACCAGTTGCACGCCCCGCTCGGCAATGGTGCGGGCGGCCCAGGCTTCCTGCTCGCTGCCGATCTCGTCAATGACAATCACCTCGGGCATGTGGTTTTCCACCGCCTCGATCATGACCCGGTGCTGATGCTGGGGATCCGGCACCTGCATCCGTCGTGCCCGGCCAATAGCCGGGTGGGGAATGTCCCCATCGCCAGCGATTTCGTTGCTGGTGTCAATGACCACCACCCGCCGATCCATCTCGTCAGCAAGTACCCGGGCGATTTCCCGCAGCACCGTGGTCTTGCCCACGCCGGGATAACCCATGATCAGGATGGACTGGTTGGATTCCACCAGGTCTCTGACGATGGCCACGGTGCCGTACACAGCCCGCCCCACGCGGCAGGTGAGGCCAATCACCTCCCCTGATCGGTTGCGCATGGCGCTGATGCGGTGCAGGGTCCGGGCAATCCCGGCCCGGTTATCGCCACCAAAGCGCCCCACCCGGGCAAGGACCCCATCCAATGCCTCCCGACTGAGGGGAGCATCCTCCAGGTCCAGTCGTCGGCCTGGATAGCGGGCCTCGGGAGGGCGCCCCAAATCCAGCACCACCTCCAGCAGGTCCTGGCGCCGCTCCGCTGAAGCAAGCTGCTGCTGGAGAGATGCCGGCAGCACCGCCAGCAGATGGTCCAGATCATCGGTGACCCGCTGCTCGCGGATGGTGATGGGCTGGAGGAGTCCGGGCTGGCCAGAGGTGCAGGGGACTGGCACGGCCATGGCCGGGGAGGGGGAGACGCCACTTTACGTCACCCTCCCCCGCGACTCAGCCGGCAGGTTTGGGAGAGCGTGGACTTGTCTAAAGGCATCACTTTCATTTGTCATGGCTGCAGGAGCCATGGCCAGGAAACCGGTTGGACGGCCAGGCCATGGGAAGAAGCTTGACAGGTGACAGGTGTATATCTTAAGCGCCTTTGATGGCCCCCTAGGCAATAGGGGTCGGAACTCATGATTGTGGGAGCAGGTGTGGCGGCTGGTGTCGCAGCAACCGGTGCCGGGACAGCAGGTGGAGTGGCTGGCGGGCTTTGGAGTTCCGGTGTAGGGTTAGCTACTGCGGGAACGGGTACCACAGCCGCAGCCCATGCAGCGTTGGCTGGTGGACTGATCCTGGGGCTGGGTACTGCACTGGTGGGAGTGATGGAATAGTGCGCGCAGCGCCAACAGACTGGGTAGATTCAGTTCCCAATCCAGCCTGGCAAGTTCAAGAGACCCTGGGCCTGTCCCACGGCCACGTCCGCCAGGTCGGAATGTTGATGCAGGGGCTTGCCCCGCGCCTGGGCAGCCGCCAACCAGGGGGCCAGAAGTTGACGGGCGGCGCCGCCAAAGGCCATGCCCGCCACCGCCGGGGGCTCCTTTCCATGGCCAACCAGACCATGGCGCTGCAGAAGCGTCTGGGTATGCCGGTTGACGCCCCCGGCCACCTGCAACAGCCCCGGCGGGCCATGGCGCGACACGCCAAGGGCCAACGCCACGGCCGCATGGGCTGTGCCGCGGCCCAGGTCCCCACTCATGGGGCGGCCGTCCAGTTGCCAGAGATGGCGGCGGACCGGCTGCTTCACCAGCAGCCCGTGCAGTTGCCACAGGTAGGGAATCAACTGGTCCAAGGGGCCGCCGGCACTCACCGCCAACAGCCGCAACCGGGGCAGCAAGGGCTGTAGCAAGGCCAGGAGTTGGGTGAACGGGGCGACCGCGCCAGGGCGGGTGTGGATTTCCAGGGCGTCCGGTTGGCACGCCTCCAGGATCTCCAGCAATTGGGAGCGCGCCAAACGCCAGGGCCGCTCCTCAATGAGGCCCAGGGGACACACCGACAGGCAACGCCCACAGCCGTAACAGCGGGCCATGGCCACACCCGTGGTTGAAATGGCCGCCACTGGGCAGGTGGCCTCGCAGGGGCGGGGGCAATCCTCGGGGCAACGGCGGGGATCAAAATGGGCTTTGCGGAAATGGGGATCCGTGTCGTCGTTGAGGCTCACCATGAGCCATGGGGGTGGCTGCCCCGGCTTGAGGGCGGCGGCCATGCCCTGGCGGGCGGCGGCCACCACCGCCGGATCCGGTGCCACGTCAATGCAATGGATGCCGGCACGGGTGTAGACCCAGGCCAGATCCGTAACGGCGGCCAGATCCTGATTGCTGGCGCCGCAGATCAACTTGCGCCAACAACCGTGACGCAGAGCATCTTCAGGAGCACAGCTCGACACGGCCTCAGGCCGCCAGCGCCTCGGCCAGGGGCTGCCAGCGCAACGTCCGGCTTCCCCCCATCTCGCAGACAACATGGAAGCCGGGATAGCGCCGGGGTAGGGCCACAAAGGTGTCCAGCTCCGCCCGGCTGAGCACCTGGGCCTCCAGGAGCCACAGCAGCACCGGCTTGTCCGTTTGCAGTTGGGGCATGAGTTGGGGCAGAGCCATGGATACAGCACCCACGGCAGCCGTGCCGCCAATGCTCTGATGCCCCAGGTGGGGTGGACGGACCCCATGGAGACCCAGGAGAAACGTCTCCGGATCCCCCAACCCCCGGGCCGAGCACAGTTGGGTGGCATAACCTGCTGCCCGGAGGCGGCGCAACAACCGAGTCTCGAAGCCCCCCTCCAGAGGGGCCGTGACGGCCATGGCGCCGTGGTGCTCCAGATCCTTGCGGAAACGGCCGATACCAAGCAGCAGTGGCATGGGAGGGGTGGCTGTGGGATGGGTTGTCCGTCCACTCTGGCAGAGGCCGCCTTGCCCTTGCCAACATTTAGAATTGGCGAGTGCCCCTCCCGCCTGCCCAGTGTTGCCGCCTGAGACCATTGCCAGTGCTACGGTCCTGCTGGTTGCGGCCATGGTGTTGCCCCTGCTCCATCTGCTGTTGAGCCTGGGGCTGGCCGCCTGGACGTTGCTGTTTCTGTTCCGTATTGTGCTCACCTGGTATCCCCAGGTGGATCTTCAGCGGGGCGGCTGGCGCCTCCTCCATGGCCCCACGGAACCCCTTTTGACCCTCACCCGCCGCTGGGTGGCCCCCATCGGTGGCGTGGACGTGACGCCGGTGATCTGGCTGGGGCTGGTGAGTCTTCTGCGGGAATTGCTGGTGGGCCAACAGGGCCTGTTGACCATGGCCATCAGATGAGTTCCGGCTGGCCCATGTCCTGCTCAATGAACTTGGTGTGGACGGTCCCTTCCAGAAACTCGGGCCGCTCCAGTAGTTGACGGTGAAAATCAATGGTGGTGCTCACACCGGTCACGGCGCACTCGCTGAGGGCGCGGCGCATGCGGGCAATGGCCTGGGGGCGGTCCTGGCCCCAGGTGATGATTTTGGCAATCAAGGAATCGTAATAGGGGGGGATGTGGTAATCGGTGTACACGTGGCTGTCCACCCGCACCCCGGGGCCTCCCGGTGGGAGCCACCCGCTGATGCACCCCGGTGTGGGCCGGAACCCATGGCGTGGATCCTCGGCGTTGATGCGACACTCAATGGCGTGACCCTGGAAACGCACCTCCTTCTGGCTTAACGCCAGGGGCTGGCCAGCGGCAATCTGCAACTGTTGTGCCACCAGGTCAAGCCCGGTGACCATCTCCGTCACGGGATGTTCCACCTGGATGCGGGTGTTCATCTCCATGAAATAAAAATGACCGTCGGGCTCCAGGAGAAATTCCACCGTCCCGGCGCCCTCGTACTGAATGGCCTTGGCGGCACGCACTGCGGCTTCACCCATCTTCCGCCGCAACCTTGGCGTCAGGTTCGGACTGGGGGATTCCTCCAGAATTTTCTGGTGGCGCCGTTGCAGGGAGCAGTCCCGCTCGCCCAGATGAATCACACCGCCCTGGCTGTCCGCCAAAACCTGGATCTCCACATGGCGGGGCCGGATGATCAGTTTCTCCATGTAAAGCCCCGGATTACCAAAGGCCGCCTTCGCCTCCCCCTGGGCTGTTTTGAACATGCTGTCCAGTTCTTCCGGTTTGGACACCAGGCGCATGCCCCGGCCACCCCCGCCTGCGGTCGCCTTGATCATCAAGGGATAGCCCACCTGACCTGCCAGGTGGTGGGCGTGGTTCACGTCCTCCACAAGGCCACGGCTGCCGGGCACCGTGGGGACACCGGCCTCCTGCATGGTGGCCTTGGCCGTGGACTTGTCCCCCATGGTGCGAATGGCTTCCGGAGACGGACCAATGAACTTGATGCCGTGGTCCCTGCAGATTTCCGCAAAACGGGCACTCTCCGCCAGGAACCCGTAGCCCGGATGAATGGCGTCCACCCCGCGGGACGTGGCGGCAGCCATGACGTTGGCCACGTTCAAGTAGCTTTTGGCGCTGGGGCCTTCCCCAACGCAGACCGCCTCATCCGCCAGTTGAACGTGGAGGGCGTTGCTGTCCACAGTGCTGTGGACGGCCACCGTCGGAATGCCCAAATCACGGCAACTGCGGATGATCCGCAGTGCAATCTCACCTCGGTTGGCGATTAAGACCTTGCCAAAGGCCATCCACAGCGACACCATCAATCGTGGATCGTATCAGTGGCTGATGCAGCAGGCCAACATGTGTCAAGCGTGGTGTTTAATAAGGCAGCAGCCATAGACTGCCCAACGACAGCGGATGTGGTGGAATTGGTAGACACGCACGTTTGAGGGGCGTGTGGCTTCGGCCTTGCGAGTTCAAATCTCGCCATCCGCATGGTTTTTCCCCAGAGCGACATCGTCCTGGTGTCCAACGGACCGGGTGAACTGCTCACCTGGGTGTACCCCCTGGCCCGTCGACTTCACCGTGATCCGGTTGCCGCCCGGCTCCACTTGGTGTTGACCCCATGCCCCCATGCCCACGGAGAGGAGGCCGGAACTGCTGCTGCCCTGGGGGTGTTTGACCGGATTATTCCGGCGCGCTGCTTCTGGCGTCTGCTGCTTCGGCCGCGGCGCCACCGGCGCTGGCGGCCCCAGGGGGTGGTGGTGTTTCTGGGGGGCGATCAATTGTGGGCCGTGCTGCTGGCGGCCCGACTGGGCTATCGCCATGTTTGCTACGCCGAGTGGGTGGCCCGCTGGCCCCGTTGGTGTGATCGAATTGCAGCCATGGGGCCTGTGGCCTATGGGCGGGTACCACGGCGCTGGCGCCCGCGGGCCCAGATCGTTGGCGACCTGATGGCGGACGTTTCCCCGGAGCAAGGCAGTGCCCCACCGGTCCCGTCCGCTGCCCCAGCGACCATTGCCCTGCTGCCCGGCTCCAAGCCCGCCAAGCTCTGCCTGGGGGTGCCCTTCATGTTGGCCACGGCCGAGAAGCTCCATCAACACCATCCGGAGTGCCGCTTTCTCCTGCCCCTGGCCCCCACGGTGCGCCACCATGACCTGCTCCGTTTTGCCGGTCCGCAGAATCCCCTGGCCGCCACCTTTGGCGCCAGCGCCGTGCGGCTGGCGGCCCCTTCCCCCTCCCGTCCCCACTGGTCCCTCTGCACGGCGGCAGGGGTGCGAATTGCGGTGGTGGATCGCCACCCCGCCCATGACCAGTTGCGGCGTTGCACCATGGCCCTCACCACGGTTGGGGCCAATACCGCCGAACTGGGGGCCCTTGCCGTGCCCATGGTGGTGGTGCTGCCCACCCAGCACCCCCAGGTGATGCGTGCCTGGGATGGACCCTTGGGCCTGCTCAGCCGCGTTCCCCTGTTGGGACCTGTGATCACCAGGGTGGTGGTGTCCATGGTGCTGAGACGTGGTTCAGGGCTGGCCTGGCCCAATCTCCAGGCGGGTCGCATGGTGGTGCCCGAGAGGATTGGCCCCGTCACCCCAACGCAAATTGCCCGGGAGGCGTCAGTTCTGCTGCGCCATCCCGCACGACTGGAGACCATGGCCAGGGCGTTGCGACAGTTACGGGGGCCAGGGGGGGCAACCGCAGCCCTCAGCGCCATGGTCGTGGAGGTGCTGCGGTTGCAGGTCCACTGCCGTCGCGGCAAGCCCCTGCCCCCCGTTGCCGAGCGGTCTGTTGCTGAACAGCCTGTTGCCGAGCGGCCCTAAACGTCGTCCTGCCAGGGATCCGCCACCTCCTCCATGGGCTGGGCATGACGGCGGCGGTGGCCCCCCATCTCGGAGGTGCTGGTCTCCTCCTCCCAATAGGGATTGGCAGGTTGGCGCGGTGGTGCGGGACCGTCGTCGCTCAGGTAAAGACGCCGGGACGTGGTGGTGCGGCGACCCCGCTCGGCATCCACGTACTCCAGTTCCGGCTCCATGTCGTCGTATGGCCCCTGGGCGGCCTGGTTCGAGGTGACGTCACCGCGCAGCATCTCCTGTTGGCGCTGCTCCTCCTGGTCCGGTTGTCCGGGGGCCAGTTGGTTCTCCACGGGAACGACGGCACCATAGGTGTGCTGCTGCTCCTGGCGCTCCCAGCTCTCGCCACCGATGCCCAGCTTCTCCAGCAGCCCGGAGCTGACCTGTTGCAGCTTCTCCTCTGCCCCCTCGTAGACAATGATGCGATCAGGGCCGGAACTGACCACCTCCGCTGCCCCCAGTTCCCAGGTGCTGAGCACCCCGTTGGCCAGTACGGGGACCCCGAGGGCGGCAATGAGCAGGGTGACCAGCTCCCCTGTTTCCACGTCAAAACTGAAGCCCAACACGCGGCCCAGTTGCTCTCCGGACTCGGTGATCACCTGGCAGTTGATCACGCGGCTGTAGCGCTCCGGGTTGAAGTCCTCCGCCACCGCGTCACAGGAGTCCACCAGCACCACGTCCCCCACCTGACGAATCTCCCGGAGGAGCATCCAGCGGGGGACCCCCGGCAGCAGGCGGGTCAGGGCATTGTCCCGGAGACCCAAGGCCACCACCTCCCGGCGGTCCACGTCCACCACCATCTCTCCCACAAGACCGAGGCGCCGGCCGGAATCCTTGGCAATCACCTGGGTGCCCATGAACTCGGAGCGCAGCCAGAGGCGATTGGACGGAACGGTGGTGATGGAGGAGGAAGACAACATGGGAGACACCTTAGGCCGCCTGGGTGGGCAGGCCAATCACCTGGGTATGGGCGCCACGGGCCTGGGTTACCCCAAGGGTGCGCTGTGCTGCGGCAATCATGGGACGACGGTGACTCACCACAAGACATTGGGCCAGTTGGGCTTGCCGGGCAATCAACCGGGCCAGGTTCTCCACGTTGACGCCGTCCAGGAAGCTGTCCACCTCGTCCAGAGCATAGAAAGGGGACGGACGAAACCGTTGCAGGGCAAACAGGAAGCTGAGGGCCGTCAGGGACTTTTCCCCCCCGGACATGGCGTTCAAACGGCGCATCACCTTGCCTTTGGGATGGGCCACCAGGGTGAGGCCGCCGGCCAGGGGATCAGTTTCGTCCTCCAACTGGAGATGGCCTTCCCCGTCCGAGAGCTGGGTAAAGATCTCCTGGAAATGCCCGTTGACGGCGGTGAACGCCTCCATGAAGGCCTTTTTCCGCAGGCTGGCCATGGTCTCAATGCGCTGCAAGACCCCCTCCCGCTCCTCCTGCAGCACGGTCAACCGTTCCCCGATGGCGGCCAGCCGTGTCTCCAGTTCCGCCAACTCCTCCAGCGCCAGCATGTTGACGGGTTCCAGGGCGTGCAGATCCTGCTCCAGCTTGTGGACGTGCTGCTGCAACGCCTCCAGACCCGCGGCCCTCAGCGTGTCCGGGAGTTGGGGGCGGGGGTCCGGCAGTTCTGCCTGTTGCAGGCGGATCTGCGCCTCGATGGCCGTCTGCTGATCCCTGAGGGCCTGGTGTTTCTCCGCCAACTGCTGCTGCTGCCACGTGCTCTGGTGGATCTTTTGATTCAGTTGGGCCACGGCAGCCTCCAGTTGGTCCCGCTGCCGCCGCTGCTGCCCCAGGGCCTGTTGCAACTCCTGAAGCTTGGCCTCCATGGTCCGACGCTCCTGCTCCAGGCGCTGTTGCTGTGCGCCCAACTCTTGCCGGCGCTGGTTCAGGACTTCCCGTTCCCGCTTCAACCGGTCTCCTTCCTGTTGCAGGAGTTGGCGCTGGTCCGCCAGGCGCTGCTCGTTCAGCCGGTGCTCCCGCAAGGCGGACCGCAGCACCTCCCGTTGGGCCAGGTTGGCCGTGTGCTGAGCCTCAGCCGCCTTCAGTTCCTCCTGCAACTGGTGCCATTGCCCGCTCACCATGGTGGCGTCGTCATCCTCGGCGGCCGCCTCCAACGTGGCCAGTTGCTGCTGCTGCGCCTTCAACTCCCCGTCCAGCGCTTGCAGCCGCCCCTGCCGCTCCCTGATGCGGGCGGCGCCGGCGGTGATGCGCTGCTGTTGCTGGTCCAATTGTGTGGCCAGGGGTCCGTGTTGTGCCAACACGCTGCCGTGCTCTGCCTCCACAGCCGCCAGGCTGCAACTGACGTCGGTCAACCGCGTCTGCACAGCGTCCACGGTCCGGCTCTGTTGGTCCTCCTGCCGCCGACAGGCGCTCAGATGCTGGCCCAATTCCAGCAGCCGCTGCCGGAGCGGCTCCGCCTCGTCGGCCTGTTCACTGCGGCTGAAACCGAGGCGATCCTGGCGGCGCTGCAAGTTTCCACCCGTCATGGCGCCGCTGCGCTCCAGCAGCTCCCCCTCCAGGGTGACGCAACGGTGCTGCCCCAGGAGGCGGCGCGCCTGATGCAGGGTCTCAAACACCAGGGTGTCCCCCAACGCATGGGCAAACACCTGCCCGTAGACGGAATCAAAATGAACCAGGTTCACGGCGCGGTCCACCAGGCCTGGCAACCGCAGGTTGCGGGCCGTGGCGGCTGAGGCCGCTGGCGTGCGCAGGCGGTTGAGGGGCAGGAAGGTGAGGCGACCGGCGTGGTGACGCTTGAGGAGCGCAATGGCTTGTGCGGCAATCCGGTCATCGTCCACAACCACGTGGTTGAGGCGGGCGCCGGCAGCCACCTCCAGCGCCAGGCGATGGGGCGGCTCCACCTCACCCAGCGTGGCCACGGGACCGTGGATGCCCGGCAGCCCACTGTCCAGAATCAAGCGCAGCGCCCCGGTGCCACGGCTTTCCTGCAGGGCTTCACGGCGGCTTTCCAGTTTCACCAGGTCCTGCTCCAACTGCACCTGATCCCGTTCCAGCCGCTGGCGGCTGCGCTGCAACAGTTTCAAAGTGCTGTTGCCTTCGTTGCACTCCGTCTGGAGCGCTTCCAGCCTCTGTTGGAGTTGCCCCTTCCGGGCCGTGAGATCATCCAGCTTGGCCTGGTGTTGCCGGTGGCCGGTTTCCGCCTGCTGCTGCTGCCCACGCCCGTCCTCCAACTGCTGCTCCTCCTGCTTGAGTTGCTCCTGAAGCTGGAGCTGCTCGGTACGCAGGGGCTGGATGCTGCTGCGCAGCGCCGCCATGGCCTGCTGCCGCTGTTGATAGCCCTGCAGCCAGCTTCCCGAACGGTGCGCCAGCGCCTCCAGCCGCTGCCGTTGTTGCTCCACGACCCGCTCGGTGTCCCCGCAGCGCCCGTCCACGGCCTCCAATTGGGCGTCATGGTTGGCGCCGGCCAACGCTTCTACCGCGGTCTGCATCCGGCGCCAGCGACCACGCCAGTCGTGGTGCCGTTGTTCCAGGTGGTCCTGGTCCTGATTCTGCAAGCTGCGCTGCAACTCCCGCTCTTGACTCTCCAGCCCCGCCAGCTTTGCCTGCACCGACAACAGTTGATCTTCGCCAAGGGCCTTCACCCGGGCCTGGATCTCCTGCAACTGCTGCACCTTCTGATGGTGCGTGTCGGTGAGTTGCTCCCGTTGGGTCTGCAGGGCCTGTTGCTCCTGCCGGTTCTGCCCCTGGCGCGCCACCAGGTCGTCCCGCTGCCGACAGGATGCCTCCCACAGCAGCACCAACTCCTGTTGGCGCGACTGGTGCAGTTGGTCCCGCAACTGCTGATAGCGGCGGGCCTTCCCGCAGTCCCGCTCCAGCCTCTGGCGGCTGGTGCGCAGCTCCCCCTCCACAATGTGGCAGCGCTCTTCATGGTCCCGCACGTCCGTCAGCTTGCCGCGGCACTGCTCGATGCGCTGGTCAAACAACGCCACACCCGCCAGTTCGTCAATGATTTCCCGGCGCTCACGGCCACCCATGGACACAATGCGGGTGACATCCCCTTGCATCACCACGTTGCTGCCGGTGGGGTCAATGCGAAGACGGCGCAACTGAACCTGCAACTGGCTCAGGCTGCAGGACTCTGCCCCGATGGAATAGGTGCTGCTGTAGGTGCCGCCAGGTGCCAGGCGGATGCGGCGGCAAATCACCACCTCCTGTTGCCGTGGATCAATCCATGGCCCGGCAACCTCCATGGCGTCGGGTCCGGCGTCCGGTTCCACTTCAGGGGGCTGCCAGTCCCCAAGGGCAAGGGTGACGCTCACCGACGCCTCGGCAGCTTTGCCTTGCCGCACCATGCGGTGGTTAATCAAGTCCGGCAGACGCTCCGCCCGCATCCCACGGCTGGAGGCCAGTCCCAGGCAGAAGAGGATGCCGTCAATAATGTTGCTTTTGCCGGATCCGTTGGGTCCGGTGACGACAGTGAACCCCGGATTCAGCGGAATCTCTACGCTGCCGCCAAAGGACTTGAAGCAACTGAGTTTAACCTGCTGAACATGGACCAATGACAACCAGATACCCACCACCAGAAAAACCATAAGGTGCTGATCCGGCAACAACAAGCCGGCCGGGGGTATTGCTGGAGGATTTGAGGTTTAAGATGTTGCCATCCTGCCCACGGCAATGTCGTCACCTGCAAACGACCAGTCCAGCGACCCGTCTCCCGCTGACAAGGCTCAGGAGGGTCACGCTGCAACCGACGGCGCCACAAGGGATCCGCTGCGGGAGCACTTCCAGACCCTGTTGCCCCTGCTGCAGCAGGAATGGCCCGAGATTGCCCGCGAACACTGGGAGGCTACCCGCGGCAGCCTGGAGGAGCTGGTGCAACTCGTTGCCAGCCGGACGTCCCACACGCGGACCATCGTCCGGGCCCAACTTCTGGAGCTGGTGAACCACGTGGGACGGCTCAGGGAGGCTCCCAGGGAATGGGACGAGATGCTTCATCCCCTGGAAGAACGGTTGGACACCCTTGTTGACGAGTTGCGTCGGGACTTGGCTCCCCGCCTCAAGCGCGGCATCCGACAACAGCCTCTGTTGAGCCTTTCCGTCGCTGTCCTTGCGGGCCTGGTCACCGGGCTCCTGCTGGGCGGCAGCCGTCGGCAACAGTGATGGCGTCCCCGCCCCACCCGCCAGGTTCCCGCCAGGGACGCGGCCAACGGCATCCTCTGGAACGCATGGCATTGCTGCTGGCCAGCCTGGTGGACGTGCATCTGCGCATGGCCCTGCAGGAGGTGGGCCGGGACCGCCGCCGTCTCGTCGGCGGCATGGTGTTGCTGGGGATGGGCCTGGGGCTGCTGGCCACCAGCTTCCTGCTGGCTAGCGGCGCCCTGGTGGTGTGGCTGGTGCGGGGGCTGGGCTGGGGCCTGGTTCCCGCCCTGCTGGCCATGGGTGTGCTGGATCTTGCCCTGGCCGGGATCGCCCTGCGGGTGGCCGGTGTCCTGCTGCAAGGGCCTTACCTGGTGAAGACCAGGGCGGGCCTCGTCAAGGCCACGCGCCTGATTGCAGGGCGGTGACCGGTGACCATGGTGTTTGTGCTATCTTAAAAGGGTTCACATGTCGTGAACTAGGTGGCTCACACCAGTGTTTCGGACAGCGGTTCGATTCCGCTCAGCTCCACCTTTCACGGGGCTGCAATGGTTTCGACGGGGCATGAGGAGGGTGACTGAAGCCTGCTCGGTCAGAGCAACTTCGTAACAGCGAACAACATCGTTCGTTTCTCCCGCCAGGCCGCCCCTGTTGCCGCCTGAGCCCAAAGGAGATGGGGTGAGGTCAGCCTTATCACCAAAATGACCCATGGGGGCTGGGAGGCCCCTTCTCAATTCTTTGGGCGTTGCCAAGCCATGCCGGAAGCTGCCCTTGCCCCTGGCGCCCGCATTGAATGCCGCAGTGCTGAATGGCTGGTGCGCAGCCTGGGCAAAAGCTCCGATGACCAGATGGTGGTGGACGTGGTGGGGATCTCGCCGTTTCTGCGGGAGAAGGAAGCCCGCTTCCTGGTGGATGTGGAGAAAGCGGCGGGCAGCTTCAAGGTGCTGCAACCGGAGGACACGGAACTGGTGCAGGACTACTCACCCCACTACCGGGACAGCCTGCTTTTTATCGAGGCCCACCTGCGCCGTACCGTCCCCACGGACAACAGCTTGGTGGTGGGGCCATTGGCAGCCATGGACCCATTGCCGTATCAACTCATTCCAGCGGCCAAGGCCCTGGCGATGCCACGACAACGGCTGTTGATTGCCGATGCAGTGGGTTTGGGCAAGACTCTGGAATGCGGCATCCTCTGCAGCGAATTGATTCGCCGCGGTCTCGGCAAGCGCATCCTGGTGGTCACCACCAAGAGCATGGTTGTGCAATTCCAGAAGGAGTTCTGGACGCGCTTTGCCATCCCCCTTGTGCGGCTCGACTCGGTTGGCATCCAGCGCATCCGCGAGCAGATCCCCACCAACCAGAACCCGTTTCACCACTACGACAAGGTGATCATTTCGGTGGACACGCTCAAGAACGACCGGGAGTACCGCGTCTATCTCGACAACGCCAACTGGGACATTATCGTGATCGATGAGTGCCAGAACGTGGCTGAACGGGCCACAGGGACCCAGACGAGCCAAAGGGCACGGCTGGCCAATCGCTTGGCCACACGCTCGGAAACATTGATCCTGCTGTCCGCCACACCCCACGACGGCAAGCCGGAGAGCTTCGCCAGCTTGATGAACATGCTGGATCCCACGGCCATTGCCGATCCCGGTGACTACAGCAAAGAGGACATCAAAGACCTCTACATCCGCCGCTTCCGCAAGGACGTGATCGCCGATCTGCGCAACAGCGTGCAGGAGCGGGACAGCCAGGACGTGACCTGTTGGGCATCGGCGCAGGAGGAACGGGTGTTTGCAGCGCTCAAGGATCTGAAGCTGCCGAACACCGATGCCCGCGCCAAGGCAGGCCAACTGTTCCGCACCACCTTGATCAAGAGCATGCTCTCCAGCCCCATGGCAGCGCTGGAAACCGTGGGCAATCGGCTCAATCGTCTGGAGGTTGCTGCCAACCCTCACCTTGCAGATCAGGCCGCTCTGGAAGCACTGGCGCCGCTGCTGGAGGCCATTGACCCCGGCCAGTTCTCCAAATACCAGCGGCTCATCCAGTTGATCAAGGTGGACTGGGGCTGGCGTGGCCATGCCGCCAACGACCGACTGGTGATCTTCACCGGGCGGCGCGCAAGCCAGCGCTTCTTGATGCAGCATCTGGCCCAGGACCTGGGACTTGACGGCGAGGCCGTTGTGAGCCTGGACGGCGCCATGCCCGACGTGGAGCAAACCAACGTGGTGGAGGAGTTTGCGCAGGAGGGGCAACCGGTGCGGATCCTGGTGGCCACCGAAGTTGCCTCCGAAGGCCTGAACCTGCACTACCTCAGCCACCGGTTGGTGCATTTCGATCTTCCCTGGTCGTTGATGACCCTGCAACAGCGCAACGGCCGCATTGATCGCTACGGGCAACCCCCGGCAACCACAGATTCGCTTCCTGCTCACCCGGTCCCGCAGCGACGGCATGGGGGATGCCGAGAAGATCATCCGGCTACTGAAAACCAAAGACGAGCAGGCCCAGCGCAACATTGGCGATCCAGCCGTTTTTCTGCGCAAATTCGATGCGGCTGAGGAAGAACAGGCCCTGAGCGAAGCCTTTGAACAGGGGCGGGTGGACGCCCTGGAAGAGGCGATGGATGCCAACGCCAAGCCCTATCTGGAGCAAGGCAGTGGCGACAGTCTGTTTGAGGAGTTGTTTGGCGCTGAAGTAGGCAGCGGCGATCCGGGCAACGAGCCACCCGCCGCTCAACCCCAGGTGAAGCAGGGCACAACCCTCAGCCTGTTCCCCTCTCTCTGGGCCTACGTCAACACGGCCCTGGAACAGTTGAGCGAGCAGATGAGCCGGCGCGGCGAGCCCCTTGACGTCAAAATCTTTCCGGAGCAGGGGTGCATGGAGATCACGCCCCCTAGCGATCTCCGGCGCCGTTATGAGCGCTACCCAAAGGAACTGCGCCCCGCCCAGGACAGACGGCTGGTCTTGTCCACGGAGGTGGCGGCGTTGCAACGGGCCTTGGAGCAGGCCCGCCGCAAAGACAGCGCTCGCCCGGAGTTGGAGTACCTGTGGGATCTCCACCCCCTGGTGGATTGGCTCGCTGATCGTGGCCAGCTTGCCTTTGCCCGCCATTGCGCCCCCGTGCTGATGCTCAACAGTGGCCTTGATCCCGGCCAAGTGGTGATGGTGCTGCAAGGGTCGATCCCTAACCGGAAGGGCGTTCCGGTGGTGCAGGAATGGGTGGGGGTGTCCTTTGCCGGCCCTGGCCTGCGGGTGGCAGCGGTGGAGCCGTTTGCAGCCATTGCCCAACGGGTGGGGCTGGGTCGCCAGCACTTGGCCAATCGCCAGGCGGTGGCAATTCCCGAGAGCTTGAAGGCGCAGCGGGCGGTGGCCGTGAAGGAGGCGAGCGCGTACCTGTTGGCGTGCAAGCAGCGCTGGGAAGCGTGGATGCAACCGGAACTGAACGCCCAACAGGAGCGGTTGCAGCGGCTGCGGGACCGTCAGGTGCAGCGGCTCACCCTGGACCATGCCAAAGACAGGAGCACGCAGCAGGTGAGGGACAAAAAACGGGCCGAGAGCATGAAGCAGATTGACGTGCGCTTCCAGGACCACCAACGCTTTGTGAGGGAGGTGATGACCATCGAAGCGGCCCCCTACTTGAAGCTGGTGGCCGTGCTGCATCGGGAGGCTTGAACCATGGCACTAGTCGGCATTAGCAACGCCAACGAGTTCTATTCGGCCCACTACCTGGAGAGTGTGCTCACGGACGACCTCAAGAAAGTGCGGCAGCGCTGGACGGAGGCCGCCAAGGCGGAGCAGGAAGCCAACGCTCCGGAGAAAATCACCACGCCGGAGCAACGCTTCAAGGCGCTCCGCAAACCCTGGCGCCAACTGCGGGAGAAAGAACAGGGCATCCGCAACGATCCCGCCGAGCGCCTGCGCTTGCAGCGGGAACTGTTCTTTGCCCCCTTGCTGGAGGCGTTGGGGTATCCCTATGCCCCCAAAGCCGAACTGGTGCTGATCGGTGGCGAGCCCTGCCAAGTGCCGGTGCTGGGGCAGGTGGCCAACGCCAAGGGAGAACCATGGCTCTGGGTGGTGGAGTGCTTCAACCCCGGTGATGAACCGGCAGATCCCCTGGATCTTGCCATTGCCGCCGACCGCTGGGGCTGCCAGATTGACGATCCCTCGGCCGGCAGGTTGGGGGAGAACTGGGAAGAGGTGATCAGCGAGCAGGTGTTCGGCCAGCAGAGCCCGCCCCGCTGGGTGCTGGCGGTGAGCCGTGACCACCTGCTGCTGATCGACCGCCAGAAATGGGCCGCCTCACGGCTGCTGCGTTTTGAGATGGATGCCCTGCTGGGGGAGAACAACCCGGATGGGGTGCTGGCGGCAGCCACCCTGCTGCACCGTGAGCACACCTGCCCCCGTGACGGCGGCACACCCCTGCTGGACGAACTGGACGAGAACAGCCACAGGCACGCCCACGAGGTGAGCGGCGACCTCAAGTACGCCCTGCGCAAGTCCATCGAACTGCTGGGCAATGAAGCGATCCAGTGGTTGAAGCGTCAGAAGGAAGGGGTCTACCAGGGCCGCACCGATGCCGAGCAGTTGACGCTCGAATGCCTGCGCTACATGTACCGGCTGCTGTTTCTGTTCTATATCGAAAGCCGGCCGGAGTTGGGCTATGCGCCCATGGGGAGCGATATCTACCGCCTTGGCTATAGCCTGGAAAGCCTGCGGGACATGGACACGGCTGAACTGGGCAGCGAAGAAGACAAGGAAAGCACCTACATCACCGATTCCCTTGATCGTCTGTTCCAAATGGTTTGGGAGGGCTATCCCGAGCGGGAGGACGCCAGCGACCAGTTGCCGTTGCCGGATGATCAGGAGCCCTTCCACAACAGCTTCCGGCTGACGCCCCTGAAAGCCCACCTGTTTGATCCGGCACGGATGCCGCTGCTGAGGCGGGTGCGGTTTCGGAACGTGGTGTTGCGGGAGGTGATTGAGTTGATGTCCCTCAGCAAGGCGGGCAAGGGCAAACGACGGGGCCGGGTGAGCTATGCCCAGTTGGGCATCAACCAGTTGGGTGCCGTATATGAAGCCCTGCTCAGCTTCCGGGGATTTTTTGCGGAGGAGGATCTCTACGAGGTGCAACCCGCCCCGAAGAAAGGCCGCGCCGCCAGCACCAGCAACGAGGAGGAGGAGACAGATGGGGACGAGAGCAGCCCGCCCCGGGCTTCCGGCCAGGCCCACGACGAACTGGAGGTGGGGCATTTCGTCAATGCCGAGCAACTGAACGCCTACCGGGCTGAGGAGATTGTTGCTGATCCCGACACCGGCCGACCCAAGCGCTACCGGAGAGGCTCCTTCATCTACCGCCTGGCGGGACGGGACCGGGAAAAGAGCGCCAGCTACTACACGCCGGAATCCCTCACCCAATGCCTGGTGAAGCATGCCCTCAAGGAACTGCTGCCCGGCAAGAGCGCCGACCAGATTCTCGGCTTGAAGGTGTGCGAGCCGGCCATGGGCTCGGCGGCGTTCCTCAACGAGGTGGTGAATCAACTGGCCCAGGCCTATCTGGAGCGCAAGCAGCAGGAAACCGGCAGGAACATCCCCCACGGCCAATTCGCCACGGAACTGCAAAAGGTGAAGATGCGCCTGGCGGATCAGAACGTGTTCGGCGTGGACCTGAACCCGGTGGCGGTGGAGCTGGCGGAGGTGAGCCTCTGGCTCAACAGCATCTTCACGCCGGAACAGGGCCGCGCCTTCATCCCCTGGTTCAGCCAGCAACTGGTGTGCGGCAACTCGCTGATTGGCGCAAGGCGGCAAATCCATCGGGTGAACCAACTGCCCACAGGCACAGGCCGCAAGGCCAAACCCGGCAAGCTCCGGCATCAACAGGCGCCGGAGGAACTGGCCTGGGACGGGGAGTTGCCCGAGGACGGCATCTTCCATTTCCTGCTGCCCGATCCCGGCATGGCGGCTTACAACGACAAAGTGATCAGAAAGCTTGAGCCGGAGGCCGTCCAGCGCTGCAAAGCGTGGAACAAGGCCTTTGTCGGCAACGCCTTCACGGACTCCCAGATTGCCCAACTCAAACGCCTGAGCCGGTTGGCGGACGCCCTGATGAAGGACTGGGCCAGGGAATTGGCCCAGTTGCGGCAACGCACCACCGACCCCCTGCCGGTGTGGCCCGAATCGGCAACCGCCACGGCCACGGACGCCGAACCCTGGACGCCCCTGCAGCGGAAAGACCGGATCCATGCCCAGGAAGTGGCTGGCCATGGGGTGGCCAACGCCAATGCCCGGCTGCGGTTGAAATGGGCCATGGACTACTGGACGGCCCTGTGGTTCTGGCCCATTCAAGAGGCGCACCTGCTCCCCAGCCGGGATGAATGGCTGCTGGAACTGAGCATGATCCTGGGGGATCTGGAGCAAGGCGTGGGGCCTGAGGTGGATCAACAAAGCCTGTTCCCCGACACCCAACCCAGGCAAATGGCCATGGACTTCAGCGACCGCCACGGCTTCGTGAACGTGGAAAAGCTCAAACAGGAGTTTGCGCGGCTGCGTTGCGTGGAGGCGGTGATTCAGCGCATTCGTCCCCTGCACTGGGATCTGGAGTTTGCCGATCTTCTGAAACGGGGCGGCTTCGACCTGATCGTGGGCAATCCCCCCTGGCTGAAAGTGGAATGGGAGGAAAAGGGCATTATTGGCGATACCGACCCCATGGTATTGATCCGCAAGGTGAGCGCCAGCGAACTGGCAACACGCCGTGGCGATGTGTTCAGTGCTCACCAGAATCTGCGCAACGACTACCTCCAGGAATTCGAAGGCCAGAAGGGCAGCCAGGCATTCTTGAATGCAATCGGCAACTATTCACTTCTCAAAGGGAGCCAGACGAATCTCTTCAAATGCTTCCTGCCCCAGGCCTGGCGGGTGGCCTCAGAACAGGGCGTCCAGGGTTTCCTTCATCCGGAAGGGGTGTACGACGACCCGAAAGGTGGGGCGTTACGGGAGGTGCTCTACGGACGGCTGCGGAATCACTTGCAATTTCAGAACGAATTAAAACTTTTCCCGATTGGCAGCAGGAACAAGTTCAGCCTCAACATCTATGGCCCCAGTCGCAAGCCCAGTTTCTTTCATTTGGCCAATCTCTTCCACGCGAAAACCGTTATGGCCAGTTTTATGCCCAGGGCCGCCGTGTGCGGGTGGATCAGGTGGACCCAACCCTCAACAAACCCGAGACGTGGCGATTCTGCCCAGCCTGCTCCTTTGCCTGCAAATCCACCGACGACGCCTTCCATCGCAGGGAATGCCCCCGCTGCGGCAACAGCAGCTACGCCGATTGGGGTCAGGTCAAAGACATGGTCAAGCTCACCCAGGTGCAGGCCACCACGGAAGATGCCCGGAGTCGCTTTGGCGATGACCGCGATGAACGTAACCCGTTATTCTTCCATCGCGAACTGCTGATCCTTCCCGATCACCAACGACGGGAGATCACCCTGGCCATGGACGGTGAAGACTTTCCCTTTGGTGCTGAATATCTATCGGGAGTCACCTTCCGTGAAATTAATTTCGGGGAAAATATCGGCTTGGGCGGCAGCCATGCAATTGCCGGAAAAACCCTGAAGGTGAAAGGCTTTGTGCTGTGCCGAAGCTGTGGCAAGGTGCAACGCGGATCCCCCAACCACACCTGGGGTTGCCGGTACCGTGATCAGCCCGATGATGCCCGGCTGCGTCACCTGCTGTTCATGTACAGGGAGTTCAGTTCGGAAGCCGTGCGCTTCCTGCTGCCGAGCGCCAACTTCTGGGACGAATCCGGCCTGCCGTCATTTGTGGGGGCGCTGCACCTGGGTCTACGCCAACGCTTTAGCGGCAAGGTTGACCACTTGCGATCAGCGCTGGGAGAAGAGCCCCAAGGTAGTCAACAACGCAAAACGTTCCTCTATCTCTTCGATTCGGTGCCGGGCGGCACGGGGTATCTGCGCCAGTTGGTGGACCGGGGCGGCGCCGACCTCAAGGCAGTCTTTGAGCAATCCCTTGATGCGCTGCAAACTTGCAGTTGCAGCGATGGTTGTTACCGCTGCATTTTCATGTACCGACAACGATTTGATCGCGAGCGCACCAGCAAGCAGCGGGCGATTGAGCAGTTGCAAGCCATTCTTGAACACTGGGACAAACTCGCAACACCGGAGCACGGCTTATCGGCGATCACGATTAACACCCGCGCCGAAAGTGAACTGGAACTCCTCTTCATTGAGAAGCTGCGCCAGGGCAAAGGGGCGCCCCGTGGGGTCACCGTATCCTTCAAGAGCGACGTCATCCAGGGTCGCAAGGGCTATTTGCTCAGCCTGACGCGAGACAACCGAGATAACAAGGCGGCGGTGCGTTGGAAACTGCAGCAACAGGTTCTCCTTGGCGAAAGCGAAGGGGTGAGCTGTGAGTCCCGTGCCGACTTCCTGCTCACACCAACCGCTGGCGGGAAGCCGATTGCCATTTACACCGATGGCTGGGAGTTTCACCGCAGTCGCCTTGCCACTGATGCCCGGCAGCGCATGGCGCTGCAACGCAGTGGCCGTTTCCTGTTCTGGAGCTTGAATTGGGACGACGTGGTGGAGACGTTGCCATCACCCCAGGCGCCGCTTGACCCCAACGGCCTCAAGCTGGGCATGAATCCGCGGTTCAATAGCAATCCTGAGATCTTCCTCAGCCCCTGGTGGCCGGAAGAGCTACGCACCAGGGCACTGGTGATGCCGGGTGAGGCCCAAACCATGGGCAGCCTGGAGTTGTTGATGGCCTACCTGGCGGAACCATCCGAAGCGCTTTGGCAAGGGATGGCACAGCAATTGGCGTTGGCCCAAGTTTCGCAACAGCCTCTTGATCACCCAGAGATCCGTGAGGCCATCTCCTCGGGCCATCTGCAAAACCACGTGGAGGAATGGCGCGACAACGACACCGGCGGTCGAGCGCTCGGCCAGCATCTTACCATCGGCTACGGCCTCTCTGTGCTTGCCCTGGTGGATCTGGATCTGCACCAACAAAAGCATCCTTGCGCCACCTTCCGGGTCAGCCATTTCCAAATCAACGAAGACATCTCTCCCGAACAACGGCAAGCGGCCTGGCGTGAATGGCTCAGGCTTGGCAACCTGTTCCAATTCCTGCCCCATGGGCTGATCACCACACCGGGCTGGACCGGTGCGGAGCAACCGGTTGCCGTGGACCCCCCGACCGTTTGGATCGAGAATGGCGCAGCAACAGCGCCAAGCGCCCTATCGGACCATCCCGCACAACAGCAACGCCAAGCCACCTGGAGAGCCATTGTCGAACTCGCCCTTAAGGAGTGTCATCCCCTCTTGAGTGCTCTCAAGCAGCCTCTGCTGGAAACCGGCTTGCCTCTCCCAGAAGACGGCTACGAGCTCATCGGCTCACGGGGCGACGTCGTCGCCCAGGCAGAGTTGGCTTGGGCAAGCCACCGTCTCGCTGTCGTTGTTGATCAAGCCGATCTGGATGCCTTCACACAACGGCAATGGGTCTGCTGGGGGCTCAGCGATCCGCCCGATGTCATTGCCGGTGCCATCCTTCACCACCTTCAGAATGCTGATCAGGCCAGCCCATGACCGACGACCGTATCACCGTTGCCCTGTCCAATGATTTTTTCAAGGCCTTTGGCAAGTTGCCCAACAAGGCACGAGGCAAGGTGGCGGCGTTCATTGCCAAATTCCGCCACAATCCCCGCAGCCCTGGCCTGAACTACGAGCACATTGAAGGGGGGAAGGACCCCATGATCCGCTCCCTGCGGGTTGATCAGGATGTGCGCTGCATCGTGCGGGCGCCCAACGAAGGCAACACCTACGTGCTGCTTTGGATCGACAAGCACGACGACGCCTACCGGTGGGCTCGCCGAAGGTCCTGCCATGTGAACCGCGTGTCGGGGGCCTTGCACGTGGTGGACGTCGAGGCTGCAGAAACAGCGGTGCGCGAGGACCCCCGCAAAACCATCCCCAACACCTTGTTTGCCGCCTGTAAGGACGAGGAACTGATGTTACTTGGCGTTCCTGAAGTCCTGCTGCCGGCCGTTCGTGCTGTCAGCAACGAAGAAGCCCTGGCGCGCCTGATTGAGTGGCTGCCGCA
Source organism: Synechococcus sp. SB0662_bin_14 (assembly GCA_009840445.1). Lineage (GTDB taxonomy): Bacteria > Cyanobacteriota > Cyanobacteriia > PCC-6307 > Cyanobiaceae > Synechococcus_B. The sequence goes on from VXNS01000044.1 coordinate 25,973, forward strand.
AGCCTGCGTTGATGGCCTCATCCTCCTTGCTGAAGGCAGAACCGTTGCGGATGTGGTCAATGAACTGGAGCGCCAGTGCCCTGCCGGCGTTGACATCGAGGATGTTGCCACAGCCCTGGAAACCCCGGACAGCAAGGCGGAGTTTCTGGTCATTACCGATGACGACGAGCTTGAGGCCATGCTCTCGGCACCGCTGGAGCAATGGCGGGTCTTTCTCCACCCCAGCCAACGCCGGCTGGTGGAACGGGATTGGAACGGTTCCGTACGGGTCCTTGGTGGTGCTGGCACCGGAAAAACCGTGGTGGCCATGCATCGGGCTCGCTGGCTGGCGGCGCGTTTGATTGCTGATAGAAAACCAGGCCGGGTGCTGTTCACCACCTTTACCCGTAACCTCGCCACTGACACCCGCAGCAATCTCACCAAAATCTGCTCCTCGGAGGAATTGCAACGCATCGAGGTGGTAAATCTTGATCGCTGGGTGATGAATTTCCTCAAGACGCAAGGCCTGCAAGTCCGCGTCAATCAGGAATCGAAAGACGCCGCCTGGAGCTTGGCCATGGATATGGCCCACCCCAGCATCGGACTCAATGAACACTTCTACAGGGAGGAATGGGGAGACGTGGTGCTTGCAAACGGCTGTCGTTCACGGGACGACTACCTCAAAGCCAGGCGTGTAGGGCGTGGAACGGGTCTGAACCGCGAACGCCGTGCAAAGATCTGGCCGGTTTTCGATACGCTGCGGGCCGAGTTCCGCCAGCAAGGGCTTTGGGAACCGGAAGAAGCCAAGCAAGCTGCTGCCGATCTCCTGAAAGACTCCAGCCACTCTCCACGGTTTGCCTCCGTCATCGTGGATGAGGCCCAGGATCTGGACAGGGCCTCCTTTGAACTGATCCGTGCCCTGGCCGGTGAGCCCCACACCAACGACATCTTCATCGTGGGAGATCCGCACCAACGCATTTACGGCAAGCCCGTGGTGCTTGGCCGCTGCGGCATCGAGATTCGCGGGCGCTCACGCAAGCTGCGCATCAACTACCGCACGACGGAAGAAACAAGAGTTTGGGCCACAGCCGTGTTGAACGGGCTGGACTTTGACGACCTTGATGGTGGTTCCGATCCCGCAAGCGACTACCGTTCCTTGCTCCATGGCGACGAGCCTCTGATCAAACAATGCGAAGACCCGGCCGAAGAAGAGCGCTTCCTGGTGGCACTGCTGCATCAGATCAAAGAAGAGCAAGGCTCTCTGGCCAGCACCTGCGTCACAGCGCGAACCAGGAAAGTGATCGACAGGCTTAGACATCTCCTTCAAGGGAAGGGCATCCCAAGCCGAGTCATCGAGGCTGACGAAGCCGACGACCCCAGTGACCCCTCAGTCCGCTTGGCGACGATGCACCGCGTGAAAGGTCTGGAATTCGACCAGGTGTTGATCCCAGGCCTGGATAGTGATCAGATGCCTCTCAAAAGCGCACTCAGTTGCAAGCCGGATCAGGTCTCTCGGGAGTTGTTTGAACAGCAGGAGCGATCACTGCTCCATGTGGCGGCAACCCGTGCGAAGAAACGTGTGGTGATTAGTTGTAGCAATTGCCCCAGTCCATTCATCCAACGCTTCTCTTTGTCAGATTCAAAGGAAGGCAGGTCACGTGTGCCTGGTTGAGCCGTGACGGGGAAGCAAGAGTTCCCCGCTACCGTCTTGATCATTGCTCCAAGTGCCCGCAAGAGGCCGATTCAGCCTTAGCATCCATGACCCATGGTGGCTGGAGGGAGCATGGCGCGGAGCGGCGGATACAAGGACTACTGGAGCATCCTCCAGGTGCCCAGGGGTGCGGATCAGGCCGCCGTCAAGCAGGCGTTTCGTCGATTGGCGCGGCAATACCATCCGGACGTGAAGCCCAACGACAAGGCGGCGGAGGGGCGCTTCAAGGAAATCAACGAAGCCTACGAGGTGCTCAGCGACCCGGAGAAGCGGCGCCGTTACGAGCAGTTTGGCCGCTTCTGGAGCGGTGGCCGTGGCCAGGCCAGCGGTGGCGCGGGGGTGGAGATGGACTTTCAGAACTACGGCAACTTTGATGAATTCATCAACGACCTGCTGGGCCGCTTCGGGGAAGGGAAGGGTTCCGGCGGCTTCAGCGCCAGTGGGTTTCCCCGACCCGGCCGCACCCGCCCTCGCCCCCTGGACCTGGATGCGGAAGCCTCTCTGGAGATTCCCTTTGCCGAGGCGTTTCATGGTTGTGAGCGCACCCTCGCTGTGCGCACCCTGGGCAAGAACCAGGAATCCGTGCAGGTGCGCATTCCGGCCGGCATTCTTCCCGCCACCCGCCTGCGCCTCAAAGGCAAGGGCAACCTCCAGCCGGGCACAGGGCGCCGTGGAGACCTTTACCTCAAGGTTCAACTCAAACCTCATCCCGTGTGGCGGTTGGAGGGGGGCCAGTTAAAAGCCGATCTGATGTTGGGGTTGGACGAGGCCGTGCTGGGGGGCGAGATTGAGGTTCCCACACCCCAGGGCGCAGCCACGGTGACGGTTCCGGCCGGCATTCAGCCGGGGCAAAGCCTGCGGCTGCGGGGCCAGGGATGGCCGTCCCCTGCCGGGCGCAAGGATCTTCTGTTCACGGTTGTGATCCATGTGCCCCAATCCCCGTCACCCCAGGAACTGGCCCTGTTGCGGCAATGGGCGATCTGCCGAACCAGTTCGCCCCGGCAAGCCATGGCCCGGCAAGCCGTGCTCCCCAAGCCTTAGTAATCCGAGTTGGGGATCAGTGGACTCCAGTGGAGGGCCGCTTGCCCTGGCTTGTGGCCTTGGGAAGGCTGCTGGTGAGAGGGGGGAGGAAAGGGAAAGTCTTTTCACGACGGACTCTACCGTTGTCTTGTTCTGTTATCTCGATGGTTTTGCCAAGCTGTTTGAGGAGAGGGAGCGTCACCACTGGATCCGCTCCGGTGGCCAGCGCAGGAGAGGCGGCAATGGCTAGGGGCGGCAATGGTTGGATGGAGAAGCCGCGACTTGTCCTGGTCTCCTTATCCAGAAATCGGGTTACTAAGGATTTCAAGCATTTCTGGTTCTATGGCCTCACACAAGAGTCCCGGGGCTGGTTTGAAGAGATTCCCGGAGAATGGGTTTGAGAGCTTGGTGCCCCGCCTGCTGCTGTTTGACCAGCCGCTGCATTGTTTTTAGCGGGGAGGCAACCGGGCATCCACTGATTGACAAGGTTTTCAAGCCCGGGAGGTGTTGGCCAATGGGGTTGCTACCTACCTGTGCCAGGCCTGTGGCGGAAGGGGGAGTGAGGCTGAAGGGCTTTGCAGCCCCCTTGTTGGGGGTGTCAGAAGAGGAGGGAGAAGTTGATTCCGAGGGAATGGTCTACGGCAGGGTCTGTGGAGGAGCGTTGCTGCCGTTGGCCTTCGAGGGAGAGTTGCCAGTCTTGAGCAGTGTGTTCCGTGTGGTCGGCATAGGGCCTCAAGCTCCAGAGGAGGCGGTAGGAGGTGGTGTCTGAAGCCAGCGCCAGGCCGATGCCGGGCGTCATGGTGAGGCGATTGCTGAAGG
>VXNS01000024.1 GCA_009840445.1 Synechococcus sp. SB0662_bin_14
GATCGGCGGCGCGGGCATGGAGAGTGGTGTGGTTCCAGGTGAGTTCCCGCAGGGAACCCGCCACGGTTTGGGGACGCCGCACCAGCAACTGGCCGCTGTGGTGGGCCAGCGTCTCCTTCACGGTCTCCATGGCCTCCACCGCCACAACGGCAACGAGCCGACAACCGCCAACCCCTGCCGCTCCCCCCTGCAGCGGGCGCACCATGGCCGCAATCTGCTGGTCATACAGGCTGAGTTCCTTGATGGGTAGTGCCGCCGTGCGCAGTTGATCCGCCAGGGCCAGGCCCTGCTCCAGGCCGGGCACGGCCACCAGCAGTTCCTGCCAGAGCCGCAGGGGGGCTGTGGGCAAGGTCAAGGCCACGATGATGCCGTTGGTGCCGTAGGCATGGTTCAGGGGTGCGGCAGCGTCAGCCATCAACCGGTGGCGGCGGGGTTGGGGCTCCACGGTGATGATCTCCATCCCCAGCACGTTGCCGGGATCCCGGAGGAAGCCCCAGGCCACGGAGCCGATGCCCCCGGAGCCGCCCGCCACAAAGCCGCCGATGGTGGCCGTGCGGTAGGTGCTGGGCAGGAGGCGTTGTTCAGCCCCATGGGGCGCCAGGGTCTCGTCAATGGCCACCAGCCTGCACCCTGCTTCGGCGGTGAAACGGTCCGCAGTGGCGGAACGGACGGCCTGGAGGCCGGTCATGGTGAGCAACACCCCACCCAGCAGGGGGACCGCCTGGCCGTAGTTGCCGGTGCCGGCGCCCCGCATGGTGATGGGGACCTGGTGCCGGGCACAGGCGGCAGCCACGGCCTTCACCTGCTCCACCGTGACGGGACACACCACCAACTCCGCCTCTGCCGCCGCCAGTCGGGCCGTCAGCACCGGGGAATAGTCGTAGGCGTCACGGCTGAGGCGACGCCGCTCCTCGGGGTTCACCACCAGCCGCAGACCATCCGGCTGCAAGGGCGCCAGCGCCTGGGCCACGGCCGCCACGGCGGCGGGATCATGGCGGCGTGGTCCCACTGACGGGAAGGGGAAGGCGGCAGTGGTGCTGGTGGGTGTCATGGGGCGGTGGGGGTGATATCTCGCCGGCTCCAACTGCCGTGGAGACCGTGTGGAACGGCCAGGGGCAGGCGCAGAACAGCCTGCAACCGCAGGTCGGCCGCCCGGAGGATCACCACGTCACTGGCGCGCCGGGCGCCGTTCCACACCAGGGAGAGAATCCAACCGGCATCCTCGGCGGTGTCGTCAGGATGGGGCACCAGCACCGGTTCGCTCACGAATCCTCGCGGCGCGGCGCTCCACACCCAACGCTGCCCTGTATCCGAATCAAGTTTCTCAATGGCTTGCAGGGGCGCGTTGCCCGTCTCCCGCTGGGCCACCGCCATCCAGGCAAAGCGGTGGCGGCGCCCCTGGCGCTGGGGATGAACGGTGGCGAACTCACAACATCGTCCACTGAGGCGACGCCGTTCCACGCGGCCGTTGGCCAGGTCAATGGTGCAGCGCTCCAACCGACCGGGGGGCAATTGGTCAAAGGCCACATGGCGGAAATCCTCGCCGGGTTTTACCACAGGGAAGTCGGCGTAATGAATGCTGTCCACCACCAGGGTGGCGCCCTCCTCCCAGGCATTCACGTGGTGGAAGACGAAGCCTTCCGTGGCCAGCACCACCATCGGCACCCCGGCGCCCCGGGGGACGAGCCAGAATTCCCCGCGCCCACCGGGGCGGGAGCGCAGGCATTGGGCGGCGCCCCGGCGCCCCATCACGTAGGGCAGGGGATTGAACTCCAGGGCGTTTTTGAGGAACACCGCCCAGTTGGGCGTGAGGGCAAAGTCATGGAGGAAGGCAAAGCCCTGCAAGCGGTCTTGCCGCTGGCGCACCAACTGCCCCTGGGGGTTGAACTCCATGAGGCGGATGGTGCTGCGGGGACCTGTTCTGACCCCGAAATTCACCAGCCGCGGACCGCCATGGTGGCCAGGATCCAGGCGGGGATGGGCGCTGAAGGGTTCTTGTGGCGCCAGCACGCCCCCCATGGTGCTGAGGCCCTGGGTGGCAAGGGTGACGGGATCCAGGGCCGTGGGCGAGGCCGCTTCCCACAGGGCCAGCAGGCGCCCACCCCAGTCAACGACGCTGGTGTTGGCAATGTTCTTGAGCCGCAGATCCAGGGCGTTGGCCAGGATGCCCCCCGGCTTTTGGGTACCGAACACCCCCCGATAACGCCACCGTCCGGCGGCTTCCTCCTCCAGCCAGCCCGCTGTGCGCACAAAGCGGTTGCGCAGGTAGGCGCGCCCCTGGTGGAACCCCACCGCCAGAATCATGCCGTCCCCGTCAAACGGATGTTGAACCCACTGCCCACCCCGCTCCAGCCGACCGGGGCCGTTGCGGTAGAGGGTTCCCTGCAGAGCCGGGGGGATGGCGCCCTCAACGGTCTCCACCCAACCCTCCAGCTCGGTGGTGACGTTGCCGTAGGCACTGTTCCAGTCGGCCTGGCTGTAGTCGTCCGCCGGGTTGGCCGGTGCATTGGCCGACGTGCTGGCGGCCTGCTGGTCGGCGGCGGTGGCGGTCATGGGGGCTGGTGACGGGATGGAGGCCCCAGCCTGGCAAAAATCACCCCCTCTCCGCGGTGACGGGAGCCTCCCTCTGGCCAGCTTCACGGCAGATGGCCAACGCCTGGCGATAGCAACTCACCTGTTGATCAATCCCCGTGATGGCGGTGCCCACCACCACGGCTGTGGCCCCCAGGTCCATGGCTTGCCGGGCTTGCCGGGGCGAGGCAATGCCCCCTTCGCACAGCACGGGGATGCTCAGTCGCTCACGGAGGGGTTGCAACAACTCCAGCCCCGGGGGGCGTTGATGGGCAGTGGCCTGGGTGTAGCCGTAGAGGGTGGTGCCCACCCAATCACAACCCAGGGCCGCGGCCCGCTCTGCGTTGGCAAGGGTGTCAATATCCGCCATCAAGGTGGCTGCCAACTCCGCTTTGGCGCGGGTCACCATGGCTCCCAGGCTGTCCCCCCCTGGACGGGGCCGGTCCGTAGCATCCAGGGCCACCACGTCGGCCCCCGCCAACCAGATGGCCGCAAGATCCTCGTAGCGGGGCGTGATGATGACGGGGCTGTTGAGGTGGGGGCGTTTCCACAGGCCGATGATCAGCGCCTCCGGGCAACGGCGCCGCACGGCCGCAACGTGCTCCGGGGAGTTGAGCCGCACACCGACAGCACCGTTGGCCATGCTGGCGGCGGCCATGGCGGTGATCACCTCGGTGGCATGGCAGGGGGAGCCCTGGGGCGCCTGAACGGAAACAATCAACCCGCCGTCCAGCCGATCCTTGTGGGTCCGGCTGATGCTCATGCGGCGTCCTGATGGGGAAGCCGACTGCGGGGCAGCCAATCCCGCAGACGGAGGGAGCGGTGCTGCCCGCTGGCGGTGCTCTTTTGTGGCTGCTCCCCATTGACCGCCTGGGTCACGGTGGGCTCCTTCCCGGCCTTCTTCTCAACGGGAAGGGAGTTGGCGGCGGGTTTGACGGGCCTGCCCATCCTCATGAGCCGCTGCTTGATCACCTGGGCTGGCATCAGTTTGACGTCGTCACGGTCCTGGTCCGAGGATGTCGTCGGCTTGGCCGGACGTGATGAATGCTTGTCAGGACGGAGCCCGTCCCCAGGCTCAGGGTGTTGCTGAGGGGCAGGAGTCGTTTCCCATGGATCCGACGTGGCCTGGGCGGCCGCCAGAGTCTTGTGTTCTGTCTTTTCGTCCCGATGGTCTTTAGCGGCTGGAGTTGTCTCGGGGTGGGATTGGCGCCGGGGCTGAAGGCCAGGGTTCTGATGGCTGATCTGCTTTCCCCACCACAGGCGATGGCTTGCCCACTCGGGTTGGCTGAGAAGCTGTTGCAGAAGGGGATGGCCATGGCGATGGACCACCCACTTGGTGAGGGCAAGGATTCCTGGACGATCCTTCTGCTCCAAACACTGCTGCAGGCGGGGTTTAACCTGCGCAATCACTTGCTTCTGGATCATTTTGGGGTCACCCTGTGCCGGGGGCCGCCTAAGCTTGTCTTAACCAAGCTTCCGGCGCAAGAGGGGACGGATGGCCAGCACCAACAGACCAGCCAGGCCGGCCAGCACCAGCAGGCAGACGCCCATGGTGACGGAGCCGTAAGGGGCCTCCAGCACCACGGTGGACCAGCTTGGGGAACCGTTGTAGACCGCACGGATGGGCTCGATGGCAAAGCTGAGGGGGTTGAGGGCCGCCAGCCAGGCCAGCCATGGGGGCATGAAGCTGAGGGGAGCCAGGGCTGTGCTGGCAAACAGCAGGGGCAGGTTGGCCACGAAGATCACCGCCAGCAACTCGATGTGGCCCGGCAGGGCAAAGGCCAGGCCGAGGCTGAGCCCCGTCACCGCCAGCACCAGCAGCAGCAGGACCATGGCCACCACCACCAGGCCGGCGCCGCCCGGCCAGCCGTTGCCCATGGCGGCCACGGTGGCCATCATGGCCAGGCTCTGCACCCCGCTCAGGCTGGTGATGTAGAGCACGGAGGCCAGAACAATGGAATAGCGGGACCGCAACGGCGCCACCAGCAGCCGGTTGAGGAAGCCGAACTCCCGATCAAACATCACCGGCAGGCCCGCATTGAGGGCGCCGCTGAATGCGGTGAATACGATGATCCCGGCGCTGAGAAAGTGGCCGTAGCTCAGCCCGCCCGGCAGCAGCCCCTCCGGCGCCCGCTGAAACAGGGCGCCGAACAGCACCAGCCAGATGAGGGGTTGCAACACCCCTGCCACCAGGGTGGTGGGCCGCCGTTGCAGTTGTAGAAACAAGCGCCCCGTGAGGGCCAAAGTTTCCTGCAACACTTCCCCCCAGGCAGGGGCGCCGGAATCCTCCGACGGGCGCGGCGCAGCAGATGGGGCGTTGGCAGTCAGTCCAGTCATGGTGGGGTGTTAGCGCATGGCGGCCTTTTGCTCGGCCTTGGTGTCCCGGGTGGCGGCCATGGCCAGTTCCGCATCCATCAGGGTGCGGCCTGTGGCCTGCAAATAGACGTCATCCAGGCTGGGTTGGCTCTGGCTCAGGCAGAAGATGGGCAGGCCATGGTCTTGAAGCTGTTGGCGCAACACCTCCACCAGCTTGGCGTCACGGGCAAAGAAGCTGATGGCGTTGCCCTGGGCCCGGTTCACCACCGGCTGGCTCACCCCGGCCTGCTGCTGGAGCAGCGCCAGCGCCCGGCTGGCTTCCCCGTCACTGGTGAACTCCCGCAGCTTGAGGGTAATTCGCTCACCCCCCAGGGCTGCCTTCAGGTGGCTGGGTGGTCCTGCGGCGATCAAGGCACCCTGATCCAGGATGGCCAGTTCATCGGCCAGGGCGTTCACCTCTTCCAGGTGGTGGCTGCTCAGGAGGATGGTGGTCCCGTCCGCCTTGAGTTGACGCAGCACCGCCCACAGGGCATAACGACTCTCCACGTCCAGGCCGGCGGTGGGTTCGTCCAGCACCAGCAGGGGCGGGCGGTGGAGCAAACCGGTGGCCAGATCCAGACGGCGGCGCATCCCGCCGGAGTAGGCGCCACAGGGGCGATCCAGCCAGGGGTCCATGTCCAGTTGGGCAGCCAGTTCCACAACACGGCGCCGTATGGCGTCCCGCCGCAGGTGATAGAGGGCGCCATGGAGGTGCAGCATCTCACGGCCGCTCAGGATTTTGTCCAGGGCGGCATCCTGGGCCACGTAGCCCAGGCGACGGCGCGCCAGGCGGGGCTCCGCCAGCACGTCGATGTCGTCCAGCCATACCCGCCCGGCATCAGGGGCCAGCAGGGTGCAGAGGATCCGCAGGGCAGTGGTCTTGCCGGCGCCGTTGGGTCCCAGCAGGCCGTAGATGCAGCCTGATGGAACGTGCAGGTCAAGGCCTGCCAAAGCCTGAACGGCGCCATAGGACTTCCGTACTCCCTCCAGCCTGATCACGGGTCTGCCAAGTAACTCAACTGTGGGAGAGTCTAGGCTCGGGACCCGTAAAGCAGGGGGAGAGGTCCCTCTCTGCCTGCTGGGCTTCTCCCAGTCTGCCGGAGCCCTTGGCGGCCCCATGCGTCTTGTCGCGGCGGGTTGGCGCTGGGGTGCTGGGGCTTGCTTGTCGCCGCCCTTCACTTGCCTTGCCGTTCCCGTACTTCCAGGGACACCCGTTCCCTGTGGGGGACCAGGCCTGGCGGCCGTGCAAGGAAGCAGAAGGCCATGTCCTTGAATTAATTCGGTTCTCCTGCTACCATTATGGTTAAATCACCTTATTGGTAGCGATGGCCAGCACTCCTCTTGGGCCTGACCAGATCCGCATTATCCGGGAGGGGCTTGGCCTCAGCCAACGGGAAGCCGGCCAGCTCCTTGGCGGCGGGCCTAACGCTTTCGCCAAATACGAGTCCGGATCCCTGGCCCCAGCCGCGGCGCTGGCCAACCTGCTCCTGGTGCTGAAGGACAATCCCGGCGCCCTCGGCGCCTTGCAGCCTGATCGTGCCCCGGTCCCCGTCAGACGTTCCCTCCCGTTTGAGGTGACCGGCCAACACATTGGGCGCATATCCAAACAGGCTCTCCCCGATCTCCTGCGCCTGCTGCTCCAGGCAGAGGCACTGAGTCAGGGCATCCCACTTCACGGCATTCATGTTGCCGACAACGTTGATGCTCCCGATGGCGGCGAGGACGGCCGCATCCAGTGGGAGGGGGGGCCTGCGCAAACGCAGTTCCTCGCCGGCAGATTCGTCCAGTTCCAGCTTAAGACCGGAAACATATCGCCAGCGGCGGCGGGCAGGGAGGTGCTCAGCAAGATTGATGAGATCAAACCCATGGTTCGGTCAGCATTTGAGGCTGGAGCCACCTATATGGTCCTGTCAACCCACGCTTACACCCAACAACAACTGGAAGCCCGTGAGAAACGTGTTCGCGATACCCTCAGAGGGGCTGGCCTTGCCGTTGAGGATGCCCGCGTCCAGTTCCGAGACGCCAGCCAGTTGGCTTCCTGGGTCAACACTCACCCAGCGGTCGCCACTTGGCTCCTGGAGAAGACGGAACCCGGCCTTCTTGGGCCGTTTCAATCCTGGAGCCACTGGGCTGGACGGTCCGAAAGTGCTTCCCCCTGGGTTGAGGATAAGCGTCTCAAGCCCCTTTGCCAGTTTCTTCATCAACGGGCCATCAACAAGCCTCGCAGTACCGCTCGCATCGTCGGGCTATGGGGCATCGGCAAGTCCAGGCTTGCCCTTGAGGCTTTTCATCCGACACGAAGCGACTTGAGCAGCCTGGTTCTCTACGCAGTGGAAACTGATGCGGGCTCTGTGGCGATCAAGACCACAGTCCAGCGGTTGGCCGACAGTGGAGGGCGGGCCGTTGTTGTCGTTGACCAGTGTCCTCCGGAAACTCACCGTGCCATCGCCGGGATGGTTGAAAGAGAGACCAGTCAACTTTCTCTTCTCACCCTTGAGGATGAAATCCCCGCCGGGACGTTGAATGAGTCAACCTACAGAGTTGACGAGGCTCCCGATGCCGTGACCGAGGTCGTCATCAACCGGGTTGCGCCAGGGTTGCAGGGTGGAGATCAGCGGCGACTTGCTCGGTTTTCCCGTGGCTTCCCCAAGCTCTCCATCCTTATCGTCCAGGCATGGCAGGGATCTACCCCGTTGGGCCACGCTACAGACGACGACCTTGTTGAGGCCTATATCCTGGGGCATAAACCACAGGAGCGCAACTTGATCCTGAAATCAGCACGACTGCTGGCAACCTTTGGTCTGTTTGGAATAGATATTGACCCTCAAGAGGATAACCAGGTTGACAGAATTGCCAGACTGGGACGCAACCTGAGCTCCCAGGATCTACGGGCTGGAGCAAGGATGCTGGCTGAGCGGGGCGTTGCCCGTCGTTGGGGTAGATACGTCTCGCTTGAGCCTCTTCCCATCGTGATGAAGCTGGCTGAACAACAGTGGAAAGAATGGGACAAAGACCAGTGGGAGACGGTGCTGACGGATGGCGCCCCATCCGCCATGATGCGTACTGGTGAACTGAGGCTCAATGCCCAGGCCGCCAAACATCTCAAGTTTCTCAATCAACTCCCGATCACTCAGAAGGTAGTGAAGCATGTCTGCCGCTACGGAGGACCGTTTGAGGGACGGCAAGGAATCCTCGCCCCAGGCCATGCCGAGGCGCTCTCCCATCTCGCCGAGATTGATACCGGAACCGTTGCAGACCAGATCACGCGCTCGCTGGACGGTATCGAAGATCTTTCAAGCATCACTGGAGATGTCCGAAGGCACCTTGTCTGGGCTCTGGAAAAGATGGCCTTCCCAAGCGATACCTTCGAGAAAGGAGCACAACTCCTGCTGCGCTTGGCTGCTGCGGAGAACGAGGAGTGCGTGAACAATGCCACTGGACAGTTTATAGCTCTCTTCCCCCTCTACCTCGCTGACACAGAGGCTGACGGGACTCAGCGGTTGAGTCTGTTGGATACCCTCGCCAAGACAAATGACATCAGAGAGAAAAAGGTTTTGATCAAGGCCCTTGCTGAAGGGTTAAGACTACACAGCTTTCGGCGTGTACTAGGACCCGAAGCACATGGAGCACGGCCAGCACTTCAGTCTTGGCAATCCGGAACCACTGAAGACAGGGATTCTTACATATGCGGATGCGCTACCCGACTTACCCGCTTCGCAGTTATGGAAGATGTGCTCGGCACCCTTGCGAGAGATGCTTTGGGCCAAGAGTTAGGATCACTGATCGATCACGACTACATCGATATGGTTGAATCTATTGTTGAGAAGATTAGATCTGTGGTTGCTTACTGGCCAGAGGCGCTAGATAGCCTCAGCTTTCATTTGTCTCATCCCTACACTAATAAGTCGGACGAATGGGCAAAGCGTGTGCGGATGCTTATGGATCAGCTAGAGCCGAAGAGCCTGGAGGCACGGTTGTGCTTTCTGGTGACCGAAGAGGTGCCCTGGGACTCTCTGGCTACGGAGGAAGACAACCATGACTACGACCAGCGCCAAGCCAATGTGGTGCGGGCGCTTGCGGCTGAAGCCATCCAGCAACCAGAAACGCTGCGTAGTCTGTTACCACAACTGAGCCATGGGAAGCAATGGACGATGGATGTTTTCGGACAGGCTCTTGCAGAGGAATGTACAGACTCATGGAGCGAATGGCTCGAATTGCTGATTCAGGCGGTCGAAGAAAGCCCCGAGACTGAGCGAAGATATAATCTATTCATGGGCTACATTATTGGCCTTGCCAACCGTCAGCCTGCTGCAGTGGAAGCGTTCAAGCAAAGAGCAGCCCGGTCGCCAGCCCTTGCCCCCACGCTTCCCATGATCTGCGCCTCCATCGGATATATGTCATCTGATTTCAATCTAATAATTTCTGCCTTGCAGAACAGATTGCTACCCCCTCACTGGCTGAGCTGTACAACCATTCGCAGTGTACTGCACAATATTTCCCCTCAGGCCGCTGCCCAACTGATTGATATGTTAATCGAGCACAGTGGCGAAGGTTTTGCTAGTGCTCTACATCTTCTAGGAATGTATATTCACGAAGACTGTGAAAGACTTGAGACTTTTTGTTCCCAGGTCCGTAAAATTGCCGAGAATATCATCCGTTGGCCATGGAATGGTCAAGCAAACAATCCCAACAGCAAAACAATGATGAAGTATGAATTTAAAAAAATTATCACCTGGATATTAGAGAAGGGGCCGGATGACCGAGACGCAGTGACTACGGCCATGATTCTGGCAAAGGCAGTGGCAGGAATAGTGGCAATAGATTACGATTACAATAGACAGGAGGCTCTTCGATCAGTTCTTCCTATTCTTCTGTCTCGATTTCCAGGGATTGCCTGGCCACTGATTGGCTCAGCAATCATTTCCACTAAGCGTATCTATTACTTTGAGGACTTTATAGGCCATGAACTAAAGTGGGATCACGAAATGCGCTCTCCGCTCTTGAGTCTGCCGGAAGACACTTTGTTTTCCTGGTGTCATGCCCACCCGGAACAGGCACCAGCCTTCGTAGCAAAAACGGTTCCCTTCCTTGCCTCAGATAACAGCGGCACTGGTACTTTTTCTGTGCATCCTGTCATGGTCCGTCTGATTGAAGAATTTGGGGATCGCAAGGACGTCACCGAAGCAATTGATAGTAGCGTTTGTGCTGGAGGATGGTCTGGATCAGTGGGAGCCATCCATGAGATTGGACCAGAAGAAGCCTTCTATACAAAATACCGGAAGCCGGTACAACATTTGCTGGAGCACCCAAATAAGAAAGTACGGCGTTGGGCAAAGCCCATGCTTCGCAAGATCGAGGAAAGGGTCAGGCAAGCCAGAAATAACGATGACGAATCCAAGGCCCGTTTTCAACGGTAATCTGACGCCAGACAAGCCAGGGAAACACTGGAAAAGGGAATTACGGACCAAAGTAATAGGCCATTGGACTTCCGCCTGCTCCTTTCTATAAGGTTCTTCTATGAGGTGGGAGTTATCCATCCATAGAAGGAAATTCCGATGGCCCTTGGTCGGCTCGCAATTCCCATCCGTCTCAACGAGGAAGAGAAGGAAGAGTTGGAGTCCATGACCCGCTCCCTCACGCTGCCCCATGGACTGGTGCGCAGGACGCTACACCAGCCAAGGCACTCTTGACACAGATTCACGTGGTGGAAGATCGTGACGCCTGATTTCTCGGGAGTCCTGCAATCAGACTCAAAATAAAACTTGCACTTTCGGACAAGCCATGCTAGAATTAATACTGTCATCTTCCCTACACCGTCCTGGACGCTCAACGATGCCAACGCTGGAATTCAAGGGCAAGCAGTACGTCTACGCTCACCACCTCACCGTACCCTATCGGCCCCTAGTCCCGGATGCTGAAAAGTCGTTGCATCCTGCCGAAGCTGACGACAACCTGATTCTACACAGCGACAACCTGCACGCCCTGAAAGCCCTTTTGCCCCGCTATACCGGCAAGATCAAGTGCATTTATATTGACCCACCCTACAACACCGGCAACGAGGGCTGGATCTACAACGACAACCTCAACAGCCCACTGATGCAGCAATGGCTGAAGGACAACAGCCCGGTGGACGGGGAAGACCTGGAACGCCACGACAAGTGGCTCTGCATGATGTGGCCCCGCCTGCACCTGCTGCGGGAACTTCTGGCCGACGACGGCGTCATCTTCGTCTCCATTGACGACAACGAACAGCATCATCTGCGAATGGCCATGGACGAAATCTTTGGCGAAGGCAACCTTATCGGCCAATTTGTTTGGAAGAAAAGAAGTGGAGCGAATGATGCGCAGAACAAAGTTAGCATTGACCATGAATACATCATCTGTTATGCAAAAGAAGATGTTACTCTGGATGGCATTGAGAAGGATTTTTCCAGATATACCAATCCAGACAATGATGTCAGAGGACCATGGACATTTGGTGATCTGACATGCAACAAGACAGCCATCGAGAGGCCGAACCTGTGCTACCCATTAACTGATCCGGCTACCGGCATGACTTTTGAATGCAATTCAAATCGCGTTTGGGTATTCGAAAGTGACCGCATGCAACGTGCTATAGCCGACGGCAAGGTGATATTTCCGGCCAATGGTAAAGGTACACCTAAATACAAGCGACACTTGTCGGAAGTCCAGTCAAATAGAAAGCCATTTAGCTCATGGATGGAAACTGAAATGAACTTTGTCGCCACTCGAAAATTGCGTGAGATTTTAAAATATCAGCAATTCGATTATTCCAAGAGCGTAGATCTCATAAAACAATTGATTGCTCAAGGTTCAAGTCAGGACGACATCATTCTCGACTCCTTCGCCGGCAGCGGCACCACCGCCCACGCAGTCCTGGCCCTGAACAAGGAGGACGGCGGCAACCGCAAGTTTATTCTGGTGGAGTGTGAGGACTACGCCGATACCATCACCGCCGAGCGGGTCCGCCGGGTCATCAGCGGCGTGCCGGGGGCGCGGGACCAAGCGCTGCAGGAGGGGTTGGGGGGCTCCTTCACCTACTGCACCCTGGGCAATCCCATTGACGTGGAAGGGATGCTGACCGGTGAGAGTCTGCCCGACTATGCACAACTGGCCGCCTACCTGCTGCACACGGCGGCGGGTCTCTCCGCCAGCGGCGGGCTGGATCCTCAAAACGACGACGGACTATTTTACCGTAATGGCGATACGGATTATTACCTGCTCTACCGGCCTGAAATCCACTGGCTGCGCAGCAACGCGGCCGTCCTCAACGAGCAGCAGGCCCGGCGCATCCACGCCATCGGCAGGAAAGCGAAAGTGTTTGCCGCCGATAAGTTTATGAGTCAGCGGTTCCTCACCGATCTGGGCATCACCTTCTGCCAGATCCCCTACGAACTGCATCGGAACGGGTCAGGAGGTGTGTGATGGAACTGAAGGACTACCAGATCCGCGCCCTGGACGCCTTTACCCGGTGGCGGCATGAACTGGCGGCGGCCCAGGAGCGCTCTGCAACTGCCGTTGCCGCATTGGAACAGGCGGGGGTGCCTGTCCCTGCCGACATCCGCAATCATCCCAAGGGGGCCTGGCAGACATTGGCCAAAGCCGGCCAGGTGGCAAAACCTTTCCTGCCCTATGTTGAACGCACTGCGGCAGCGGGTTTTCCCATTCCCCATCTCTGCTTCAAAGTTCCTACGGGCGGCGGCAAGACGCTGCTGGGGGCCGCCGCCCTGGAACGTCTGAACCGAAGCAGTGGATTGACGCTGTGGATGGTTCCCAGCAACGCCATCTATCAGCAGACCAGAGAAAAATTGTGGGACCGGCAGCATCCTTACCGGCAGATGCTGGAACGGGGCAGCGGCGGGCGCGTCAAGATGCTGGAAAAGGACGATCCTTTCACCGCTGCGGACGTTGAGCATTACCTCTGCGTCATGCTCCTATCGTTGCAATCCGCCAACCGCAGAAACAACCGGGATTTTCTGCGAATGTTCCGCGATTCCGGTCGTTACACCTCTTTCTTCCCGGCCAGTGACGATGCCATGGCCAATGCGCGGCTCCTCGAAAAATTCGCCGATCTTGACCCATCAGCCCCCGACCGACCCATTGCCAAGCAGAGCCTTTTCAACGTCTTCAAGATGAAACGTCCGGTGGTTGTTCTGGACGAAGCCCACAAAGCCTACGGCAGGCGGGGAAACGAAAGCGACGAGTTTGTGCAATCCATCAATCGGCTGAATCCCGGTTTGGTGATTGAACTGTCAGCCACGCCCAGTTGTGCCAGAAGCAACCTCCTGGTGGACATACCGGGCAGTGACCTGAAAGCCGAAGAAATGATCAAGCTACCCGTGCAGGTGACGTGTTTCACCAACGCCGACTGGCACCACACCCTCAGCCAGGCCCATGCCAAGTTGGAAGAACTGGACCACGAGGCGGTCTCCCTCCAAAACAGTGAGGGGCGGTATATCAGACCCATTGCGGTTGTACGGGTCGAACGCACCGGCAGCGACCAGCGGGGTGGCGATCACATCCATGCCGAGGACGTACGGGACTACCTGGTGCAGAACCTGGGCGTTCCCAGCGGGGCGGTGGCGGTGCAATCCAGCACCAGCCGTGAATTGGCCGGCATTGACCTGCTATCCGAACTCTCTCCGGTGCGCTGGATCATTACCAGAGCCGCCTTGATGGAAGGTTGGGATTGTCCCTTCGCCTACCTGTTGGTGATGCTGGACAACACCAGAGCCAAGCGGGCGATCACCCAGTTGGTGGGCCGTGTCATGCGTCAACCCCATGCCCGACTCACTGGACGGAAATCTCTGGACCAGTGCCATGTCTATTGCCAGAGTACCGACGTGAACGACGCCGTGGAGTCCGTCAAGGAAGGTCTTGAGCAGGAAGGCATGGGAGATCTGAAAGATAACGTCTATGCCAGCTATGGGACCGCTTTCAAGATGATAACTGTACAGCGCAGAGAAAGATTCAAAGATACGGAGATATTCCTGCCCAAAGTATTGCACCGAGACGCCAATGGTGATTGGGAAGAATTGGATTACCAGAGGCACATCCTGCCGGATATCAACACGGCCACGATCAAAGCACCGGATCCCCAAAGCGCACAGGCGGCTCATCCACTGGAAATAAGGGCAACAGTGGATTTGGCGGTAGACGGCACTTCTTCCACCTACGACAACCCCCAGGCATTGCACATTGATGAAAGCGTAAAAATCGCCTGGTATGCTCGTCGCATTTCCGACATTTTGCCCAATCCGTTCCAGGCGGCCCGCATCGCCCAGGACTTGGTGCAGAAGATGCGCGGCTCCGGGGCCGACGATAAGGCAGTTTTCGGTCAACGTTCCGCTTTGGCGTCACAACTGCGCGAACACGTAGCCAATACCATGGATTGTCAGGCGGAACAGGTTTTTCGTGGCAAGTTGGCCAGTGAAGAAATCCGCTTTGACCTGGAGGCCAGCGACCACAATCACCGCATGCGCAAGTGCTACGAGATACCAGTCGCTGATAACGACGTCCAGTTGCAGCATTACGGGCAGTCGGTTCAGTTGAGTCTTTTTGAGCCGGTTTTTGATCGAGATTTCAATGACCTGGAGCGTAGATTCGCCTTTTACCTGGATGAGCAAAAGGCGTTGCAATGGTGGCACCGGGTGGCCGTGCGGCAACACGGCGAGTATTACCTGCGCGGTTGGCGACGGGAACGCATCTGGCCGGACTTTGTGGCCATGGGTGGGGAAACCAGGGGCAAACCCAGTGTCCTGGTGTTTGAGACAAAAGGCCGGCACTTGGACGCCAACGAAAATACCACATATAAAAAGCGGGTTTTCTCCGCGTTGGAACAAACCTTCAATGCGGGCCAAGTGACCATTCACGACGGACCGGCCAAGGGCGTGTTCCGATTGGTATTCGACAGAGAAGGCTTTCCAGATGCACAGACCGCCTTCAATTCGATCAACTGAAAGGGGCTTTTTAGTCCATCAATCCGTCAGCGGAGATGGACGCAACTGGGCAGAAACAGTGGCAAGCACTCTCGCATCCCCTGGCCACCCGTTAAAGAGAGGGCCTTAACCAGCGTATTGCCCCCCATCTCTGGACGTAATGCGTGACCGGTCATTGTGAAACTCATAAATTCTGGGGTCAGGGGTTGGGTCAAGGTTTTGATCCAAGGAAACCGGCTGGTGGTCAGGGTTTAGCCGCCAGCGCTTCCACTAGGCGACCCATCTTCCCGTCAAGCTGTTGGTTATCAGCCTGCAGGTCATCGATTCGCTTGTTTACGGAATCCCGCAGGTTGTCAATCCGCTTCATGATCAGTCCCACACCTGCCAGGATCACGGCAGATTGTAGCAGCGTTGTCAACCATTCTCTGAACTCAGGGGGTACGGCAGGCAGGGGGTGATTTGGCGCACGTGGGGGTGCTGTTCATGTTGCCGGGGTTGGGGGATCCATTGCTTGGCCGCCTGGGTTTGGTGAGATCCACGGCGTCAGGATCAATGCCAATGGCCCGGCTGCTTGCTGCTGGTGGCTGCCCTGGCGACCTATTGCAACGGATTCCCGCTTATGAACGAACGATAAAGAAGAAGCGGGGGTAATGACGAAGGAGGCGCGGAAACCCTCACAAGCCAGCAAGGAGCCCTGCGGACCAATGCCCCAACAGGTGCAGCGCTTGCTGGTCCAACAGGGCGGCGACCCCACTGCGGGACAACAGGATCAGTCCGCAGATGCCGAAGAGATAGAGGATGGAAAACCGGAACAGGTTGGTGGCCCGCTGCCGCTCTTCCGGCTGCCGCTGCAGTGCGGCGCTGAGTTGGAGCAGCCGCCCGTTGAGGGGAAGCACCAACAGGCCGTACAAGACCCCGCCACTGGGCAGCAGGGCCGTGCCCGCCAGACTGGCCACAGCCGTCAACCTGGCGTAGTGGCCGATGGCTCGGCTGGTGAACAACGCCCCCTTCACCACGGGCAGCATGGGGATGCCCACCGAGGCGTAGTCATCCTTCAGAAGCAGGGCCAGGGCCCAGAAGTGGGCCGGCGTCCAGACCATCACCAGACCGAACAACCACCAGCCCCCAAGGCCGATATGGCCCGCCGCCGCCGCCGCCCCCACCAGGGGCGGAATGGCGCCCGCCACACCGCCAATGACGATGTTCCGACTGGTGCGGGGCTTCAGCACCACGGTGTACAGCAGCACGTAGCTGCACAGGCCCAGCAGGGAGAGCCCGGCTGCCAGGCAATTCACGCCCGCCACCAGCAGCATGGCGGCGGCCAGGGTGAGGCTGACGGCCAGGAGAAAGGCTGTCTGCCCGGACAGGCGTCCTGACGGCAGCGCCCGTCCCGCAGTGCGGGCCATGCGCCCGTCCAGCTCTTGCTCCCAGAGGCAGTTGAGCATCCCGGCCGCAGCAGCAGCCAGGGCACCGCCCCCCAGGGTGCAGGCAAGCTGGGGGGTGGGCAGGGGCCAGGATTCAGATAGGGCCATGCCCCCCAACGTGGTGGCCAGCAGCAGGGGAATCAGCCGGGGTTTGGCAACCTCCAGCCAAGGGGGCAGACGCAAATGCCGGCGACTGGGCACAACGGCATCACGCCCGGAGAGGGTGACGGTGGCCTGGGTCATGGGGATGAAGACAGGGGATGGAGAAGACCTGCCAGGCTGGTCAGCAGGCCGAGCAGCAGGGCGGCGCCCAGTTGGTGAGCAACGGTCACCAATGGTTGGGACAGGTGCAGGTGCAGCGTGAGCAGCCCCAGACCGGCTTGCAGCAGCACCAGGAGGCCGGCGGCAAAGGCCAGGTGGCGGGCGGGACGGGGCCAGGCGGCGGCAGCGGCTTTGAGGGGTAACACCACAACGGCCAGTAGCGCAGCGCCGGCCAGCAGGCGGTGGGCCGTGAGCCAGTGGCAGGCTTGCAGCAATTGCAGGCAGCGTCCCGTGGCCCACTGGCTGGCCAGCAACCCCCCAAAAACGCATTGCAGATAGACCAGCAGGGCCGCCAGCGCCGGCCACCGGCGCCAAGGCCCCGTCAGCGCGCCACCCACATCGGATAGCAGGGGCTCCAGGGCCAGGCGCAGCCGTTGCCGCAGCAGGCTCAGCAGAGCCACCAGCAACAGACCCGTGGCCAAGTGGGCGGTGACAATGTCAAAGCGCAGCAGTTGGGTCACCGTCAAGGCACCGAGGGCCACTTGCACCGCCACCAACAGCACGGCCGTGGTGGCCAGGACAGGCACGGCCGGGGGCAACTGCCGCCGCTGCCCCCAACTGAGGGCGGCCAGCAGCAAGAGCCCCAAGGCCACCAGCAACCCATCCAGACGATGGAACCATTCCAGAAAGACCCGAACGGTCATCTCTGCCGTGGGCAGAACGCTGCCGTAGCAGAGAGGCCAGTCCGGGCAGGCCAGACCGGCTTCCATCACCCGGGTGGCGCCGCCCACCGTCACCAGGGCCACCAGGGCCACCACCAAGTGGGTGCTCAGCAGCAGCAGGCGCGACCGGTGGAGAGGCGGCGGTGCCAGGCCGGCAGAGGTGGACACAGTCAGGCTACGAATGGTTACAAGCTAGCCGGGTAAGTTGAATTACCCATGCCCCGCGCCGCTTTTTTAGATTCCCGTTAGAAATTCACGGGTAAGCATTCATACGCTGAAGGCACGTGACAGGCCCGTGACGTGCCGATTCCTGCGTCCATCCTCACCCTGGCTGCCGGCATTCTTCTGGCCCTGGTCAGCCTTTGGGTTGGTCAAAACATCAACTTGATGCCCGTTGCCGCGGCAGACGATGCCAGCGCTGTGGATGCCCTGTTCAAGGTTCTCTTCTCCATTGGCGTTGGCCTTCTGTTGGGCATCACCGCCATGCTGGTGGTGGCTTTGGTGTCCTTCCGCCGCCGTCCCGGCGATCACCTGGACGGCCCCGCCGTGGAGGGCAACCTTCCCCTGGAAGTGTTCTGGACGGCGGTTCCCGCCATCGTGATTCTGATTCTCGGGGTCTACAGCTACGACATCTATGCACGGATGGGTGGCATGGCCGACTTCAATCACCACTCCTCCATGGCAACCCAAGAGGTGCAGCAGGCCTCTCTGGGGCATCCGGCAGATCCGGAAACCGTGATCTGGGGAGGCATTGATCGTGCTGAGGGCATGGCGTTTCCCGTGGAGGTAACGGCCATGCAATTTGCCTTCGTCTTTCACTATCCCCAGCAAAACTTCACCACCGGAGAACTGCACTTGCCCCTGGGGCAGCCCGTGGAGTTGCGATTGAAATCCAACGACGTGATTCATGCCTTCTGGGTGCCGGAGTTTCGTCTCAAGCAGGACGTGATTCCGGGGCAGCCCACGGTGCTCAGCTTCACCGCCAATCGGCAGGGTGATTACGACATTATCTGCGCTGAACTCTGCGGGCCTTACCATGGGGGAATGCGCTCCAAGGTGGTGGTGGAGGATCCCCGAAATTTTGAGGAGTGGCTCATCGGCAACACACCAGCCACTGTCGCCACGGCTCCCGACCCCTCGCCAACGGCCTGACCACCCCTTCACACGTAGGCAAGACCCATGACAACAAGCGCCCTCCCGACCTCACCGCCCCGTATGGAGCCACACCATATGGACGTTCAACACCACACCCCTTGGCACGAGTACTTCGGGTTCAGCCTTGATCACAAGGTGATCGGTATTCAGTATCTGGTGACGGGCTTTTTCTTCTATCTGGTGGGTGGCGCCCTGGCGGGCATGATTCGTGTCGAACTGGTGACGCCTCTCTCGGATTTCATGGCCCGAGACACGTACAATCAAGTCTTGACCTTGCACGGCACCATCATGATCTTTCTCTGGATCGTGCCAGTGGTCAACGGGGCTTTTGGAAATTATCTGGTGCCGTTCTATGTGGGCGCAAGGGATATGGCCTTCCCGCGACTCAACGCGGTGGCCTTCTGGATGCTGCCTCCAGCGGGCTTCCTCTTGTTGAGCAGTTATTTTATCGGGGGCGCCGCCCAGTCCGGCTGGACGGCCTACCCTCCCCTCAGCATCACCACACCCGCGGTGGGGCAGATCATCTGGATCGTCAGTGTGCTGCTGTTGGGGGGCAGCTCCATCTTTGGCGCAGTCAACTTCATTGCCACGGTCCTCAAGTTGCGTCGCCCCGGCTTGGGTCTGTTCCAGTTGCCCATGTTTTGCTGGGCCATGTTGGGCACCAGCGTTCTGGTGGTGCTGGCCACGCCGGTGCTGGCGGGCGCCCTGATCCTGCTGAGCATGGATATTGTGGCCGGCACCGGCTTTTTTAATCCGGCTCTGGGGGGGAATGCGGTGGTCTATCAGCACTTGTTCTGGTTCTATTCCCACCCTGCTGTCTACATTATGGTGCTGCCCGCCTTTGGTCTGGTCAGCGAGATTTTGCCCATCCATGCCCGTAAGCCCCTGTTTGGTTACCGGTCCATGATTTATTCCATTTTGGGTATTGTCTTCTTGGGCTTAATTGTTTGGGCTCACCATATGTTCACCAGTGGAACGCCTCCCTGGATGCGCTTGTTTTTCACCATTGCCACGGCCATTATTGCGGTGCCCACCGGCATCAAGTTCTTCAACTGGCTGGCCACCCTCTGGCAAGGTAAGCTGGCCTTGAACAGTGCATTGTTGTTCTGCTGTGGTTTCATCTTCAATTTTGTTTTTGGCGGCATCACAGGGGTGGCCCTGGCCCAGGTTCCCTTTGATGTCCATGTCCATGACACCTATTTTGTTGTGGCTCACTTCCATTATATTGTCTTTGGTGGAACCGTCTTTGTCATTTTTGCAGCGATTTACCACTGGTTTCCCAAAATCAGCGGTCGCCTCCTCAATGAACATCTGGGACGTTTTCATTGTTTGCTCTCGTTTCTGGGCTTCAATATCTGCTTTTTTCCCCAGCACTGGCTGGGGCTCAACGGGATGCCGCGGCGGGTGGCGGAATATGATCCCCAGTTTCAGCTCATCAATCAAATCTCTTCTGTCGGCGCACTGCTGCTGGCCATCAGCACCCTGCCCTTCCTGATCAACGTGGTCTGGAGCCTGTGGAAGGGGACACCGGCAGGGGACAACCCCTGGCGGGCCTGCACCGCGGAGTGGCTCACCAGCTCACCCCCACCTGTGGAAAACTGGCTGCACGAAGCTCCCCTCGTAACGGAACCCTACGACTACGGCAGCGCCGAGGACGCCATGCCGGTCACCACCGTCCAGGGCCGTGAGCTCTGGTCCGCAGGCCGTTGAGACCTGTGGGGCCGTGTTTTCCCCGTTTTCCTCCTCGCCATCCCTCACCCCACATGACCACCCTGAGCCAACGGCCCACTGCCCACCTCTCCGATCCACGGCAAGAGGAGCAACCCCACCAAGCCCCGGCCCACGCCCATCATCCGGACGTGCGCCTCTTCGGCCTGGCCACGTTTCTGGTGGCGGACGGGATGACCTTCGCCGGCTTCTTTGCCGCCTACCTCACCTATCGGGCGGTGAATCCCCTGCCCGTGAACGGGGAGTACGAACTGGAGTTGTTGCTGCCCACCATCAACACCCTGTTGCTGCTGGCCAGCAGCCTCACCTTCCACCGGGGCAGCAAGGCGCTCATGGCCAGCCGCATGGCTGCCTGTCGTGGTTGGCTGCTGCTCACGGCTGGCCTGGGGGTGGCCTTTATGGCGGGCCAGATGTGGGAATACTTCCATCTCCCCTTTGGCTTGACCGACAATCTCTTTGCCAGCACCTTTTATGCCCTGACCGGCTTTCACGGGCTCCACGTCACCCTGGGGGCATTGATGATTTTAATTGTGTGGTGGCAAGCGGGCCGGGAGGGATACTTCACGGCAGACAATCACTTCGGTTTTGCAGCGGCGGAGCTGTACTGGCACTTTGTTGACGGAGTTTGGGTGGTACTATTTGCTTTGCTTTACCTCCTCTAAGCCTGGACTGGAAAGCCAATGCCACAGAACGGGAAGATGTTGGAGGGGGAGACACTGCTGGCCAAAGTCAGAATCTTTGCAGACCGCCCCATGGATCAGATCGCCAGAATCTGCGGTTATGTTGGGCCGTCGGGCCGTCTCTTGAAACAAAAGTTCTATTATGCACTGGTGCTGGCCAAGGGTTTTCAGGTACCAGGCAAGGAGGAAAGCGGTACAAGTGGTGCAAAAAGACGGGGTCGCCAAGCGGATTTCACCACCCGAGTGCATGGCAACGGCAATCTTCTGATTGGCCAGACCTACACCCATCGTGCCGGCATTGAGCCGGGCCAAGAGTTTTTCATCGAGATCCACGAGGACACCGGATCAATTTTTCTTTTGCCGTGTGACGGGCAGGACCTGCATGTTTAACCCGTTCGCCCCGTTCACCACGTGCATGGGTGGAACATCTCAGCGCCATCCCTGCTCCTGCAGCCAGGCTTGACTGATGCTCTGCTCCTGTTGGGCGGTGGATTGCGGGGGCTGCAAGCCCAGCAGGCGCTCGCTGTATTTGGCCAATAGGTCGGCCTCCAGGTTCACCAGGTCCCCCACCTGCCGATTCTGCAAGGTTGTTTCCCCCCACGTGACGGGAATCACCGCCGCCGAGAACCGCTCTCCCCCGGCACTGCAGCGGGCCACGGTGAGACTGATGCCGTCCACCGCCACGCTGCCCTTAGTGACCACGTATCTCCCAAAACCCGGATCCTGCCAGCGGATCTCCACGGTCCAGGAGCGGGGTTGACGTTCAATGGCCATAATCTCCCCCAACCCGTCCACGTGACCGGACACCAGATGTCCCCCCAGCCGGTCCTGGAGTCTCAGGGCCGGCTCCAGATTCACCATGGTCCTGGCGGCCGTGGGGTGACCCATGGTGCATCGGGCCATGGTTTCCGGGCTCACGTCGGCATGGAATCCCGAGGGCTCAAGCCTGGCCACGGTGAGGCAGACCCCGTCCACCGCAACGCTGTCCCCCTGTTGGGGATTGACCGTGGCCAGGAAGTCCGGGCTTTGGACGGCAACGCCTGCCAAGCCAATGTTGGCCCGACCCACGGCCTGAATCAGTCCGGTGAACATGACCGCTCCACAGGAAACGAGGCAGCCCTACCCCCATAATCAACGTAGATTGCCATTGGGGAATGCTGACATGGTGGAGATGGGAATCACCGGCATTATCCTTGATGCCGCCAGCCATCAGCCCATCGTGCTGTTGCGTGATCCCGACGGCCGCCGTCAGGTGCCCATCTGGGTGGACAAAGTGCAGGCCCACAGCATCATCCTGGGTTTGAAGGGTCTCCATCCTCCCCGCCCCATGACCCACGACCTGATGCTGAACCTGCTTCAGGTGGCCAAGCTGGAATTTGACCGCATCGTCATTAGCAGCATCCAGGACAGCACCTTCCATGCGGAACTGCGCGTGCGGCGGCAAGACCAGACCGTGGTGAGCCTTGATTGCCGCCCCAGCGACGCCATCGCCCTGGCGGTACGCAGCAAGACCAGCATCTGGATGGTGGAAGAGGTGGTCAGCGATGCCTCCATTCCGGTGGATGCGGAGGCTGACGCCATGGATACCGAAGCCTTCCACAAGGCCGTCGCTGATATCAGTCCTGCGGAACTGATCCGTCGCTCCGGCGTGAACCTGGATTCGCCGGAGCAGACCACGGACAGTTGCGACGACCCCCATCCCGAGGAGTCATCCGACTCCGGCAGTTGACTTGGGGCGGCGGTGACTGCTGTTGCCCCTCCCATGGCCCGGCGGCCCTTTGGCCAGGGGCCGAAGGTGAGCATCTTCACCTTGGGGCTGATGCGGGCCCTGGCCAGCCCGCTCCAGTTGCGGCAGGTGCTTGCCCGGGCCCTGGCTATCGGCATCAACCACCTGGAAACAGCGCCCGCCTACGGGCCGTCCCAGATTTACCTGGGCCAGGCCCTGGCCGCCTTGGCCGTACCCCGGCGCCGCTACGTGGTCACCAGCAAGCTTTTGCCGGGGATGGAGGTGGACAAGGGCCTGGCAATGGTGCGCACCACCCTCCGGCAGGTGGGGCTGGATCGGCTGGATCAACTGGCTGTCCACGGCATCAACCGGCCCGAGCATCTCCACTGGGCCTTGCACGGCCCTGGCGCCGAGATCCTGGCCACCTGCGAGGGGGAGGGCCTGGTGGGACAGGTGGGCTTCAGCAGCCACGGCAGCCCGGAGCTTGTGGAACGGGCCATCACCAGCGGCCGCTTTGGCTTTTGCAGCCTCCATCTGCACCTGCTGAATCCCGCCATGATGCCGTTGGCCCGTCAGGCCATGGCCGCCGGCATGGGCGTCATGGCCATTTCACCGGCGGACAAGGGGGGCAGGCTGTTTGATCCGCCGGACCTGCTGCGGCGCCAGTGTACACCCTTCCACCCCCTGGAGTTGGCGTACCGCTGGTTGCTGGGTCATGGCGTCAGCACCCTGACCGTCGGGGCGGCCCAGCCGTCCCACCTGGGCTGGGCCCAGCGGCTGGCCCAAGTGGGGGACGGCATGCCCCCCAGCGTGGCCGCCGCTGCCGAACGGCTGGATCAGGCGCGGCAGCAGCGCCTGCAGGACACCTTCTGCGGCCAATGCCGCCGTTGTCTCCCCTGCCCGGAGGGCATCGACATCCCCACTCTGCTGCGGTTGCGCAATTTGCGCCTGGGCCACCATATGGCTGCCTTCTGCGAGGAGCGTTACGGCCTCGTTGGTCAAGCGGGCCACTGGTTGCCCATGGTGCGGGGAGACGCCTGCACCCGCTGTGGCGACTGTTTGCCCCGCTGCCCACGGAACCTGCAGATTCCCGCTCTGCTGCTGCACACCCACGGGCTGCTGCAAGGCCCGCCCCGGCGCCGACTCTGGGGTTAAGCCGCCTTGCCTGCCCCGGCGCCGTGGAGGCGCTCCCCCATGGCCTCGTCCCACACCTGTTGCACCTGGGCTTGCTGCTCCGGAGTGAAGGGTTGCAGGGTTTCCGCCCGTGCCATGGCCTCGTCCCCAGGGTGCAGCAGGGTGGCGGCGGGCTGCCGGGCAAGCTGGGGTTGGAGGGCCTCCATGGGCAGGGGTGGGCAGAAGCCGGCCTGGAGAAGGCCGTTGAGGATGCCCCCCTTTGTGCTTGCCTGTAGCCACGGCGTGGGGATGGGGCCAGCCCGGCGGGGCCGCACCAGCACCTGCCAATTAAGGAGCGGGGGGGAGATGGTGGGCCGCACCGCCACCAGCCGCTGATCACGAAGCAGGTGGGGAACCACGGTCCAGGAGGGGACCACCGCAGCGGACCCGTGACCGTTCACCAAGCGGGTGAGGGCATGGCGACTGTCAAACGCCCGCGCCCGACCCACCACGGCGGCCAGGCGCGCCGCCAAGCCGGGCATACTGGCCAGGTTGGTGGTGTTTGCGGAAGCGCCCAGGCTCTGGAGCGCCAGGGCCACCACCACCCGAGGGCTGGCCGGAAGGATCCAGGCATCCTGCAATGCTTCTGCAGCCAGAAGGGACCAGCCCTCCCCCCGGCTCCGCTCCACCCAGTCCGGTTGATTACGAAAGACCATCACCCAACTGCCAAACGCCCAGGGCAACGCCACGGGGGCAGCGGTTACGCCACCACCCAGCACCGCGGGGTCCTGTGCGGCCTTCAGCAGCGGCTCCAGCAGTTCCGGGGCGCCAAAGGGCTGAAGCTGGGGTCGCAGGTGGGGAAGCCAGGCCTCCCCCACCATGGCCAGATCAACGGCCTCCGTCTGCAGGGCCGCCGCCAGGTGCTCCATGGTGGATCGGGACTGGGCTACCCAGCCCTTGGGCAACTGCTGGAGCCAGGCTTTGGGGCCTTGGCCCTTGACATGGAGCAGCCGCTGCCTCTCAGCCGGGGCGAAGGCCCTTGAGCGCCAAAGCCGCAAGCCTGCTACGGCGCCCAGCCCCAGCCCCAGTGTGGTGAGCAGTTGGCGCCGCGTCAGGACCTGTGCCACGGCAACTTTGCCTCTGCTGAGCAAGTGTAGACGGGCTACCCTCCCTTTGTCGGGATCGGATCGGCGGACATGAGAAGGCTCTCCGCTCCAAGGCGCCGCTGGCTGCGCCGTCCAGGCGTCTCGTCTGAGGTTTCTCTCCTTGGCCAGGGAATGTGCTTTTATTATGAAGAACCACATAACCAGAGGTGCAGAGTTCATGCAGTCAGGAAGCCGGCTCAACACACCTCCCTCCTCGCCAAGGGGAGCAAGCATGGCCCTTGGCGAGAATGACCTGGGCCGTCACCGCAGAGTCCTTCGTCAACCAGGGGAGACAGCAACACCCGGTAAGGACGTGTCTATAATCTATAATTGGGACGCCGGGCGCATTGTGCCCTGCCAGCGGTATCTCCGCTGGCTCTATCCGGTCTTCCTCCTTTCGCTGTCCGTGGTTTCCGCGGGCAGTGTCCATGCCCAGTCGAACAATCCCCCCACGGTTGCCAAGGCCATTCCGGACTTGTTCGCAAAGACGGGGAGTGTGTTCACCTACGCTTTTCCCGCGGACACGTTCAGCGATTCCGACGGTGATTCCCTGACTTATCGGGCAACGCTGAAGGATGGCTCATCCCTGCCGGAATGGCTGGATTTCAACTTTCGGCATCAGATCCTGACGGGAATCCCTGCCAGCGGTGATGCCGGGACATTGACGATAAGTGTGACGGCCGATGACGGCAACGGCGGCACGGTCTCGGATGAGTTCGACCTGACGGTTGCGACTTCGGCCCCGGAGGCCGTGCTCTCGCTCAGCGGCCCGGCCACTGCCCTTGAGGGCGACAGCGGCAAGCGGGTGCTGACATACACGGCAAGCCTGTCGGAGTCGCCATCGGAGAATGTGTTCTTCAAGGTCTGCTTCCATGAACGTGATCCACGTGTACATCTTAATGCGACCCGGGACACGAGCGGCAGCACCACCTGGCAGGCCGGTGCCGACTACCGGCTTTTAAATGCCGGTAGTCGGCACCGGCCTGCACGGGCAACCTATCATTCCTCAAGGGCACTATCAGCCTCTCCAAGTCCATCCAGGTCGAGGTGAGGGGCGACACGGATGTGGAACGCGACGAGGCGTTCGATGCGACCCTGGAGTTGATTTTGCCGACACAGGGTGCCGTCCTGGGCAGAAACCGGTACACCCACTGGATCCAGAACGATGACAAAGGGGATGCGCATATGGTATTCAGCACGTCCACGCTGACCATCACCGAGGGACAGAGTACGACATTCACCGTGAAATTATCCGAACAACCGACCGGGAGCGGCTTTCAGTCAAAGGAAGTGTACGTGGGATTGCCTAATTTTCTAGCCCATAGAAATGAGGAAGATGATACAGCATACCTTCCTTCAGCGGAAAATCCCGTTTTGGCAGTCAGACCTCTCACTCGTACCTTTACCCCTTCCAACTATGCTACTCCCCAGACCTTCACGGTTTTTGCCTTTCCGAACGATGGTTCGGCGGATGTAACGACAATGATGAGGCTGCAGGGCAGGCAAAAACTATATGCCGGGGAAGACAGGAATTATCGGGATATTGCCGGTGGCATATCGGTGACCGTCAGGAAGGCCACCACCCCGTCGACGAAACCGGTGGTGGGCATAACCCCGGCAGTCGAATATGCCGCCGAGTCATCTGGTAATCCGGCCAAATTCACGGTGAGCCGGACGGGACCGACGACCTCCTCCCTGGCGGTGGGTCTGTTTGTCACCGAGAAGACCGATGGCGGCCGGCTTTTCCTGCAGCACGCCGACAAGGGGTTACGGCTGCTCCTGATACCGGCCGGGCAATCATCCGCCGTGTACACTGCGCCTATTTGGCAGGACAGTGTCGATGAGCCGGATGGCGAGGTGCGGGTCTCGATCCGTGCGTCCGGCAACTACAACATCGACGGCACCGTCGGCAAGGCGTCCGTTCCCGTGTATGACAATGACGGGGTCCAGATCGTGAGCATAGAGGCCGGGAATAGCCCCGTAACCGAGGGTGAGGGTGCCCAATTCAAGATAAGGCGGACGGGCGGACCGATAGACTCAACCCTCGATGTCTTGCTCGGGGTCGAGGAGAAGGACACCAGTGCCGGGGATTTCGTGGCAGCCGGCGATGAGGGACTCGACAAGACGGTCACCATTCCGGCAAACCAATTCTCCGCCACCTACACGGTTCCGACCCAGGATGACAGTGTGGACGAGCCGGACGGCCCGGTGTCGGTCTGGATACGCAGGAACGATTCGGCCTACCTGAGGCATGAGGGCGATATGTCCCTCATTGAAACGACCGTGACGGTGAAGGACAATGACGGCGAGGGCGACAACTCTCCCCCGACCCTTGACAATGAGATACCGAACCAGACGGCGACGGTGGGTACGGCCTTCAGCTACCAGTTTCCGGCGAACACGTTCAGCGATCCGGACGGTGACACATTGAGCTATACGGCGACACGGGGCGATGGCAGCGCCCTGCCAGCTTGGCTGGGTTTTGATGCCTCCAGCCGGACCTTCACTGGAACGCCGGCCAGCGGGGATGCCGGTACATTGACAGTAAAGGTGACGGCCGATGACGGCAATGGCGGGACGGTCTCGGATGAATTTGACGTTGCCGTGAGTGACGGTGGCGACCCGCCTCCGGACACGCCGGTGGCCACCTTTGCCTCGGCCTCCTCGACTGCGGGCGAAGGCGCGGGCACGCTCAACGTGACGGTGGACCTGTCTCCTGCGCCGCAGTCGGCGATCACGGTGGCCTACACAGTGGGCGGCACGGCGACGGCGGGCAGTGATTTCAGCATTGCGAACTCCGGCAGCGTCCAGGTGCCAGCCAACACGGCGAGCGTGACCATCCCGGTAACGATCACGGACGACAGGGATGATGAGGAAGCCGAGACGGTGATCCTGACCCTGGGGTCCGGGACGGGCTACAGGGTGGGGAGCGGCAACGTCCACACGCTCACCATCAACGACAACGACGATCCGGGGCCGAACACCCCGGTGGTGAGCATCACGGCCAGCCCGTCGTCCATGACGGAGGGGGACACGGCCAGGTTCACCCTGAGCGCCAGCCCAGCGCCGACGCAGGACATCTCTGTACAAGTGGAGGTGATGGACAGCGGGGACTTTGCCAGCGGCGGCACCGGCCCGCAGACGGTGACGGTGGACACAACGGGCACCGCCGTCTTCACCGTCCCCACGACGGACGACGATACGGACGAGCCGAACGGAACGATCACGGTGACGGTGAACACGGGCACGGGCTATGCGCCCCACAACACGGAGGGGAGCGCGGCGGTGACCGTGAACGACGACGACGGCGGTGATGGTGATGGTGATGGTGATGGAAGTGGTGGTGGCGTCACCCCCCTGCTGCCGCCCACGGTGAGCATCAGCAGCGGCAGCGCTGTCACCGAGGGGGAGGCTGCGGTGTTCACCCTGAGCCGCAGCGGCGCCGTCACGGCAGCGCTGACCGTGCTGCTGGACGTATCGGAGAACGAAGCGGAGGGTCGGGACTTCGTGACCCCTGCCAACCAGGGCAACCAGCAGGTGGTCATTCCAGCGGGCGCCACGACAGCGACCTACAGAGTATCAACGGACGACGACGCTGTGGACGAACCGGACGGCGCGGTGACCGTGGCGTTACGCAGCAGCACGGCCTACGACAACGGTGCGACCGCCACAGCGGTGGTGAGGGTGAGCGACAACGACACGGCGGGGCTGTTGCTCTCCACCTCCCGTCTGAGAATGGGTAAAGGCGGCAGCGCCTCCTACACCGTGGCCCTCTCCAGCCAACCCCCTGCCGGGGACGTGGTGACGGTGCAGATCAGCAGTCAGCAGGGGACAGGGTTGACAGTGGATACGGATGCCACCATGGCGGGCAACCAGAACACGGTCACCTTCACCTCCTCCAACTGGAACACTCCCCAGAGGGTGACGGTCACTGCGCCCCAGCGGGCAGTCAGCGGCAGGCTCAGC
>VXNS01000031.1 GCA_009840445.1 Synechococcus sp. SB0662_bin_14
CAGTGGCACCGCCACCTACACTGTAGTGACGGTGGACGACAGCACCAACGAGGTGGACGGCTCCATCTCGGTGATAGTGGACACGGGTACGGGCTACACGGTGGGGAGTAGCGCCACGGCGACGGTGGCAGTGGCGGATGACGACACGTCGGAGCTTCAGGCTGTGCTCGAACAAGTTGTTGTACCCGAGATAACCATCACGGCAGACTCAGGCGTCAGCGAGGGGACGGCGGCCAGCTTCATCCTCACCGCCAGCCCTGCCCCTGCTGAGGTACTCAATGTCGCGGTGACGGTAAAACAGAGCGACGACCATGTTATCCGTTTAATCCCGTGGATAAGCAGACGATACACCAGGATAGTGACGCGGACCACGACGATTGCAATTCCAACCGGTGGCACAGCCACCTACACCGTCACCACGGTGAATGACAACTACGACGAGATCGACAGATTCGTTGCGGTGACGGTGGACGCGGGCACCGGCTACACCGTGGGGAGTTCGTCTTCAGCACAGGTGGTGGTGCATGACGACGACCCGACCGTGGTGACCATTGACCAGCCTAAAGTTGCTAGACGCGTGAAGGAGGGCGACAAGTTCTTCGTCTCGATTCAGTTGGGCCGCAGCCTCCTCTGGGATGAGATCATCGACGTGCCGCTGTCAATTTCCGGTACGGGGGTGACCACTGACGACTGGAGCCTGAAACTGTCCAACGCCTGGTACAACAAACCCGAACGAATGATTCTGTCAGGCGAAACCACGGCAACGCCGAACCTACGCTTTTGGCGTGCGAGCCCAAGTTCGGCGGAACTAGAGTTGACGGTGGTGGCCGACGGCGTTACCGAGGGTGATGAGACCATCGTCGTTGCGCTGGGTCCGGACGGGACGGGCGCGAACGGCTTCGACCGCACAAGCCTGGGCACCAACGTGGGTGGCGGCGTCAACCCGAGCACAAGGTGGAAGAGAGTCTCTGTATCAGTGGCGGATGTGCATAAGGCGCTGGTGTTCACGCCCAAGTCGCTGACGGTGAACGAGGGCGGGAGCAAAACCTACACGGTGAAGCTAGCGACGCAACCGAGCGGGGGAGACGTGACGGTGACAGTGTCCGGGACGTCCAGCACGGACGTGACAGTAGACACCGACCGCAAGACGGGCGGCAACCAGAACACGCTCACCTTCACCACCGCCAACTGGAACAGAGGGCAGACGGCGACAGTGGTGGCCGGGCAAGATACCGACAAGGCAGACGATAGTGTGACCCTCAGCCATGCAGCTTCGGGTGGGGGCTACAGCTCGGTGACGGGTGACGTTGTGGTGACGGTGGACGACGACGACGCGCCCAAGATCAGCATTACGGGAGGCGCAGGGATAAATGAGAGCAGTGATGCCAGCTTCACAGTGAAAGCAGACCCGGCGCCCACCGCGAATCTGTCAGTGAACCTGAAGGTGACGGAGAGCAGCGGCGATGGTCAGGATTTTGTGGCTGCAGGCAATGAGGGCAACAAGACGGTGGTCATCCAGTCTGGGCAGACCTCGGCCACCTACACTGTGTCCACCGTGGATGACTTGACGGACGAAGTGAACGGCAAGATAACAGTGGCGCTTCGCGACCCAACAGCCAGGGAATACAAGAAGAGCACACCCGCCACCGCCACCACCACCATCAAGGATAACGATCCGACGGTGGTGTCCCTTGCTCGCGTGGGATCTGGCGGCCTGTTGGAGAACGATACGGTGGAGTTCACGGTGACCTTGGGCCGCGCACTCATCGCTGGCGAGATCATCGACGTGCCGCTGTCAATTTCTGGCACGGGAGTGACCACCGCCGATTGGAGTCTGGCGAAGAAGGTGGGTGGGAGCCTCAACACGGGCGTGACGCTGTCCAACACGAGCACAGCGACGCCGAAGCTGCGCTTCTCGGGCGCAGGCGCCCAGACGGCAACGCTGGCCTTGCTGGCGTTGGCCGACGGCGTCAGCGAAGCCAGTGAGAGCATCACCGTAGCGCTGGGTCCGGACGGGACGGGGACGAACGGCTTCGACCACACGAATCTGGACACCAACGTGGGTGGCGGCGCTGACCCGCACGTGACGCGGAAAAGCTTTTCGGTAACGGTGGCGGATCTGGGCAAGGCACTGGTGCTCACCCCCAAGGCACTGACGGTGGACGAGGGGAGGAGCAAGAGCTACACGGTAAAGCTGGCAACGCAGCCGAGTGGAGGAGACGTGACAGTGACAGTGTCCGGGACGTCCAGCACGGACGTGACAGTGGATACCGATGGTGTTGAGTCCGGCAACCAGAACACGCTCACCTTCACCAGCGCTACGTGGAACAGTGAGCAAACGGTGACGGTGACAGCCGCACAGGACACTGACCAGGCAGACGATAGCGTGACCCTCAGCCATGCAGCCTCGGGCGGTGGCTACAACTCAGTGACGGATGACGTCGCGGTGACGATAAATGATGATGATAAAAACAAGAATATCTGTGAACGCTACAGTGTTCTTAGCGATGATGGGATATTATGCAATCTTGAACGTAAAGGAATCACCTCACTACGCTCAAGCGACTTCGCCGGACTCTCTAATCTACAACATCTCTACCTGGATGGCAATAATCTAAGCAGCCTGCCAGAAGATATCTTTGACGGACTACCTAATCTATGGGATCTCTATCTGAATGACAACGATCTAGTCAGCTTGCCGGAAGACGTCTTCGATGGGCTATCTAATCTAGGAAAACTCAGACTGGAAAACAATAAGCTAACTAGCTTATCGGAAGATGTCTTTGATGGGCTCTCGAATCTACGGTCTCTCGATCTGGAAAACAATAAGTTAACCAACCTACCGGAGGAAGTGTTCGATGGACTCTCGAAGCTACGATATCTCAATCTGGGTTTGAATAATCTAAGCAGCCTGCCAGAGAATATATTTGACGGACTCTCTAGTTTGCGATGGCTCTATCTAAATAAAAATGACCTAAGCAGTCTGCCAGAAGAGGTTTTCGATGGACTCTCTAATTTGCAATTGCTCTTGATTGTTAATAATAAGCTAAGTAGCCTGCCGGAAGATATATTTGATGGACTCTCCAAGGTAGAATTCCTCTGGTTGACTAACAATAAGCTAAGTAGCTTGCCGGAAAATATCCTCGATGGGCTTTCTAGCCTACACAACTTCGTGCTGCATGGTAATCAGCTAAGTAGCTTGCCGGAAGACATATTTGATGGGCTCTCGATAAGATCACTCTGGCTGAGTTCCAATAAGCTAAGCAGCTTGCCGGAA
>VXNS01000002.1 GCA_009840445.1 Synechococcus sp. SB0662_bin_14
CCAGCATGAAGTTGAAGGTGCCGGAGATCCCCAGGGGCATCCCGTCGGAGAAGGAACCCTGCCCAAAGGGATAGATCAGGAACACGGCGAAGGCTGCCGACAGCGGGGCGCTGTAGGCAACGCAGATCCAGGGACGCATCCCCAGCCGGTAGGACAACTCCCACTGGCGGCCCATGTAGGCGGAAATACCAATGAGGAAGTGGAAGACCACCAGTTGGTAAGGGCCGCCGTTGTAGAGCCACTCGTCCAGGGAGACTGCTTCCCAGATGGGATAGAAGTGCAGACCGATGGCGTTGGAAGAGGGCACAACGGCGCCGGAGATGATGTTGTTGCCGTACATCAGGGAGCCGGCGACGGGCTCGCGGATGCCGTCGATGTCCACCGGAGGGGCGGCAACGAAGGCAATGATGAAACAGGTGGTGGCAGTCAGCAGAGTGGGGATCATCAGCACGCCGAACCAGCCCACGTAGAGCCGGTTGTCGGTGCTGGTCACCCACTGGCAAAATCGCTGCCAGTTGCCAACTGAACCACTGCTGCGAATGACGGTTGTCATGAGTGCGGTCAGAGGTAGGAAAAACCGCCACAAGGGCGGCAGGCCAAGGTTAAGCAGCCTGGCCCTCCAAGACACAACAGTTCATGCTTCTTAAGCCTTGAGAAGACGCACGGGCCCAGTCATTGGGGCGACGAGTCGTGGCGACCCCTTCGCAGCAATCCATGCTTTGGCGCAAAGACCATGGCCATGAAAAACAGCAAGGTTTGCACCACCACGATGCAACCCGCTGGCGACGCGTCGGACCAGTAACTCAGGTAGGCCCCCAGCACGCTGGAGAGGATGCCCGATGCCACCGCAAGCACGCCCATGGCGCCAAAGGAGTCCGTCAGCAGGTAGGCCGTGGCTCCGGGAGTCACCAGCATGGCCACCACAAGGATGATTCCCAGGGTCTGCAGGCCCGCCACCGCCGCCAGGGACAGGCTGGACAGCAACAGATAGTACAGAAATCCCGTGGACATGCCGATGGACCGGGCATGGGTGGGATCAAAGCAGAACAGCACCAGGTCACGGCGGAACACCATCAGCACCACCAGCACCAATGCGGAGATCACAAGGGTTTGCTGGAAGTCCTGGGGACGAATGCCCAGCACGTTGCCAAAGAGGATGTGCATCAGATCCAAACTGCTGCGCACCTTGGACACCAGGATCAGGCCCAGGGCAAAGAAGCCCGTGAACACCAGGCCGATCACCGTGTCCTCCTTCACTCGGGTGCTCTGTTTGACGAGACCGATCACCGTCACGGAGCCCACCCCGAAGACAAACGCGCCCACAGCAAGGGGTAAGCCCAGGGCATAGGCAATCACTACGCCCGGCAGCACGGCATGGGAGACGGCGTCGCCCATCAAAGCCCATCCCTTGAGGGTCATGAAGCAGGAGAGCAGGGCACACACCCCCCCCACTACGGCACTGATCAGCAGCGCCTTCACCATGAAGACGTGCTGGAGCGGCTCCAGCAGCCAACTGACGGGATCCATCAACCTTATCCCTCTCCTTATAGTTTGCACCCAAAGGTGCGCGCCAGGTTTTCCCGGGTGAACACCTCGCTGGTCTCCCCGTAGGCAAGGACGGTTTTATTGATCAGCACCACCTGGTCACAAAAGCCGGTGACATGGTCCATGTCATGGGTGGAGATCAGCAAGGTGCGTCGTTCACGCCGAAAGCCCATGAACAACTGAGCCATCAACTTCTCCGTGCGCACGTCCACGCCGTTGAAGGGCTCGTCCAGCAGTAACACCGAAGCCCCTTGGGCCAGGGCTCTGGCCAGGAAGGCGCGCTTGCGTTGACCGCCGGAAAGCTCGCCGATCTGCCGCTGCCTCAGGTCCCAGAGCTCCACCAGCTCCAGGCTGCGGCGCACGGCCTCGTGGTCACGGCGCCGTGGATTGCGCAGGGGGCCCATGGATCCGTAGCGTCCCATCATGACCACGTCGGTGACGTTGAGGGGGAAATCCCAGTCCACGCTCTCCGCCTGGGGAACGTAGGCCACAGCCTGACGGCGCTGGGCCTCGGCCACGGACTGGCCGTTGATGCGAACGGTTCCCGTAGAAGGGCGCACAAAGCCCATCAAGGCCTTGAACAGGGTGGACTTACCCGCACCGTTCATGCCCACCAGGCCGCAAATGGTGCCCCGATTCAGCCGCAGACTGGCCTTGGAGAGGGCCACTACCCCGACGTAGCTCACGCTCAGGTTCTCCACCGCAATATGTGGTGGCTCCTCCATGGCTCCAGGTGTGGTCATCGTGGGTCTTGCAGGAGGCCGTCCATCAGGGTGCGGATGTTGTGGCGTTGCAACTCCAAAAGCGTAGGGGCAGGTCCCTGGGGTCCGGAGAGGGAGTCCACGTACAACACGCCAGCCAGACGGGCCCCGGTGGTGGCTGCCACCTCCTCCTGGGCAGCACTGTTCACCGTGCTTTCACAAAACACTGCCGGCAGTTGGCGCTCCTCCACCAGGCGAACGACACCCGCTAGCCGCTGCGCTGTCACCTCGGAGTCCCCGTTCACGGGCCAGAGATAGGCTTCGTCCAGGCCGTAGTCCCGGGCCAGGTAGCTGAAGGCCCCCTCGCAGGTCACCAGCAGGCGTCGCTCCTTCGGTAAGCGGGCGACGGTCTGGCGCAACTCCTTATCCAGTTGCAGCAGTTTCCGGTTATAGGCCGCTGCGCTGGCAGCAAAGTCCTCCCCGTGCTCTGGCGCAATCTTCGTGAAAGCCTGGCGCAGGTTCTCCACGTACACCATGGCCAGACGGGGCGACATCCAGGCATGGGGATTGGGACGACCAGCAACCGCGACATCATCGATGGATAGGGGTTCAATGCCCTGGGTGAGGGTCACCCGCGGGATGTGGTCAGGCAAATTGACGTAAAAGCGCTCCCGCCAACTCTCCATGTTGAGGCCGTTATCCACAATCAGCACCGCCCCCGCCGCCTGCCGCAGGTCACTGGGTGTGGGTTCATAGCTGTGAACCTCGGCGCCCAGCTTGACGAGGGACGTCACCTCCAAGTGGTCTCCTGCCACAGCCTGGGCCATATCGGCCAGGATGGTGAAGCTGGCCAGCACTTTGGGGCGGCTGGTGTCCTGCTGGCGTACCGGTCGGCCGGCTGTACAGCCCATCAGCCCCACAAGGGTGACAGCCACCATCAGGGATACAGGCTTCCCAAGCTTCCCAAGCCATGAAAGACGGGAAGACCGATGTGGTGTCATCTCAGCCTCCTGGGGGATCCAGTTCCCAGGCAACCTATCCTTTCATGGTGCTGGACTGGGCCTACCCCCCGGTGGCAGGGTGGGCAAAGATGGGGCGTGTGGTAAATTATTTCGAGATTTTCGTTGCCCAGTTTCGGCACAGATCTCCCATGCATGTGGAGCCTCAGGTGGGACCCCGTCCCTGGCGCCAGGCACAATCCCTGGATGCCGTGGTGATCGTGGATGTACTGAAAGGAACGGAGTGAGAGCCGGAGATGGCGACCAATGAAAACTTGGGCCTGGAGCTGCAGGAGTATCCCCAGGACCGTCCCCCTGGTATCGAGCACCGCACGGCGAGGCGTTTGTCCGGAGAGCGGTCGAGCCGCTCTCCGGGCCGTGAGCAGGGGTCCCTGCGCATTCGCTTAAGCGACAACGAACTGCGGGCAGCCCAGTTGATCCAGGAGCGTTTCCAATTGCGTTCCACCGTGGCGGCGCTGGGATTTTGCCTGCGGACCATGGCCCAAATGGTGGAACAAGGTCAACTCAGCGAGGAGAACCTGGCCACCCAGCTTCCACAACACAGCGGTCCCGGTCGTCGCGGCGGCAGGCAACAGCCAAAAGACCAGACACCGGCGATACGCCCTGATCCCCTGGCCCGCCCCGTCAAGCAGGAACCCAAGCCTCTGGAGGATGATCAGCCACCCACCCCTGCTGCTGCAGAAGGGGATCCCTTTACGGGCGATGATCCTACTGCAAACTCCCCCCAACCCGAAGAGGCGTGATGGAGCGTAAGCGGGTGCTCTCGGGAGTCCAGCCCACGGGTGCGCTCCATCTGGGCAACTGGCTGGGGGCAATCCGCAATTGGGTGGAGTTGCAACATCAGCACGACACCTTCTTCTGTGTGGTGGACCTGCACGCCATCACCGTTCCCCATGATCCAGCTCTGCTGGCGCACCAGACCCAGCAAACTGCGGCCCTCTACCTGGCCTGTGGCATTGACCCTCAACTGGCAACGGTTTTTGTTCAGAGCCATGTGCCAGCCCACAGTGAACTCTGCTGGCTGCTGAACTGCATCACCCCGCTCAACTGGCTGGAGCGCATGATCCAGTTCAAGGAAAAGGCCAACAAACAGGGCAGCCAAACCTCCGTGGGTCTTCTGGACTATCCGGTGCTCATGGCCGCGGATATTCTCCTCTACAATGCCGATCTGGTGCCCGTCGGAGAAGACCAGAAGCAGCACCTGGAACTGGCCCGCAACATTGCCCAGCAGCGCTTGAATACACAGTTCGCCCCCCAAGGGGAGACCGTTCTCAACGTGCCCGAGCCATTGATCTTTCCAGAGGGGGCACGGGTCATGAGTTTGACCGACGGCCGCAACAAGATGAGCAAAAGTGATCCCAACGACAACAGCCGTATCAACCTGCTTGATGCTCCGGAGGTGGTGCGCAAAAAGATCAAGCGGGCCAAGACCGATGCGGCCATCGGGTTGACCTTGGACGACCCGGAGCGACCGGAAGCCGGCAATCTGCTGGCGCTCTACGCCCTCCTCAGTGGTCGCAGTCGCGCTGCCGCAACCGAGGAGTGCGGCCAGATGGGCTGGGGACAATTCAAGGGGATGCTCAGTGAGGTGGTGATTGATGCCCTGCGCCCCATTCAGCAGCGCCATGGGGAACTCATGGCGGACCCCGCCGCCCTGGATCGTGTCTTGAGTCAGGGGCGGCAGCGGGCGGAACGGGTGGCCCAGGCCTCCCTGGAGCGGGTGCGCACGGCCATGGGCCTGGCGTCTCGCAACCTGGAGCTGTCCTGAAGAGTTACTTAAAAACACCATTCTACCATACTTTCAGGATCAACCGATCAAGATCCCCGCAATTAGGGTTCACTTCCTAAACCGGATATTTTACGATTCGTTTTGAAGAAACTCAGCCAGGCTTTTGGCTGTGTCCTCCTCTTTGCGCCCCATGGGCCTATGCGCGCCTCCCAGAGGCCTCGTCTTGTCTTTTTTGGGAACTGTTGCCCTGGCCTCCACCTCGCCCTCTGCCTTTGCCCAAGCTTTTCCTCTTTCCCGCACCCTGGTAGCACTTCATCACCCCCGGCCCATCACCTTGGCCAATGCAGCCACCCCCGTGCGCTACCTCCACAACACCAGCAACGGCATGGAGGCGCTGCTGCGCACCATCCGCTTTGCGGAAGGAACCTGGAGGGGTGGCACCGAGGCTGGCTACCAGGTGATCTACGGAGGCCGTCTTATCTCTGAGGTGATCCCCGGCTCCGATCCCTTCTCGAAACACCCCCAGTTTGTCGTGGTCAAGCAAAACGCCCTCAACAGTGAGGCGGCTGGCGCTTACCAGTTCATGGGAGCAACCTGGAACCGGGTTGCCAACTGGCTGGGAATTACGGATTTCTCCCCCCTCCGGCAAGATCAGGTGGCACTCTGGCTGATTCTCAACCGTCTCAGCGACGCGGAAGAGGCCAACATCAACCGGGGCATCCTCACCCGTGAAGCTCTGCACCAGTTGGCCCCGGAATGGGCTTCCCTGCCCACCTACTCGGGAGACAGCTACTACGGCTACGGCCAGTCAGTGAAGTCCTGGAGCGAGTTGAAGGCCTTCTACAACCAGCAGTTGGAATTGCTGCGCATCCAGACAGAAGCCTAGGTCGACCACCCCGTTTTGAGGCCGCTCTTCACGCCTCCATCAAGGCTCCCGGTAAATGATTCGTCCCTCCATATCATTGGTGATATGGAGGCAGTCCTCTTGCATCAAGCGCTCCAACTCCAGGCGAATCTTCTTGGGAGAATGCCCTAACTCCAATACGGCATCGTTGAAGGTGAATCCCCGCGCACCCCGCCGTCTGTCCAGGGCGAGGATGCCTTGCCCCAGGGCCATGGGCAGCCGGTTGCCATTGATCCCGACTGACCGGTTAAACAACTGCACCTGTTCAGGAATCAGAAACAGGTCAACCACACTGCCCACGCCACAGAGTCCACCGGTTAGTAACCAGAGCAGTCCGGTTCTCCAGCGTCTCGTGTAGAACCGGTGCAGACCCGCCACGCCAAACATGGACGGCACCCAAAGCAAGTAGGCCATCCCCACGCTGCGCATGGTGTGGGGCGGAGCATGGTCTTGCCCATAGATCATGGGGAATCAGGATGATCTGCGTGGCTATGGACTCTAAATGGTTAAGGCCCGTGTTCAAGGCCCCAACCCCGGCGGGGCCATCCGACCCCCAACGGGCCTGCGTGGCGTGAGGGGTAAGACGTCTAGATTCCTTTTGGGCCTGCTCTGCTGCCCCAGGTCGTTCACAGTCCGCCCCTGTGTCAACCCCCTCTGCCCCCCTTCACCTGCCTCGCACCAGCGAGAGCGATCAGTTGCTGCGGATCCGCCATAGCTGTAGCCACGTCATGGCCATGGCGGTGCAGCGCCTGTTCAAAAACGTTCAGGTCACCATCGGCCCCTGGACGGAGACGGGCTTCTACTACGACTTTGACGCCCTGGAACCCTTCACCCCCCAGGACCTCAAGAAAATCCGCAAGGGCATGCAGAAAATTCTGCGGCAGAACCTCCCCTTCCGCCGTGAAGAGGTGAGCCGTCAGGAGGCCCGGCAGCGGATCGAGGCCATTGGTGAGCCCTACAAGCTGGAGATTCTGGCTGATCTGCAGGAGCCCATCACCCTCTACCACCTGGGGGATCAGTGGTGGGATCTTTGCGCAGGCCCCCACGTGGCCACCACCGCCGAGATCAATCCCGATGCCGTGGATCTGGAAACCGTGGCCGGGGCCTACTGGCGGGGGGACGAGACCAGGGCCCAGTTACAGCGCATCTACGGCACCGCCTTTGAAACCCCGGAACAACTGGCGGAGCACAAGCGCCGTCGGGAGGAAGCGCAGCGGCGGGATCATCGGCGCCTGGGCCGGGAGTTGGGCCTGTTTCTCTTCAGTGACAGCGTTGGCCCCGGATTGCCCCTCTGGACACCCCGGGGCACCCAATTGCGCAGCCTGCTGGAGGACTACCTGCGCCAGCAACAGCAGCAGCGGGGCTATCAGCCCGTGGTTACCCCCCACATCGCCCGGGTGGATTTGTTCCGCACCTCGGGCCATTGGCAGAATTACAAAGAGGACATGTTCCCGCTGATGGCGGCGAACGATTCCGAGCGCAGCGCTGAAGAGGGCTTTGTGATGAAGCCCATGAACTGCCCCTTTCACATTCAGATTTACAAGTCGGAGCTGCGCAGCTACCGGGACCTGCCCTATCGCTTGGCGGAATTCGGCACCGTCTACCGCTACGAGCAGAGTGGGGAGCTGGGGGGGCTGACACGGGTGCGGGGCTTCACCGTGGACGACAGCCACCTCTTCGTCACCCCGGAGCAGTTGGACGAAGAATTCCTGCAGGTGGTGGATCTGATCCTCACGGTGTTCCGGGATCTGGAGTTGCGGCAATTCAAGGCGCGGCTCAGCTTCCGGGGACCCGAAAACACCAAAATGATTGGCCGCCCCGAAGCGTGGGATCAGGCGGAAGCCGCCATTCGCCGGGCCGTGGACCACCTGGGCATGGAGAGTGTGGAGGGTCCTGGGGAGGCGGCCTTCTATGGCCCCAAGCTGGATTTCCTCTTCTGTGACGCCCTGGAGCGGGAGTGGCAGTTGGGCACGGTGCAGGTGGACTACAACCTGCCGGAGCGTTTTGATCTGGAGTACGTGGCGCCGGACGGCTCCCGCCAGCGGCCCGTGATGCTGCACCGGGCCCCCTTCGGCTCCCTGGAGCGGCTCATTGGCATCCTCATCGAGGAATACGGGGGGGATCTGCCCTTCTGGTTGGCGCCTGAGCAGATTCGCATCCTGCCGGTGACGGCCGCAGCCTTCACCGCGGCCCAGCGGTTGGCCACCCGGTTGTGCAGCCACGGTGTGCGGGCCACCGTGGCGGTCAGCGGGGAGCGGTTGGGTAAGTTGATTCGCAATGGGGAGACCCGGAAAATTCCCGTGCTGGGTATCCTTGGAGAGCAGGAGATGGAAGCGGATTCCGTGAGTCTGCGCACCCGACGGCAGGGAAATCTGGGCGCCATGGCCCAAGCCAGGCTGGTGGAGCTGGCCCGGGAAGCGGTTGCCGGCCGCCGCGCCACCCTGATGCCATGACCACCACGGTGTTGGCAGCCGACGTGGGGGGCACCAAGACCGTCCTGGCCTTCTACGACCTCACGGAGGAGGGCTTCTTGTGCCTGCAACGGCAGCACCGCTACGCCTCCCGGGCGTGGCCCTGCTTTGACCAGATGCTGACGGACTTTCTCCAGCGGGAGGGTCCTGGCGGGAGATCAACCCGGCTTGCCAGTGCCTGCTTCGCCGTGGCGGGACCAGTGCAGCAGGGCCAGGTCCACCTCACCAACCTGGGCTGGTTCATGGATCAACAGAAGCTGGCCCGGTCCCTGGGAACCTCTGCGGTGGAGGTGATCAACGACATTGCGGTTCTGGTCTATGGACTGCCCCGGCTTCAGCCCGCCATGGCGGTGGAACTGCAAGCCGGCGAACCGCAACCCGGCGGAACGGTGGCCGTCCTGGGTCTGGGAACCGGGGCGGGTATGGCCATGGGCATCGCCACCCCCACCGGATTGTGTAGCTGCCCCAGCGAAGGGGGACACCAGGAGTTTTCCCCCTGCAACACCCGGGAATGGCAGTTGAGGCAGTGGCTGCTGGCGGATC
Source organism: Synechococcus sp. SB0662_bin_14 (assembly GCA_009840445.1). Taxonomy (GTDB): domain Bacteria; phylum Cyanobacteriota; class Cyanobacteriia; order PCC-6307; family Cyanobiaceae; genus Synechococcus_B. The sequence goes on from VXNS01000002.1 coordinate 8,913, forward strand.
TGGGCCTGGAGCGTCTCTCGGTGGAGCGGGTGGTGAGCGGCACAGGCCTGGGGCACATTGGCCGCTGGTTGCTCAGCACCCATCCCGGCCCCCATCCCCTGAAAGCCCGACTCACCCACACAACAGCGGATCTGCCGGCCCGCGTTGCTGCCGCGGCAGCCCAGGGAGACGCCCTCTGTCAAGACGCTTTGGCCCTCTGGACAGAGGCCTGTGGAACCGCGGCAGCCAATCTCCTCCTCACCAGCCTCTGTACAGGAGGACTCTGGCTGGCGGGTGGGGTGACAGTCAAGCAGCTACCACAGTTGCGCTCCCCCCGTTTCCTGCAACGTCTCCAACAGGTGGGGCGGTTCCAGCCCCTTGCCGCCAAGGTTCCCGTCCACGCGCTGATTGCACCGGAGGCCGGCCTGTTCGCTGCAGCTCAGCGGGCCTGCCAGTTGGCCCATTCACTGGCCGGTACACCATCAACATCCGCCAGGCAAGGGTGCGGACCATGGGGCAACATGGACAGTGATTCTTAACAATACCAGGACTGTTGTGTCAGACAACACCTGCGAGCGGTGCGTCATCACCGTACCTGCCACCACTGCCAACATCGGACCCGGCTTCGACTGCCTGGGCGCCGCTCTGCAACTCAACAACCGCTTCAGTCTGCGGCGATTGCCAGGGCAGGAGGAGAGGTTTGACCTGGTTGTGGACGGCCCCGAGGGATCCCACCTGCGAGGCGGCAGGGATAACCTGTTCTACCGGGCGGCCCGCTGCGCCTGGGACGCTGCTGGCCATCCTCCCATCCCCCTGGAAGCCAGGATCTCCCTGTCCGCACCCCCTGCCCGCGGCCTGGGCAGCAGTGCCAGCGCCATTGTGGCTGGCCTTTGTGGCGCCAACATCATGCTCGGCAAACCCTTGAGCCGGGAAAAGCTGCTGGAACTGGCCATTGCGGTGGAAGGTCATCCAGACAACGTGGCGCCCTCACTCCTGGGTGGACTTTGCCTCACGTCCCGCATTGCAAATCAACGTTGGCGGGTGGTGTCCTGTCCCTGGCACGAGCGGGTGCGGGCCGTGGTGGCCATCCCCAACCTGCGCCTCTCCACCAGTGAGGCCCGGCGTGCTCTGCCCTGGAACGTTCCCCTGCAAGATGCGGTGAGCAACCTTTCGGCCCTTACAGTGCTGCTCTCCGGCTTGCGCAGTGGCGACGGCGCCTTGATCACCGATGGTCTCCGCGATAGTCTCCATGAGCCCTATCGCTGGCCCCTCATTCCCCACGGCCCCCAGGTGCGGCAGGCTGCCCTGGCGGCAGGCGCCTGGGGAGCGGTCATCAGCGGCTCCGGTCCCACCATCCTGGCGCTGAGTAGTGAGGAAGTGGAGGCGAGCGTGGGCAAGGCCATGGTGCAGGCCTGGCAGGAGCAGGAGGTGGAAGCCCACTATCACGCCGTGGGACTCCAGAACTTCCCGGCCGTCTGCCAGGCCGTTGAATGAATCTAAGTATTTATACTCAGAAACCTGATGGGAGTTGGTAGGGTGGTCTATGGTCCCTGTCCTTTGGCAGGGCGGGTCTGTTCTTTTGTTCCGCGGTTTGGCCCATGGTTCCCGCTCTTTCCAGTTCGGCTTTCCCCTGGCTGAGCACCATTGTGCTGCTGCCTCTGCTGGCTGCACTGATCTTGCCGTTGCTGCCAGGGGATCGGGTGACGGGACCCAGGGCCATCGCCGTCAGCACCCTGGCAGCGGATCTGGTGTTGATGGTGCTGGTGTTCAGCCGTGACTTCGTCAGTGGCAGCAGCAACCTGCAATTGGTGGAGCGCATCAGTTGGGTTCCGGCCATTGGGCTGGAGTGGTCCCTGGCCGCAGACGGGGTGGCGGCGCCCCTGGTGGTGCTCAGTGGGCTGGTGACCATGCTGGCGGCCCTGGCCAGTTGGCCACTGGCTCGCAAGCCCAGGCTCTACTACGGCCTGCTGTTGGTTCAGGCCTCTGCCCAGGCCCTGGTCTTCCTGTCTCAGGACTTCTTGCTGTTCTTTCTGGCCTGGGAGCTGGAGCTGGTGCCCGTCTACCTGCTCATCTCCATCTGGGGCGGCCCCCGTCGTCAATATGCCGCCACCAAATTCATCCTCTACACCGCCCTGGCTTCCCTGTTGATCCTGCTCAGCGGCCTGGTCCTGGCGTTTACGGGGGAGGACTTCAGTCTGAATCTGGCCACCATGGCCAGCCACGCTCCCCAGGGCAGTGTGGCCCTGCTGTGTTACCTGGGCTTTCTGGTGGGGTTTGGCGTGAAGTTGCCCATCTTTCCTCTGCACACATGGCTCCCCGATGCCCATGGCGAGGCCAGCGCCCCCATTTCCATGCTGTTGGCGGGTGTGCTGCTGAAAATGGGAGGGTACGCCTTACTGCGCTTCAACGTGCAGATGCTGCCGGATGCCCACGCCCAGTTGGCGCCGGCGCTGATGATTCTGGGCATCGTCAACATCATCTACGGCGCCCTCAACGCCCTGGCTCAAGATAACGTGAAACGGCGGATTGCCTGTAGCTCCATCAGCCACATGGGCTTTGTGCTGCTGGGTCTGGCCACCATCAACAGCCTGGGCTTCAGTGGCGTGATGTTGCAGATGATCAGCCATGGCCTGATTGCCGCAGCCATGTTTTTTGTCACCGGTGTGTTCTACGGGCGCACCCGCACCCTGTCCATTCCCAACATGGGGGGGCTGGCCAAGGCGATCCCGGTCACCTTTGCCCTGTTTCTCACCAGTTCCCTGGCCTCTCTGGCCCTGCCGGGCATGAGCGGCTTCGTGAGTGAGATTACGGTGTTTTTGGGGGTGACCTCTGCAGATCAGTTCACCACGACATTCCGGGTGGTGGTGCTGCTGTTGGCGGCCGTGGGCCTGGTGCTGACCCCTGTCTATCTCCTCTCCATGTGCCGCAGGGTGTTCTTCGGCCCAAGGATTCCCGCTCTGGCCCAGGTGGGGGACGCCAGTCCACGGGAGTTGGTCATTGCCCTCAGTCTGCTGGTGCCCACATTGGCCATTGGCTTTTGGCCCCAGTTGGCCATTGGGCTTTATGAACCCACCACTACGGTGATTGCTGAAGGGGCTCGGGCTGTGTTTCCTGGCTAAGGGGGCGCCACACCATAGGTGACAGACGCCCCCTAGGATGCCCACCAGCAATGACAGCCCCATTGGCCAGCACCACGGATTTGCGGCAGCCCGCTTGGCTGAGATGGGCTGGCCGTCTTGGGCTTGTGGCTGCACTTGTGGCCGCTGGAGCATGGGGCATGATGACTTTCCGGCGTCCAAGCGTCCGGGATCTTGATCCCTACACCGTTGTGGTGGAGCAACAGGCCCTGAGGGGAACCGTGGTGGCCACTGGCACTGTGGAGCCTGTTCGTCAAGTGAGCCTGAGTCCGCCGCAGCCGGGCATTGTGGCCGCCATCAACGTGGAGGAAGGGGAGCAGGTGCGTGCTGGCCAGGTTCTGGTGGTGATGGATGGTGGCGATTTGCCTATTCGCATCAAGGAACGCCAGGCTCTGCTGACCCAGGCGGAGGAAGAGTTGGGCTTGCGGGAGGAAGAGCTCATACGGCAACAGAAATTAGTGGAGGCAGGGGCTTTGAGCCAACTGGCCCTGAGCCAACTGGAGAGTCGCTACCGGGCACAACAGAGTCAGGTGGTGGCCAACTGGCAGAGACTCCAGGAATTGCTGCAGGAGCAAAGGGAACTGACAGTGCAGGCCCCTTTTGACGGCTTGGTGATGGAGCGGTTTGCGGAGCCCAGGAGCTACGTCACCCCTTCGGGGAGTGGGGCTGCCAACACCAGTGGCGCCACCAAGACCTCTCTGCTCACCCTCGGTACTGGCCACCAAGTGGTGGCTGTCCTGCCCGACAACGAGATTGGTCGTCTCCAACTGAATCAAGACGCCAGGGTGTTGCTGGATGCCTTCCCGAATCAGCCCTTGGATGCGCAAGTAGACATCATCGCTCCCCGGTCTCAGGTGAACGACAACGTGATCACCTTTGACGTGACCCTGAAGCTCTTGGCCGAGAACTCCCGGCTACGTTATGGAATGAGCGGGGACGTGCAATTCTTCACCGAGGAACTCTCCCCCAGCCCTGTAGTGCCCACCGTTGCCGTTGCCACGCGCTCTGGCCAATCAGGGGTTTACGTGGTGGGCAGGGATGACCAACCCACCTTTCGTCCCGTTGCCTTGGGGTACTTCGGCGGCAGCAACATCCAGGTGCTGGATGGGCTTGCGCCTGGTGAGCGTGTGTTTATCGACTGGCCCGCCTGGGCCCGCCAGCCCAGAGGAAGAAATTGAACTGAAACTGGCGGATTAGAAAGAGCCTAGCCGGTAACGCGGATCGTGCGAACGCGACCGCCGCGACGCTGAATGCTCTGCAACTGGCGACTCAGATTGGCAAACTGAACTTGGACAGACTGGGCAGCACAGCGATTGGTGGCGCTGTTCCCTGGCAGGTCATAGGTGACCTCGTAGCGGGTGACGCGGTTGTCGTACTGGTTTCTGGCAACCAGGGGTGGCTTGGCCTTGGCGGGCAGGTTGGCAGCAATCTGACGGACTTGAGCCATGGCCCCCGGGTCCCGATCACTGCTGGCCCGACCACGGTTCAAATTCAGCGTGCGCAGGTAGTCCTTGTTGGTCTGGAGTTGAGTGGTCTCAACCCGTGGATAGGGAACATTGTTCTCTCCAAAGACATTGCTGTACTCCTCACTATCCATGTAGGAGAGGATTTCAGCATCGTAGCCATGGGTGTGGTAAATCAGCACATGCTCAGCCACCTCCTGCTGGCTACGGGGCGCCCGACCTAGAAAGTGCTTGAAGTTCAGTTCGATAAAGCGATACTGCGTGTTCCGTGCGAAAAACAAACTCCTATAGGTCTCGGAAAGGCCAACAGCCATGACAAACTCACGGACTGTGATGCGGCCATTGCGCAACTGGGATTCAGCCTTACTGCAACGCTCAAAGCTGTTAACGTGAGCATTGCCCAAAACCTGGCGGTAGGCTTTGGCGATGACATCCTGGAATTCCGTCTCGTAGCGAGCTTTGAACAGCTCTGCTTTTGCTTCGTCGGCGAGCCAGAGGGGCATGGTGTTTTGAGAGAGAAAGGTAGGAATGCCGCACCCAGCACAGGGGGCCAGATGCGGTGAGAGAAAAGGTCACAGCAGATCAGGTGATCTCTGTGACACTAAGAATCCGGCCACTGTCGCGGTGGATAAACGCCAGTTGGCTGGTGATGTTGTCACCGGACACCACATAGGTGGTTGTGGCGAGGCGACGGCGACTGCCGGCACGCTGACCGCCGACAACAATGCGGAAGCGCTTGCCTGGCGCATCAACTGAGCCGCTGCTGGCGGTGCTGCGGGTGGCAATGGCCAGACTGGAGGCTCCAGCAACGGTGTTGACCGTACTGGAATCACTGCCTATGCTATCGCTGCCAGCATAGCCGGGCACCAGTGTCAGAGTGCGGTTGAAGTTGACCTGGCTGCGGCCGTCTCCGCTACTCACGCCCCGCAGATAGGGGACCACGTCGTCGCCAAACGCATTGCTGTACTCATCGCTGTCCACCAACCAGTCAATGGCGGCATCGTAGCCGGCGGTGATCACCCGATCCAGTTGGGCGCCCATTTCCGCTTGGTTTTCCGGACTGCGACCCAGAATATGCTTATAGTTCACTTCCACAAAGCGATAGGGCGCCATTGTTTCAAAGAAACGGCTACGGTAGAGAGGTGTTTTGCACAGTCCACGAACAAATTCCCGCACACTGAGTCTCCCGCTGAGGAATTGGGATTCCAGCGCGTCAGGCCGCTCTGTTTCCATCAGATGGGGATTGCCCATCACGTGGCGATAAAGCTGCCGCAGCAGGACGGCTTTATCCATGGCGTTGTCACTGGCTTGGCGCATGTAGCGGGGCTGAACCCGCTCCCCCACGCCAAAGCCGCCGTAGGGACTGCTGTTGATGGGAACGGACTGGGGACCCTTGGTGACGCGGGCAAAATTGGAAAGCTTGGCCAGAGGGCGCCCCTGGCTGGGCAGAGGAATGGCGTAATTGGGATAGCCAAGCAGTTCAGCAATGGTGCGGCTGCTGCGCCCCATGGAGAAGTCGCTGGCGGCAGCGCCACCCCTGAGGCGGAAGGTTTTATTAAAGGTGTCTTGGGCAAAGCCCGCCAAGCTGTTGATGGAACGCAAATAGGGGACGGTGTCATCCCCAAATGCCGCCTGGTACTCGTCACTGTTGACGTAACTGCTGATTTCTGCTGCGTAGCCCTGCTCCCGCAATAGCTTCACGTGGGTACTCACTTCCGCTTCACTGGCTGGGGGACGGCCCAGGAAATGCTTGTAGTTGAGCTCCACAAAGCGGTGGGGGCTGGTGGAGCTCAGGAAGAGTCGCTCATAGGTACTGGATTGTCCCAGCGCTTCCACAAAGCCCTTCACCGTTAAATTACCCTGGCGAAGCTGGGATTCGGCAACGCTGACGTGATCGACCTCAAACAGGCCAATCCCACCAAACACCTGACGATAGGCGCTGTTGATAACGGCATCCAGATTGTCGCGACTGGCGCTTAAACGAATTGGATCAAGGTCCAGGTCGCGAGCCACGCCAAAAGAGTACTTCTGGGTACGGTAGTCAGAAAGGCTGGTGGGGGGGACCATGGTGGCAAGTGGGGAAAAGGGTTAAAGGTTTTGGCGCAAAGAGAGAAAGAGGAGTCAACTCACCGGTGTAATGCTGGCAATCTTTCCGCGCTCCTGGTGGATGCGCTGGAACTGCTCAGAGAGCTTGGCAAAGGGCACATAGAAAACCTGATTGCTCTTGCGGTAGCGGGAGATTCTGGCAACGCCCGAGGCATTATAGCCTGTGACCTCCACGCGAAACACCTTGCCCTCGTCACTTGCGCCAACGCCAAAGCGAGACTGGGGTTCGTTGAGTCGGGTAGTGGGGCGGAAGCCAAACCCTTGCCCATTACCGTTCACACCTGAAGGAGCCACAATCGGTAGTGACCGATTTAGATAAGCTGCACGACCCAACTTGGAGTTGATACCTGATAGATCTCCTTTGAGGTCACTGCCGCAAGCGCCACGGGTAAGTTGGAACATCCAGGTAAATTCCCGCATACTCTTCCCTGGCCCAGACTTCCAGCCATTGAGATAGGGCACTGTATCCTCTCCAAAGCGTTGCTGATATTCTTCGCTATCAATGAAGGAATCAATATCTGCATCGTAACCCTTACTGTCTAGCCGGTTTGCATGCTCACGCATCTCGGCAAAAGAGTCAGGGGAGCGGCCCAGCAAATGTTTGAAGGCCAACTCAATGTAGCGATAGCGATTGCAAGCGTCAAAGAAACGACTACGATAGAGATAGCTCTTGGCCAGGGTGCGCACAAATTCGCGCATGCTGATGCGACCCAGCTTAAACTGGGATTCAGCGACAGACTGTCGCTCGCTCTCCATGACATAGGAATTGCCAAGCACCTGTCGATAAGCAGCAGAGAGGAGGTTTTCACGCTCTTCGTTGCTGCTGGCCTGGTACTGTTGTTGGGGTGGAGTCGATTCGAAGCGTTCGACACCAAGACGAGAGGCTGGACCAAAGGTCATGGAAGGAGAGCCGTGTTGTGGGAGCGGAAGCTGGCCGCTTTAAGGACAGTCGTGGAACTCTAGGGCCAAGTTTTGGCGCCACGGAAGAACATGGCTAAATTGTTACGAAGACTGGAGAATGTGACCCAAGGCCTTTCTTCTCCAGTCTTCGCCTATCCGGTGGCTGAGTCAGCCCAAGGAGTTGGCCACGTAGTCGAGAGCAGCGTTGTATTCTGCCAAGGCCTGGGCGCTCATGTCACGGGGAGCGCAGCCGCGGTTGCGCAGGGTGTTGAGTCCGTAGACATAGGTGGCGGCATCGATGCTGAGGGCTGCATAGACCTCCTTGGCGCCGTTGATGGCCAGTTCATCAAGGGGTCCGGTGCCACCGGTGACCAGAGCGTAGTTGATCAGACGCAGGTAGTGAACAAAGTCACGCTTGCACTTGTCTTTGCCCTCGGTGTCGCAGACCCGGGGCTGACGGCCCAGGTTCCCTTGGGGATTGACCTTGTAGACCGCGTCGACCGCTTCTTGGGCCACGGCATCGTAGTTGGCGGCCAGCTTTTCGGCAGCCTCCATGCGGGCAGCGGCCCGCTCCAGGGAACCGCGGACAGACTCCAGGTCGGAAGCGCTGGGGAAGCGAGCAGCGTTATCTGCTGCTGCAATCACTGTGGTGATGGTGGATTTCATCGCGAAAGCGTAGGAAGGTTGTGAGCGTCAGAAATCAAGCTGGGGCTGTGCCCTTCAGCTTATGGAAGTGGAGACGGTGTCAAAGTAGCTGGCAGCCTCTGAGGCCAGGGCAGAGCAGTCGCCTTTTGCTGTGGTGCCCAGGTTGATGGTGTTGTTGGTTGCCTGGGGACCACGGTCACCGTTGGTTCCGTTAACGTGGGCCACAGCGCAGGCTTTCATGATGGCCACGGCGCGAGCCATGGAGCCCGTGGGCACACCCAGAGCCGCATAGGTCTCCTTCAGACCATTGAGGCAGCGGTCCTGGAGAACGGAGCTATCGCCAGCCAGAAGGGCGTAGGCCACGTAACGAAGCACGATTTCTCCATCCCGCAGGCAGGCGGCCATGCGCCGGTTGGAGTAGCAGTTGCCACCGGGAGACGTGAGACCGGGATTCTCGCAAATCATGCCGGCCACTGAATCAGTGACGATGCAGGAGGCGGACGTGGAGATGGCTTTGACGGCATCCAGGCGCTTGTTACCTTCTGCGACAAAGGTTTTAAGCGCAGCAAGCTGACCGCCACCAATAAAGGAACCGCTTGCATCAGCGGCGGTAGCGGCACGAGAAAAAGCGTCGAGCATGAGAGTAGAAGTGGGGGGTGTACGCCCTTGGAATCAGAGGGGACGCTACGCAGAGATTTTCTATCAGGCCTTCTTTCCTCTGAGGTCGGCTACCCGTCCAAGGCCACATAAAAGTTCACCGAAATAGAATCGTCACGTTTGTCACGTACGCGTGTCTCCCGCACGCCACCGGACCGCCAAGACCACCAGCCAGGCAGGAAGGCTGACCACACTTGCAGCCACCACAATGGCCACAGGGCCCGAAAGGCCAGCAACCAGGGCAACGGGAACGGTTGCGGTACCCAGCAGGACCATCAGGCAACGGGCCGTACGGGAATGCCCCAGTCCTTGCAACCGCCAAGTGGCTCCAGCCAGGGGAAGTCCAGCCAGGGCAGTAGGCCAGAGGGACAACCACGCCATCAGCGGTGGGGGCTGCTGACGCAGAAGAGCATAGAAAAGAATGCTGGCTGGTAACCAGCCCAGGGCCAGCGCCAGTGGCAGCAGTTTGGATGCCACAGCAAGAAGAGAGGTCACCGCAGATCCGAAGAGCCTGGTCCAGGCTTGGGCACGGTGTGCTGATCCACTTGGGCCGAGGCAGAGATGGTGGCAATCACCAAGTCGCAACGCCTACCTATATGTCTCGAAGTGAGACAGGCGTTGGAATACCGTTTCAATTCGGTCCACAACGTGTCTTGCCCGAGCGGTTGTCTCTCTCGAAGCCGGGCAACCACATCGGTGGCGGGTCCCACCTGAGCGGCCTCAATCTGCTGGTTGCCGAGGGCGAGAACCTTGAGCAGCGCCATCGTCTCCCGGGCCTTCGTGAAGACGTGGATGTCCTGAAGCACCACACCTTGGCTTCGCCGTTCTGCGTGATGACTAAGCGGCTCTCATTGCTCCCTGAGGGTGTCGATGATCTTCGAGGCATGGGCCTTGAGATGGCTGATGGGTTTGATCCGGTTCTGTCAGGGAGCCAAAGATGTGGCCTTACCGCAGGTAATGGTTGCTGCCCCTCCACCTTCTGGCCGGCCTTTCTGCCAGACTACCACCACCTCGCTTGGCCCGATGTTCACCCAGGTTCGCTCCACCATTCGCCGGGTCACACCTGCCGAGGTCCACGGGCGCCGCTTGCTGAAGGTGGTCTACGTGGTGCTGGAGCCCCAGTACCAGAGCGCCCTCACCAGCGCGGCCACAACCCTGAACCAGGAGCCTGGCCGGTTGGCCGTGGAGTTGAGCGGCTACCTGATTGAAGAGTTGCGGGATCAGGAGAACTACGACGCCTTTTGTGGGGACGTGGCGGCGGCGGACGTGTTTATTGCCTCCTTGATCTTCATTGAAGACCTGGCCGGCAAGGTGGTGGCAGCGGTGGAGCCGCACCGGCAGCGGCTCAAGGCGGTGGTGGTGTTCCCCTCCATGCCCGAGGTGATGCGGCTCAACAAGCTGGGCAGCTTCTCCATGGCCCAGCTTGGCCAGAGCAAAAGCGCCATGGCCGGCTTCATGAAGCGGCGCAAGGAGGCTGGCGGCGCCAGCTTTCAGGACGCCATGCTCAAGTTGCTGAACACCTTGCCCACGGTGCTCAAGTACCTGCCTGTGGACAAGGCCCAGGATGCCCGGGCGTTCATGCTCAGCTTCCAGTACTGGCTTGGGGGATCACCGGACAACCTGCGCAATTTCCTGGTGATGCTGGCCAACCGCTACGTCTACCCCCAGGCTGGCCAGCCCCTGATGCAGGCTGCAGACCCTGTTCTCTACCCGGACCAGGGCATCTGGCATCCCCTGGCGCCCCGGATGTTCGAGGATCTGGATGATTACATGGCCTGGACAGGGGCGCGCTCGGACGTCCCGGGCCGCCAGGGGGACGGCCCCTGGATTGGCCTGGTGTTGCAGCGCAGTCACCTGGTCACGGGAGACGATGCCCACTATGTGGCGTTGGTGCAGGAGCTGGAGTTCCGCGGCGCCCGGGTCATTCCCGTTTTCTGTGGTGGGCTGGACTTTTCCAAGCCGGTGCGCAGTTACTTCTTCTCGTCGGCCTCCTCAACGGACCCCGGCCAGCCCCTGGTTGATGCGGTGGTGAGCTTGACGGGGTTTGCCCTGGTGGGTGGCCCGGCCCGCCAGGACCATCCCCGCGCCATTGAAACCCTGCAGACCTTGAACCGGCCCTACATGGTGGCGTTGCCGCTGGTGTTCCAGACCACCCAGGAGTGGGAAGCCAGTGACCTGGGGCTGCACCCGGTGCAGGTGGCCCTGCAGATTGCCATTCCCGAACTGGACGGGGCCATTGAACCCATTGTGCTTTCCGGTCGTGACGCCGCCACGGGCAAGGCCCACACCCTGCAGGATCGGGTGGATGCCATTGCGGAGCGGGCCATTCGCTGGGCCAATCTGCGCCGCAAGCCGCGACAGGCCAAGAAGCTGGCCATCACCGTGTTCAGCTTCCCGCCGGACAAGGGCAACGTGGGCACGGCGGCCTATTTGAACGTGTTCGACTCCATCCACAGGGTGATGGTGGAGTTGCAGGCCAGGGGCTACCACCTGGAGGATCTGCCCCCCACCCCCAAGGCTCTTATGGACGCGGTCCTGCGGGATGCCGAGGCCATGGAGGGGGCGCCGGAACTGGCTGTGGCCTACCGCATGGGTTGTGAGGAGTACTACCGCCTCACCCCCTACGCCGAGCGGCTGGAGGAGAATTGGGGCAAGGCCCCTGGCGCCCTCAACAGCGACGGACAGAATCTGCTGGTCTATGGCCGCCAGTTCGGCCATGTGTTTGTGGGGGTTCAGCCCACCTTCGGCTACGAAGGGGACCCCATGCGCCTGCTGTACTCCCGCAGCGCCAGCCCCCACCACGGCTTTGCCGCTTATTACACCTATCTGCAGCACATCTGGGGGACCGATGCGGTGCTGCACTTCGGCACCCACGGCTCGTTGGAGTTCATGCCCGGCAAGCAGATGGGCATGAGCGACACCTGCTATCCCGACAGTCTCATCGGCTGCATTCCCAACCTGTACTACTACGCCGCCAATAATCCCTCCGAGGCCACCATCGCCAAGCGCCGCGGTTATGCGGCCACCATCAGCTACCTCACCCCTCCGGCTGAAAATTCCGGCCTTTACAAAGGGCTGAAGGAATTAAGCGAGTTGGTGGGTTCCTATCAACAGTTGCGGGATGGGGACCGGGGGGTGCAAATTGTCCATGCCGTTGTGGAAACGGCCCGGCGCTGCAACCTGGATCAGGACGTGGCCTTGCCGGACGACGTGGACGCCCTGGATCTTCAGGCCCGTGACGGCGTGGTGGGTGCGGTCTACCGCCAACTCATGGAGATCGAAAGCCGTCTGCTGCCCTGCGGCCTCCACACCATCGGCAAACCCCCCACAGCCGAAGAGGCGGTGGCCACCTTGGTGAACATTGCCGCCCTGGATCGGGAAGGGGAGGGAATCCTGGGTCTCCCCAGTCTCCTGGCGGCGCACCTGGGTCGCTCCATTGAGGATATTTACGCGGGCAACAACGCCGGTGTGCTGGCTGACGTGGAGTTGGCGCGGCGGATCAACGACGCCAGCCGCGCTGCCGTTGACGCCATGGTGGCGGTGGTCACCAGGGGCGATGGGCGCGTGGATTTAACGGCCCGGGGCAGTTGGTGGCGCCAGTTGTTGAGCAGGCTGGGGCAGTGGCTCAACCGGCTCCTGGGTCGCCAGGGCCTCAGCCCATGGCTGCGCGTCTTGATCAATCGGGGCTTTGCCACTGTGGATCAGGAGGCCCTCGACAAGCTGTTTGTCTACCTCCAGGGCAGCTTGCGGCAGATTTGCGCCGATCAGGAACTGGACAGCCTGCTGCGCTGTCTGGATGGGGAGTACGTTCTCCCAGGCCCTGGCGGCGATCCCATCCGCAATCCTGGCGTGCTGCCCAGCGGCAAGAACATGCACGCCCTGGATCCCCAGGCGATTCCCACCCGTGCCGCCGTGGCAGCAGCCAAGCAGGTGGTGGATCAGCTTCTGCAGCGGCAGCGCCAGGAAAACAACGGCGCCTGGCCGGAAACCATTGCCTGTGTGCTCTGGGGTACGGACAACATCAAAACCTACGGTGAATCCCTGGCCCAGATCCTCTGGTTTCTGGGTGTCCAGCCCAAGGCCGACACCATCGGTCGTGTGAACAAGCTGGAACTCATTCCCCTGGAGGTGCTGGGCCGTCCCCGCATTGACGTGGTGGTGAACTGCTCCGGTGTGTTCCGGGATTTGTTTATCAACCAGATGGCCCTGCTGGATCAAGCGGTGAAGATGGCCGCAGAGGCACAGGAGCCCGAGGAGATGAACTTTGTTCGCAAACACGCCTTGGCCCAGGCCGCAGAGCAGGGCATGGATCTACGCCGCGCCGCAACCCGGGTATTCAGCAACGCCAGCGGCAGCTATTCCTCCAACGTGAATCTGGCGGTGGAAAACAGCACCTGGGACGAAGAAAGCGAGCTGCAGGACATGTACCTCAGGCGCAAAAGCTTTGCCTTTGACGGGGAAAATCCTGGCCAACTCTCCATGGAGCGAGAACTTTTCGAGTCCACCCTCAAAACTGCGGACGTGTCGTTCCAGAACCTGGACTCCGCGGAAATCTCCCTCACCGACGTGAGCCATTACTTTGATTCCGATCCCACCAACCTGATCCGCAAGTTGCGGGACGACGGCAAAGCGCCCAGCAGCTTCATCGCCGATACCACAACGGCCAATGCCCAGGTGCGCAGCCTGGCGGAAACCATTCGCCTCGATTCCCGCACCAAGCTGCTGAATCCCCGCTGGTACGAGGGCATGTTGGCCTCCGGCTACGAGGGGGTGCGGGAGTTGGCCAAACGCCTCAACTACACCTTGGGTTGGAGCGCCACCAGCGCCCAGGTGGACAATTTCATTTATGAAGAGGCCAATGCCACGTTTATCCAGGACGAGGCCATGCGGCAACGGCTGCTGGCGTTAAACCCCCACAGCTTTCGGCGGATGGTGGGCACCTTGCTGGAGGTGCATGGGCGGGGCTACTGGGACACCAGCGCCGAGAACGTGGAGCAGTTGCAGCAGCTTTATCAGGACGTTGAGGACCGCATTGAAGGGGTAAGTGAAGGCTAGGGGCGGGAAACCCTCATCCCCGATCCCACAGGTCTTAATAATCTGTTACGATTAGGTCTGTTGCTGCTGAAGCCATGAGCCAAGCCAATCTCACCATGTCCTCCCCCATCATCCGCGGCGCCACCGTCACCACGGAAGACGGCGGCCGCCTCAATGCCTTTGCCCGCGAGCCCCGCATGGTGGTGGTGGATGCCAATCAGGGTTGGGGCTTCCATGCCCGCTCCGAAAAGCTCAACGGACGCATGGCCATGGTGGGCTTTATCGCCCTGCTGACCACCGAGTTGGCCTTTGGCGGCGAGGCCTTCACCCATGCCCTGTTGGGAATCGGCTGAATTCCTGCCCTACGGGATAATCGGCTGAATCGTCTCCAGAACGGCGATTGCAGCCGAGAGCTTGCCCAGGTCCCTTGCCCAGGCAGCCACTGCTGCCGTGTCATCCTCTTCTACGGCTTTCTTTAGCACCTCCAAGTGGACATCCTGTAGATTGATCAGCCAAAGCAGCGCTCTTGCCTGGGCTTGCATGGGGGTGAACCCTTTTTGGGCAAACTGCTTCCGCAGAGCCTTGTCTTCCCGTTCCAGAACAACTTGAAACTCCTTGGTCGCCTCCTCAAGAGCGGCACGGCCCTCTGCGAGGATTTCGTCCTCCGTGAGTTCCTGACCATCGTCAGGGTCTGCCTGGGATCGGGAAGCCTGGGATTCGGAACGTGGCTTCATGGATTCTGCTTCTGTTTGGTGATGATAAAGCCTACACTTCCATGAGATCCCAGAGGAGAACCGGCAGACGTGATTGAAAGGTTTTCCGTCCAGACGTTCAAGTCCCTGGAGGACGTGACGGTCGCGTTGGGGCGCGTGAACGTCTTCATCGGCGCCAACGGCAGCGGCAAAAGCAATCTGCTGGAAGCTTTGGGGATCCTGTCTGCCGCAGCCAACGGCAAGGTTGATGAGCAGGCATTGCTGGCCAGAGGGGTTCGCCCTGGTGTGCCCAATCTCTACAAATCCGCCTTCCCGGCTAAACCTGGAACTGGAATAAGAATTCTTCCCCACCTCTCTTTTGGAGCCTATAGCTCGCAAGCGGAATATCAGGTGTGCCTATTGAACAATTTGGAAGACCAATCCGGAGTTGTTTGTGGACGAGCGCAAGCATCCCTACAGCACCCCACCGGATCAGCCGTTTCTGTGGACGCGGGGACGCCATGTGGGGGGGCGCAGCCTCACCTGGGGGGGGCATCACGCTGCGGTTATCGGATCGGGAGTTGCGGGCGGCGGATCGGGATGGCTATGGCCGCAACTGGCCCCTGCGCCACCGGGATCTGGATCCCCACTACACCTGGTTGGAGCAGTTCCTGGCGGTGCGGGGCCAGCGGGATGGGTTGAGTGTACTCCTGGATGGGTGTTACCGTCCGGCCAGTCCCCTCACCGCGGCGGAGCAGCACATGCGCAGGGCCTTGACCCGCCACCGTCCCCAGGATCAACTCATCCCCTCCCGTGGTTTTGCCCTGGAGCCCAACCTGGATGACCAGAATCCCTGGCCGCGGCGCGCCAGCCAGGGGGCTGCCCTGGCGCGGGCCATGGCCACCGGTCGCTGTCGTCTGATCAGTGGTGCCGCCGTCAGCCATGTGGCCATGGGCAAAGGGGGGCAGCAAGCGGAAGGGGTGGTGTACCGCTCCGGGAGCCCGCTCCGGGATCAACTGCTGCGGGCCAAGCTGGTGGTGCTCTGCGCCTCCACCATTGAAAGCCTGCGCATCCTGCTCCACTCCGGCCCGGCCCATCGCACACCGGGCCTCCCTGACCCGGCCGGTCTCACCGGTCGGGGCTTGATGGACCACGTGTCCGTTGCCCGCTTTTTTCATCTGCCCGGTGTGGCCAGTGCCGAGGCTACGGCGCCCCTCTCCGGCGCGGAGAGCTTTTTCATTCCCCACAACGGCGGCCACAGCACCGCCGCCGCCGCCGCCGGGGGCGCCCCGCTGCGGGGTTACGGGCTGTGGGGCGGCGCCCAGCGCCTGGGGGTGCCGGCGCCGTTGCGGCGGGTGGGGCCGGGAGCCATCGGATTTCTGGTGGGCCATGGAGAGGTGTTAAGTCATCCGGACAATCGCGTTCAACTGGATCCAATCCACCATGACCATTGCGGTCTGCCGGTCCCCATGATTCGCTGCCGCTGGCGATCCGCGGAATACGCCTTGCTGCACTCCATGGCGCACCACATGGACGAGGTGGTGCGGGTCAGCGGCGGGGTGACCATGGGCCTGCCGGAGTTGGTACGGATGCCTGGCATTGCTGGCTTGGTGCGGGCTGTGGAGGCCCGTCATCGCCATGGGGCGCCGCCGGGCTACTACATCCATGAAGTGGGTGGCGCCCCCATGGGGTGCAGCCCCCAGGACAGCGTGCTGGATTCCTGGAATCGCCACTGGCACTGCCCCAACCTGCTGGTGACGGATGGCGCCTGCTGGGTGAGTTCCGGTTGGCAAAGCCCCACCCTCACCGCCATGGCCCTCACCCGCCGCGCCTGCCAAGCTGCGGCCCGGCGCCTGGGTCACGGTGGAGCGTGTTAGTAAATGGCAGATCGACTTTATGAGCAGCAATCCTGATATAGTTACGTATTGTTAACCATTCTTGACAAGAAAATAAGTCCGCATGTAGAATTCACTTTTATTCTACTCCCATGCAGATTTTCGTCACCTTAGTTTTGCTGTTTGCTATGTTAGGTTTTGTAACATTTTTAAGATTTATTTTAAGATTTATTAAAAGTCTTATATTCAATGATAGAACAGAAGAGAAAGATATAAAAAAATTAAAGTCTACTTCAAAACAAGATAAGGAATCTTTAATAAAAGCCTTAGGGAATGAGTTACCTCAAAAAGAATTAGATAAAATCAATGATAAATATGGATTACTGTTAAAGATAAACTATAAAGACTCTAAAGGAAATGACACTACTAGAATAATTATGCCGGCAAAGAAAGTTGACTTATCAGAACTAAAAGAGTTAGAATATGTAAAGAGATACTGTTATTTAAGAAAAGGTATTAGAACGTTTAAGACAAACAGAATTAACGAATGTTGTAATTATAGCACAGGAGAAGTTTATATCATGGATGGTCAAATTCTATAGTATAGTCTCCCTAGGCATCATAGGTATGTAACTATGTTTTATTTTAGTTAGATAAATGTAATGGGGTTGAATCAGCAACTGGCTGAGCGCAGCGCCCCACTGGTGCTGGGGCTCCCGCCAGGGTGGGCTGAGCAGGGACGGCATGGCGGTGGGATGGGGTGTCACCAGGTGGCGCGATAGGTGGTGAACACCACCCATTCCGGCGCCGCCTGCTGCTGGTGCTGCGGCTGGCCACTCCTGCTCACCCCCAGAGAGAGCCGGCCCTCGGCCAGGGGCAGCTCAACGGTGGTGGTGAGATCCACCTGGCGGCCACTGGGGGACAGGGGGGCGGAGAAGGAGGTGGCGGTAACCACCCCGTCCGGGGTGCGACCCGTGGGCAGCCAGAACCCGGCACTGCCCTGCTCCACCCGCAGGGGCTGGGCCACAGACAACCGGAGCCGGTT
Organism: Synechococcus sp. SB0662_bin_14; assembly: GCA_009840445.1. Classification (GTDB taxonomy): domain Bacteria; phylum Cyanobacteriota; class Cyanobacteriia; order PCC-6307; family Cyanobiaceae; genus Synechococcus_B. The sequence goes on from VXNS01000002.1 coordinate 26,406, forward strand.
GCCGTTGTCAAACTCTCTGCCGGCCGACAGACGGAAGGCGCTCGTACTCAGGCGGGAAATCTCCTCCACCAGGCTGCCGCCACGCACCGAGGCACTGACCTGCCCCACCTCCCCCAGGGCCGCCAGGCGCCACCGCCCCGCACTGCCCCGCAGCCCGCCACTCAGGAAGGTGGTGGTGGCCCCCAATTCGCCAAAGGCGCCGGCCGCCTCGCTCCCCAGCAGACCGTCATGTTCCCTGACGACGCCGGCGCCCAGGGAGAGCATGGGTGCAGACGGTGGCGTCCAGGCCAGCGCCAGCCCCTGCAGCCGCTCCGGCTCCTGCACCACCGTTGCGGAGATGCCCTCCGGCCCGGAGAGGGTGAGGCGGTCCGCCCCACTGGTGAGCGCCAAATGGCCGTAGTGGGGCGCAAGTGCCGCCTCCTGGAACCCCGCCTGCCACGTGTGGGGGATGGCTGGCCAGGGGCGGGGGTGGAGCACCTCCTGCAACCGCGCCGCAAGGGTGGCGCCCGGCGCTGCCACGGTGAAGGAGTCGGCATCGAACCAGAAGGGGGCGCCGAGGGAATCGAAGACGGCCACCTGCTGGGAGCCGAGGGCACGGGAGAGGGCATCGCCCAGGGCGGGGCCAGCCGCCAGGGAGGAGGCGGTGATGGGGACGCCCTGTGTGGCAGTGGCAACAGGCTGGCCGCTGCCCATGAAGGCGGGGATGCCCCAGGGACTGGTGGCGGCGCCCAGGTCCATGAGGCCGTGGCCGTAGATGGCTGAATCGGCATAGATGCCGTCGTCCTTGGCGGTGGTGAGGAGGCGTGATACCAACTGCTCGCTGGAGAGTTGGCCACGGAAGAGTTGCTTCATGATGGCCAGGCCGCCGCTGACCATGGGTGCTGCCATGGATGTGCCGCCGGCCTCGCCATATAAAAATAATGATTTCGGCGACACGGGAACAAGTTTACCTTTGCCATTCTCGTCTATGACAAATTTACGCGGATGGGGAGCAAGTAGAATACTGCCCGGTGCTGCAATACAGAAGTCTTGAGCGATTCCACAGCGATTGGAGAAACCTGAGATGGTACCATCTTTATTGACGCTCACGACTGCGATGTAGTGGCCTCGCACCTCATCAATTTTTGCAGGAAGACCGGCCAGGGTGCTTGGGGAGGGGCGTTTGTAATTGTCGGCAGCCCAGACAATGATTGTCTTCTCTTGAGCATCAGCTTGAGCAAATACTTTGATTTCCTCGCCGTACTTGTCGCGAATTTGTTGCTCTGTACGACCTGTAATATTTAGCCCACCTGGCAACGATATATTAAGAATGTCGAGATCTTTTCCTAGAGCATGACTAAAGTCTGATGCACCGCCGTAGCTACGAAACATTTTAATGTCCGCACCATAGGCGCCGTAAAATTTCCCGGCAGCCATGCTAGCAACTCTAGTTCCATGCGACTCTAGATCCCGTTTATTGACTTCTGTGTGATGCTGCAGACCTTCTTCTGTCCTGTCTAATAACTCGCGGGTGATGGTTCTTTCAGATCCCGTATAGTGAAAAACAGGATGAGAAGAATATATTCCTTTATCCATGAATCCAATCGTGACTCCCTTGCCGGGTTTCGATGCCGCATCCGGGCCTAGCATTAACTCAAGGTTTGCCAGGGCCTCGTACCTATTGACCATCTCCAAAGGCCGTTTCGCCCATTCTCGAAATATGGCAGTGACATCCGCAATGTAAGCGATACCTTCTTCCCTATCTTTACTCTTCGCTTTCCTTATACTTTTCCTAAATCGTTCCTTCTCTTCTGGAGTAAGGTCTGAAGAAGGTTCAGGCCCAGGTAAGCATGCCCACCGGTTCGGCAGGGTATCGCACAGCGGAAACCGTTTGACGTCGAATTCACTATCAATCCTCGCGCCAACCTTGGCCTTGACTGCTGCAGTCAACTGCTGAACCTTTGCCGCAACTTCGGCACTGGTCAAGCAACTGCCATCATGCGTCTTGAGGCAAGGGTCAGTCTTGGGCTTAGGAGGATCCACAGGAGGATCCACAGGGGGGTCTACAGGAGGATCTACAGGAGGATCTACAGGAGGGTCTACAGGAGGATCTACAGGAGGATCTACAGGAGGGTCTACAGGAGGATCTA
>VXNS01000042.1 GCA_009840445.1 Synechococcus sp. SB0662_bin_14
GACGGGGGGATGCTCACCGTGCGCAGGCCGGCGCCGCCGCTGGCAAAGTCCCCGCTGTCCATCACCTGGACCGTTACAGAAATGTCCTCCGTCGGCACCGGGCTCGCCGTCAGGGTGAAGGTGGCCGTTTCCCCTTCCATGAGGGTTAGTGGGTTGACCGTGATGCTCACCACCGGCGTGTCCGGCCCCGGATCGTCGTTGTCGTTCACGGTTACCGATGCACTCCCCTCCGTGTTGTGGGGTGAATACCCCGTGCCGGCATTGACCGTCGCCGTGATCGTCCCGTTCGGCTCGTCCGTATCGTCATCTGTCGTCACGGCGGTGAAGCTGGCGGTGCCCAACGGGGGGATGCTCACCGTCTGCGGGCCGGTGCCGCCGCTGGCAAAGTCCCCGCTGTCCATCACCTCCACTTGTACAGAGATGTCCTGCGTCGGCGCTGGGCTGGCGCTCAGGGTGAACCTGGCCGTGTCCCCCTCCGTCATGGACGACGGGCTGGCCGTGATGCTCACCACCGGGGTGTCCGGCCCCGGATCGTCGTTGTCGGTGATGGTGAGCGTGTGGACGTTGCCGCTCCCCACCCTGTAGCCCGTGCCGGACCCCAAGGTCAGAATCACCGTCTCGTTCGCTTCGTCGTCCGTGTCCTCGGTGATCGTTACCGGAATGCTGACAGACGTCACATTCGCCGCCACCTGCACGCTGCCGGAGTTGGCGATGCTGAAGTCTGTCCCTGCCGTCGCCGTGCCGCCCACTGTGTAAGCCACCGTGATGGCCGACTGCGGCGCCGGGGAGAGGTTCACCCTCACGTTCTGCGTACCCCCGTCCTCAGCCGTGCTGGAGGTGGCAGAACCGAAGCTGGCCACCGGCGTGGTGGACCCCGGATTGTCGTTGTCGTTCACGGTGACCGATGCGCTCCTCTCGGTGCCGTGTCTCGTATACCCCACGCCCGTGTTCACCGTCGCGGTGATCGTTCCGTTTGGCTCGTCCGTAGTGTCATCCGTCGTGGGGACGGTGAAGCTGGCGGTACCCGACGTGCCCACCGTCACCGTGCGGTCGCCGCCCGTGGCGAAGCTGCCACCCGCTACCGTGACCGCCACGGAAACGTTCCCCGTCGGCGCCGGGCTGGCCGTCAGGGTGAACCTGGCCGTAGCCCCCTCCGTGAGGGTGGACGGGCTGCCCCCAATGCTCACCACCGGCGTGATCGGCGGCGGGTCGTCGTTGTCGTTGATGGTGAGCGTGTGGACGTTGCCGCTCCCCACCGTGTAGCCCGTCCCGGACCCCAGAGTCAGAACCACCGTCTCGGCTTCCTCATCATCCGTGTCGTCCGTGATCGCCATCGGAATGTTCACGCTCGTTGCGTTCGCGGCCACTTGCACGCTGCCGGAGTTGGCGATGCTGAAGTCCGTATCCGCCGTAGCCGTGCCGCCCACCGTGTAGGCCAGCGTGATCGCCGACTGCGGCGCCGGCGAAAGGCTCACCGCCACGTTTTGCGTGCCCGCGTCCTCGCCTGCGCTCGACGCGGCCGAGGCGAAGGCGGCCACAGGAGTCGTGGACGAGCCGCTCGTCGTGCCGGACCCGGCATTTGACCAGTCGCCGTCGCCTTCGTCATTGGTCGCCCGCACCTGCGCCTGATACGTCGTTCCCGAATCGAGTCCGGTGATCTGCGACGAGGTCCCCGACACGTCCTGCGGGCCGTTGGTCCAGTCCCCGCTCGAACCCGCACGATAGCGCAGGTCATAGCTGCTGATCGCTGGCTTGCCCGTGTTGTCCGGCGCCGTCCAGCTTACGTCCAGGCTCGTGTTCGAACCCGGTGTCGGGTTCACCGCGGTCACCGCGGGAGCCGACGGCGGCTCGGCCACGTCATCCAAGTGGACGGTAAATCCCAGGGTGTCCGTCCCCCCTCTGCCGTCGTCCGCCTTGATCCTCAACGAGTACCGCTGCTTCGCCTCGTAGTCGTAGGTGACGCCGACCTTGGTCGTCAACTGCCGGGTCGAGGCATCGAACTCGAACGATTCCACATCCGCCCCTTCCAGCGTGTAGGTCAGGGGGTCGCCGTCCGGGTCCATGGCCGCCGGCAAGACATTTCTGAAGGGTGCGCCGGGCATCTCCGGAAAACTGAAGGCCCAAACCGTGTCGGGAAACTTCGGCGGACGGTTGGGTCTCGGGTCGCCGTCGTCCGTCACGCGGACGGAAAACGTCGTGCCGGACTCGTCCGGACCTGCATAGCAGTCGCCCAGAGCCGTCCACACCGGCATGTCGTACCAGCCATTCTCCTGCCAGACGCTGTCGTCGTTGTGCGTCACGGGCGCCTTCCCCGCCGTCTTGCCGGAAGCGATGACGGCGGTGCTGCCCCAGACGGAGCCGTCGGCCCGGCGCGCCCGCACCTTGACGCGGCATTCCGATGTCGCCGCTTCCGACAGGCTGACATTGACGAAGATCGTGGCGCCCTCCTCCATCGTGGTGGCGCCGGAGAGCGTGACACTTGGCAGGTTGGGCGTCACCGTGAAGCGCTGCTCCTGGGACCGCGAGGTATTGTCCGAGTCCTGGAAAATGAGCGTGAAATGCTCGTCGCTCTCGTCGATGCCGTCCTCATATGCCTGCAGCGTAAGGGTGAGCGTGCGGGTCGCGGAGTCCCAGGTCTCCATGTTGGCTGGACAGACATCGACACCGAAAATCAGGTCAATGTTTTTGCTGCATGAAAGCAATTTATAACTGGCCGTGTTTCCGGTAGATTTCACCGCGATGGTCGGCGTGCCTGTCCAGCTCGCGGGGAAGCCGGTGACCGTGATGGTCTTGGTCTCGCCTTCGGTGATGGTCGTGCTCGAGAATGTCAGCGCCGCGGCCCCGGAGGGAAACCCGGCGAGCAGCAGGCCCAGCAGGAACGGAAGCAGAGGGGGAGAACCGGGCCGGAAGCGGCTGGTCGAGGAAGAGCAAGAAGCCTCAGGCCGGGAGGGAAGAAGGCGTCTCCAGCGCCGCCATGGGAAACCCTCATGGCCGGACCCCACAGACGCAAGTGGGGCCATCTGGCCGAATTCTAGTAGCATAGATTCAGAGAAGGTGGTCAGTTTTGCAGGATTCTCGTGCTCTGTTTGCATCTCTACTTTTTTAGGGCACCACGAAAAATCGAGCAAGGCCTTCCAGTGGGCTGCCGTCTCACCGTGAGAAAGTCAGTTGTGGAGGGATTTCTCGTAGCCTGGCAGGGTCCTCCCATGCGAGGAAACGGCAATTTTTCGTGGTGCCCTTTAGTCCTTTATCCTGTTGCGGGGCGTCTTTCCCCGCCATCGCCACCCTGGCGAGGCCCAGGTCCAGGCTCCACGGTCAAGCCTCCTCGCCCCTGAAGGGAGCCAGCGCTTGGTGGTGGGGTAGAAACGGTTCAGGTGGAGCATAGGGAAAGCCTGGAAAATGACTGAATGGGGCAACTACAGGGTCTCAGAACCCACTTGGCATAAGGCTTCTCAATAAGACCAGACAGCCTGGAAGGAATTTTCCAGGTTCTCCATAGGGGTGAAGCCAGCAGAGAGCCAATCCATCCATCCTACACCCATAGGGTCAGGACTCATAACCAGGAGATGAGAGTGGCGGTGAGGAGGACAGTGGAGAGGAAGATATGGGCACAGCGGTCGTAGCGGGTGGCAATGCGTCGCCAGTCCTTGAGCTTGGCGAAGAGGCTTTCCACCTTATGGCGCAGCTTGTAAAGCCTCTTGCTGTAAGGGAGCCTCCGGTTGCGGTTCCGTCTGGAGGGGATGCAGGAAGTGATGCCTTGCGCCAGCAGCATGGTGCGGATCTTGTTGCTGTCGTACCCCCTTGTCTCCAATCAAGGTCGTTGCCTCCGGCAGATCCCTCAGCAGGAGGTCAGCGCCGGTGAAGTCGCTGCATTGTCCTTCGCTCAGGTGAAGCCGTACAGAACACCCCTGCCTGTCGCACACCACGTGCAGCTTGCTGGTCAGTCTCCCTTTAGCGCCACCGATCAAACGCGGCGCCCCCTTTTTGATGCTGGAGGCCCTGCGATGGGCTTTGACGTAGGCGGAATCTACCATCAGCACCCCTCCCGCTTCTGCGTCCTCGGGCCGTGACAATTCCGAGAAGATCGACTGGAACACTCCTGTCTCCGACCAGCGCCGGAAGCGGTTATAGAGGGTCTTGTAGGGTCCATAGGCGGCTGGAGCATCCACGAGAGCGCAAGCCGTGACGCTGGATGTAGATGATGCCGCTCAACACCTTGCTCTCATCCACACGGCTCACCCCGCGAGACTTGGGAACGAAGGGCTCCATCCTCTCAAGCTGTTCCTCACTGAGCCAGAACAAACCCTCCATCCATCCTCCTCCTGAACCTCTCTGGGGATTCCCCTCACCAGAGGGAATCTCCTCCCAGTTTATGAGCCCTGAGCCTAGGCTGGCGGGGAGAGCCGGTCCCGTCAGCCCGTGCCTGATTCGTCCCCTGGCCACTGGTGGAACGACCTGGCGGGAAGCTGGATGTTTTATTCCCGCCTCCCCACCCTGCCGCTGGTGCGGCCACGCTTTGGGCGCATTGCCCGCTTCGCCCCGCTGGTGGGTGCGGCCATTGCCCTGATCCAGGGTCTGCTCTGGCAGTTGGTGGAGCCGTTGCACCTACCGATCACCAGCGGCGTCACCCTGGTGATGGTCACGGAGATGGGCCTCACGGGGGGCCTGCATCTGGATGGGGTCATGGATACGGCCGACGGTCTCAGTGCTGGACCCACACGGCTTGAAGCCATGGCCGACAGCCGGGTGGGGGCCATGGGGGTGACGGCCGTAGCGGCGCTGTTGCTGTTGCGGTTTGGGGGATGGCTCTGGCTGGCGGAGGCAGAGGCTCCCATGGTGGCCGTCCTGCTGGCGGTAGCGGTGTGGGCCCGCACGGCGCCTCTGCTGGCGCTGGCCTGGGGGCCGCCCTTGCGCATGGAGGGCAGCGGCGCCCACCATGCTGCCCAACAACAGGCCCTGACTTGGGAGTTGCTGCCCGCCAGCCTGCTCCTGGGGGGTCTCAGCCTCGGCTTTGGCCCCTGGATCCTTCTGGGGAGCGTGGCCGTCGTGATGGTGACACTGCTCTTGGGCCGTCTGTTGGGGGGCCAGAGTGGCGACAGTCTGGGGGCCGTGCTGGAGTGGAGTGCCACCGCCTGCCTCTGGTTCTATGGGCTGGTTTTGGTGACTGTTGCCGGAGGTGCTTGAGGGAAAGTCGGCAGGTCGAGCAGGAAGCCGTTACCTTCGGGTGTGGCCTCGGAGCACAACAGCCTCGGTTGGGTGATCAGCGTCAAGGCGCCCCCCAGGCTCCGGGCCAGTTGGCGACCCAGGCTGAGGCCGTAGCCCGTGCCCTGGTGGCCAGTGCTGGTGGTGCCCCGTTGGCCTTGGCAGAAAATCCGCTCCCGCTCCGGCTCGGGAATGGGGCAGCCGCCATCCCACAACAGCAACTGCACTGCATCGGCACTGGTGGACCAGCAAAACCCGATGGGCGCCCGGGGCGGGGCATAGCGGAGGGCGTTTTCAATGAGATTGGCAAGGATTTCCGCTACGGCGTCCACGTCCCCTGTCCACTGGGGAAGGTCTTGGGGTTGATGCCACGGGCGTCCTGATGCTTCACAACTGGACTGGGCACGGCGCAGCAGGGGGGGGAGGCGCTCCTCCAGCCGCCCTTCCGCCCGGCTGGATCGAAAGGGCGGCAACAGGCGAGGCTTCTCCAGTTCCGTGCTCAGGCGCTGACGGGACAATTGCTCCAGCGCCTTGAGGTAACGCTCCAACTGCTGGCCCTCATCCAGAAGGCTGGTCACCAAGTGTTGATGGTGGGAATCCTGATCCAGTCGCCGGCGCAGAAGCTGGGCAATGGTGCGCAGCGCCGCCAGGGGATTGCGCATCTGGTGGATCAGGGCTGCCAACTGGTGCTCCTGCTCGGCCTGCTGTTTCCGGAGGTGCTCCAGCTCCAGCACCATGTTTTCACAGCGCAGATCCAGGGTCCGGGCGGTGGCCAAGGCGGTGGCCAGGTGGCTGAGCCGTTGGCAGAGGGAATCCGGCCAGGACAAGGCCGTGGTTTCCACCAACAGGGCCCCCAGCAGATGGTGGCCGTTGCGCAAGGGTAGCCAGCGGCGTCCTTGTTCCGGAACCTGGAGAGCGGGATCGCTCAGGGACTCCGGTAGACGCTGCAGGCCTGCCGGCCAGCAGGCCACGGTTTCCAGGTGCAGCAGGCCCGAGGCGTCGCTGAGGGCCATGTACACCGCCAGGCAACGCAGTTCACCGGCACTGGCAAAGGATTCCAGCAAATGCTGGGCCAGGGACCGGTAATCAGCAGAAACGCCAAGGGCCACCAGGGGTTATGCAGAGAATTTCCGTGCAGGCTAAAAGGAAAATCCTTGCTGAAACAACAAAGATGGCTTAGTCTACAGGGTGTTGTTCATTGGTGAAGGAATCCCCAAGTTCCGGCCATTTTTCTATGTCGAAGAAAAGAAAGCGGGTCAGCCGCCGCCGCCTGGCTGGCCAGCGGGTTCTCTCCTACGTACCTTCGTTCCACCTGGAGACCGGGGAGCTTAAGCCTGTCACAGCAGCCCGCCACTACATTGCCAGGCAAGAGCTCAAGCCTCCTGCTCTCATCAACGTGCGCCGCAACGAGCATACAACAGATCGTTTCTTCCTTGCCGAGAAAGGGGTGTTCAGCGCCCATTACGCTGCGGAAAATCATTTTCTTTTTCCTTCACTAAAAACAATTGTGGAAAGCGTCGGCGAAGACACTATTTATGCCGGTCTTGAGAACATCCCCGATGACTGGGATGAAATGGAAGACTACGACTATGCCTTTGTCTAGGGCCTTGATCTAGGAGGACTCCACACCGAAGCACCGCACAAGAAACTGACGAATGGGCGTCAGGGCTTCGGGCGGAATGGTGTGTTCACCCGGGAAGCCTTGCAGCGTAATCTCGCATCCCTGGGCCTCCAGCACTGCCTGCAACTGAAGGCTGGCTTGCAGGGGAACCACCGGGTCGTTCCGGCCATGGATCAGTAGCACTGGCACCTGAAGACCCTGTAGCGGGTTCTGGCCATGGGGATACCCACTACACGCCACCACCCCCGCCAGGGGCTTATGGACAGCGGCTTCCAAGGCCATGGCGGCCCCCTGGGAAAACCCCAGCAAGGCGGTCCGTGACCATGGGTGCTCTTGCCCCAGGCGGAGCAGATGATGGTTGATGTGCTCCAGAGCCTTGGGCACCCCGGGCCATCCCTGCGCTTCCGTCTCCTGGGTCAGGGGATACCATTGCCGCCCGCCCGGCACGTGGGGGTGAGGCTCCGGAGCCTGCAAGGCCACCACGTCCCCCAGACCCTCCATGAGATGCACGCCAAGGGGCAACAGGTCCCGGTTGTTGGCGCCCCAGCCATGGAGCAGAACCAATCGACCAACTCCGAGCTTGCCCCGACGCACCATCTTCCCGGCCACAGCCCACTGGCTTGTTGTGGCTCTTCTCTAGCATGGGTCCTGTCCGGATGTGCCCATGGCCCCCACCGCACTACTCAGCGTCTCCGATAAGACCGGCCTGGTGGACTTGGCCACAACCTTGCAGCAGCGCCATGGTTTCCGGTTGATCTGCAGTGGGGGAACGGCACGGCTCTTGTGGGAGGAGGCGGGCTTGGCGGTCACCGCCGTGGCGGAGTACACCGGCGCTCCCGAAATCCTCAACGGTCGTGTCAAAACGCTGCATCCACGCATCCACGGCGGCATTCTGGCGGAGCGCCACAAGCCGGAACACCGGGAGGACCTGCAACGCCAGGGCATCCCCCCCATTGACCTGGTGGTGGTCAACCTCTACCCCTTTGAAGCCACGGTGGCGGATGCCACGGTGACCTGGGACCAGGCCGTTGAGGTCATTGATATTGGCGGCCCGTCCATGCTCAGGGCCGCCGCCAAAAACCATGCCCACGTCAGCGTGCTGACGGCGCCCAGTCAATATGCACCGTTCCTGGAGGCCTTGGCCGCTGGTGGCCCCGATCTTCAGCAGCGGCGCCGTTTGGCCTTGGCCGCCTTTCGGCACTCTTCCCGCTATGACGCTGCCATCAGCCAGTGGTTTGGCGCCCAACTGGAGGAGCCGGAGCCGTTGCAGTTGACGCTGCCCCAGCGCCAGCGCTTGCGCTACGGGGAAAATCCCCATCAGCCCGCCCTTTGGTATGGGGATTCCCAGGCAGGCTGGGGCGCGGCGCGGCAACTCCAGGGCAAACAACTGAGCTTTAACAACCTGCTGGACCTGGACGCTGCCCTCACCAGTGTGCAGGAATTTCCGCCGGAGCAGGCGGCCGCTGTGGTGGTGAAGCACACCAATCCCTGTGGCGTGGCCACCGGAGTTGATCCGGCCACGGCGCTGCAGCGGGCCTTGGCAGCGGATCCGGTGTCCGCCTTTGGCAGCGTTGTGGCCGTAAACCAGCCCCTGGATGCCGCCGCCGCCGCTCGGTTGGCCGCCGTCTTTGTGGAGTGCGTGGTGGCCCCTGGGGTCTCGGCGGAGGCGCTGGCGTGTCTGGCCCGGAAGCCCAATTTGCGTCTTCTCGCCCTGGGCCAGGCGGCAGTGGCCGGCACATGCGGGCAACAACTGCGCACCATCCTGGGGGGTGTCCTGGTGCAGCAGCGGGATCGGGAGCCTGTGGACCGTTCCACCTGGCAGGTGGTCAGCACGGCACAACCCGATGCCACGCTCCTGGCGGAGCTGGACTTTGCCTGGCGGGTGGTGCGTCATGTGCGCTCCAACGCCATCGTGGTGTCCAACAATCAGCAGACCCTCGGCATTGGCGCGGGGCAGATGAACCGCATTGGTGCAGCGGAGTTGGCCCTGGCGGCTGCCGGAGAGCAGTCCCACGGCGCCGTCCTGGCCAGTGACGGCTTTTTCCCCTTCCCCGATACGGTGCACTTGGCGGCCGGTGCCGGTATCCGCGGCCTGATTCAGCCTGGCGGCAGCAAGCGGGACGAGGAGTCCATTGCGGCTTGTAATGCCCGGGATTTGGTGATGATCTGCACCGGTCGCCGCCACTTTCTCCATTAGCGGCGTGCCTTAAGGCACATGTCAAGCGGTAAGTTCTTAACCTGAACCAGCAGACCATGCCCCTGACGCTGCCATGCCGGAGACCGTTGGCTTCAGCCTCAACTTCGTTCACCCCTTGATGATGTGGTCACTGCTGGCCTTGAGTGGCTATGCCCTGTTTTTGGGCATCCGAAGCAAGAAGCTGCGCACCACAGAGGATGCCGAGTTGCGCAAACAACTGGCCAAGAGCAAGGTGAGCCAGCGTCATTTCCTCACGGGGTCCCTTGTTTTGGCGTTGATGGTGCTGGGCACCTTCCTCGGCATGGGGGTGACCTACCTCAATAACGGCAAACTGTTTGTGGGTCCCCATCTGCTGGCGGGCGCCGCCATGGCCTGCATGATTGCCCTGGCCGCATCCCTGGCGCCCCTGGTGCAGCGGGGCAACGTGGTGGCGAGGAAAGCCCATGTGGGGCTGAATATGGGCGTCATGACCCTCTTCCTCTGGCAAGCCCTGACGGGCATGGAGATCGTCAACAGGATTTGGGTGAATCGCTGAGGTTCAGAATCCCTCGTTGGGGAAGCCGTCATTGGCAATCTCGAACAGAGCGCGAATGGTTTCCCCCACAACCCGGTCAGGGGTGGACGCACCCGAGGTGACCCCCACGGTGATGTTCCCTTCAGGCAGGAAGGGGGAGAGGCGCTCCAAATCTTGACCCAGCGGCTTGTGTTCGATGGCGTTGCCCGGGCCAATGCGCTCGGGAGCGTCGATGTGGAGGGAGAGGATGCCCCGCTCCATGGCGATTTCCTGCAGATGGGTGGTGTTGGAGGAGTTGTAGCCGCCGATGACAACCATCAGGTCCAGCTTTTCCTCCACCAGGGAAAACATGGCGTCCTGACGCTCCTGGGTTGCGTCACAGATGGTGTTAAAGGCCAGGAAGTGTTCCTTCAGGGATATGGGACCGTAGCGCCGCAACAGGGTCTGCTCAAACAGCCGGCCAATGGCTTCCGTTTCCGTCTTCAGCATGGTGGTTTGATTGGCCACCCCCAACCGCACCAAGTCCCTGTCGGGATCAAATCCGCGGGAGCAGGCATGTTTGAAGCGCTCCAGAAAGGCCTGACGGTCCCCGCCGGCAAGGATGTAGTCACACACCACCCGGGCCTCCTCCAGGTTCAGCACCACCAGGTAGGTGCCGGCAAAGGAGCTGGTGGCCAGGGTTTCTTCATGCTTCACCTTGCCGTGGATAATGGAGGTGAAGTCCTTCTTCTTGTGGCGCTCCACGGCGCTCCACACCTTGGACACCCAGGGGCAGGTGGTGTCCACAATGGTGCATTGGCGCTGGCTGAGGAGTTGCATCTCGTCCACCGTGGCGCCAAAGGCGGGCAGAATCACCACGTCCCCCTGCTCCACCGCTGAAAAGTCCTTGCGCCCCTCCATGATTGGCACGAACAACACCCCCATCTGGCGCAGATGGCGGTTGACCGAGGGATTATGGATAATTTCGTTGGTGATCCAGATGCGCTCTTGGGGGAAGTGGCGCCGGGTCTCGTAGGCCATGGCCACGGCCCGCTCCACCCCCCAGCAGAAACCAAACGCCTCAGCCAGGTGAATGGTGAGACGACCCTGGGTGAGCTTGTCGTTGTTGGCGCGAATCTGCTGGATCAGGTCGCACTGATAGGCATTTTCCAGGGTGCTGGCCACTTCGTTGGCTCGGCCAAAGCCACGTCGGTTGTAGTTGTCGGAGTGGTGGAGCGTGCGGCGGAACGCCTGAGTATCAATGGTTTCAGCCACAACGGCACAAGGGGGTGGGTGAGCAGTGTATGGGTAGAGCAAGACAAAAGGCCCTGGACCAGGATAGTCCAGAGCCTTTTGATAGGAGGTTGACCAGCGGAGGCTGGATCAGCAATTTCATGCAGAGCCGATGCCGAACACTTAAAGAAGTCAGGTTCAGGACGGTCGGTTCAAACGGCTTCAGCCATTGCTGGATGCAAACTCGGGGTAGGCCTCCATGCCGTGCTCGCCAATGTCCAGACCCGTGAGCTCTTCTTCTTCTGTCACCCGAATGCCGCCGAAGATGGCGCCAATCACCTTCCAGGCGATGAAGCAGGTCACCACGGTCCAGATGCCGTAGGCAAGGACGCCCACCAACTGGTAGCCAAATTGCGCCAGGCCACCGCCATTGAACAGGCCGATACCGGCAGCTCCGGCATCCATGCCCTCAACACCCCAGAGGCCGATCACCAGGGTGCCCCAGATGCCGCAGGTGCCGTGAACCGAGAAGGCGCCGACGGGGTCGTCAATGCCCATGCCGTCCAGAACACCGACGGAGACCACCACGATGAGGCCGCCGATGAAACCAGCCACCCACGAACCCACCAGGGTCATGTTGCCGCAACCGGCAGTGATACTCACCAAGCCCGCCAGGATGCCGTTGATGATCATGGTCAGGTCCGGCTTGCCGGAAGTGATCTTGGAGAGCAGGGCCGCGCCAATACCGCCGCCGGCAGCCGCCAGGGTGGTGGTCACCGCCACAAAGGGCACGTACTGGTCCATGGCCAGTTCGGAGCCGGGGTTAAAGCCGTACCAGCCGATCCAGAGCACCAGGCAGCCCAGGGTGGCGATCCCCATGTTGTGGCCAGGCATGGCCTGGGCTTGACCGTTGACGAATTTGCCGATCCTGGGACCCAGGAGGGCAGCGCCCACAACACCGGCCCAGGCGCCCACGGAGTGAACGATGGAGGAGCCGGCAAAATCAATAAAGCCCATCTCGGAGAGCCAGCCGCCGTTCCACTGCCAGCTTCCGGAAATGGGGTAAATGATTCCGGTGAGCACCAGAGAGAAAATCACGAACTCGCCAAACTTGATGCGCTCCGCCACCAACCCGGAGACGATGGTGGCAGCCGTACCGGCGAAGGCCGCCTGGAAGAGGAAGTCCACCGTCGGCACCAGACCCGCCTCGGCAATGGTCTCCGGCGAGACGTAGGGATCAAAGAAGAACTGGTTCCAATAGAGCCATCCGCCGGCTACGGAGTCCCCGTACATGATGGAGTAGCCCATAAACCAGTAAGCAGTCACGGCCAGGGCGAACACGAAAAGGTTCTTCGCCAGAATGTTGACGGCATTCTTCTGCCGACACATTCCCGCCTCCACCATGGCGAAGCCTGCATTCATGAAGATGACGAGGATGGTGGCGATCAGCAACCAGAGATTGTTGGCCAGGAAAGCAGCGCTGATTTCCGGCTCAGCAGCCTCCATTGTTTCCTGGGCCTTTGCAGCAAGATTAAACAAGCCCAAGCCCATCAAGCTCAAGGGCACGCAGGCCAACCAGGCCAGCCGGTTGAGAGAGCCCTTCGTGATGAACTCAGTTAGCTGAGCGACACCGTTGTACAGGCTCTTCTGTGCCAACTGCTGGGCCGCAGTCATTCGCGGGCGATTCATTGCAAGCGTCATACTAAAGAAAAAAGCACGTGCAAAGAGAAGAGGCGTCGGCGAATGTCGCCAACTCTATCCCCCACATTGCAAGCCAACAGGAGAAAATTTTGTAGCCGCTGTTACAAAATTTCACGGCATTCTTCTGGGGCGGGAGCATCGGGCTGGTGATCCAGAACCGTTGCCAGGCCACACCAGTCCACGCCGGCCGGCCGGTGGGAAAAGCGGGGCGCATACACCTCGACGCCAGCAGAACGCGCCATGCGGAACAGCTCTCCATAGCGGGGATCGGCTCGATCACCAGGGGCGAAGTCGGTGCAGTCGCTGCGATTCACGCAGAGCAGAAGCACGGCCCGGGCCGTGGGCAGCATGTCCATGAGTTCTTGCAGGTGCTTCTGGCCCCGGGTGGTTTCCGTATCGGGGAACAAGGCCACCGGCCCCTCACTCCACGTGGTGTTCTTGATCTCCACGTAGATAGGGCGCTCACCACCGTCAAGCAGCAGGTCAATGCGGCTTTTTTTCTGGCGGCCGTAGGTCACCTCGCGGCGGATGGTTTCATGGGCGCCAAGCTGGGCATCCATCCTCCCCTGACGGATGGCCTGCTCCAGGAGGCGGTTGGGCAGGGCGGTGTTGATACCTACCCACTCGGGCTGCCCCCCGTGGCTACAGACCTGAATCTGCTCCCAGGTCCAGGCCAGTTTGCGGTGGGGACTGGAGTCATGGCGGATGCGCACCGGGGCTCCCACCTGACAGACACCGGTCATGGGACCCGTATTGGGGCAATGGGCCGTCACCTCCGTCCCGTCAGCCAGCCGCACGTCCGCCAGAAAACGCCGATAGCGCCGCAGCAGAATTCCTTCGGTGAGGGGTGCAAAGGACAGCACCTGGCGTGACTGCTCCGTCTCTGTCTGACTCATTCCCGGTCCCTTTGCGCACCCAGCTATCCTGCCCCAGCGGCAGCCTCCCATGGTCCACCCCCCACCTGCACGTTCCCTCGGCCGGATCGGGCTGATTGTCGGCGCCGCCACCAGTCTGAGTAAACTGGGTGGACTGGTGCGCCAGTTGGCCCTGGCGGCAGCCTTCGGCATTGGCCCGGCCTATGACGCCTATAACTACGCCTACGTGGTGCCCGGATTCCTGTTAATCCTCCTGGGGGGGATCAACGGACCCTTCCACAGCGCCATGGTCTCGGTGCTGGCCAAGAGAGACCGTCAGCAGGCCCGACAACTGCTGGAGACCATCAACACCATGGTGGGCACAGTGCTGCTGTTGGCAACCGTGGCGCTGGTGTTGGGCGCCGGCCTCGTCGTTGACGTCACAGCGCCTGGGCTGGCCCTGGCGGGGAAGGAGACCATTCGCCAGTTGGCGGTGGTCCAGGTGCGGCTCATGGCGCCCCTGGCTTTGCTGGCCGGGCTGGTGGGGCTGGGCTTTGGCGCCCTCAATGCAGCGGATGCGTTCTGGCTTCCTTCCCTGAGCCCCCTCTTGTCCAGTGGGGCGGTTCTGGCTGGGTTGGGCTGGCTGTGGTGGAAGTTGGGGGCAGACATGGGCGCCCCTGACCAGGCCTTGCTGGGGGGCATCGTTCTTGGTCTCTCCACCACGGTCGGCGGGCTCTTGCAGTGGCTGGCCCAACTGCCGGCCCTGGGTCGCCTGGGGCTGGGCTGGCCACGGCTGCGCTGGCGCTGGCGGGATGAGGGGGTATGGGAGGTGCTGCGGGTCATGGGTCCTGCCACCCTGTCATCGGGGATGCTCTACATCGCCGTCTTTACGGACCTGTTCTTCGCGTCCCTTCTGCCCCGGCAGGGGGTGGCAGCGGGGTTGACCTACGCCAATCTCCTGGTGCAAACCCCACTGGGCATTGTCTCCAGCATGGTGCTGGTGCCCCTGCTGCCGGCCCTGTCCCGTCTGGTGCGGGCCAGCGATGGCGATGGCTTTCGCAGGCAACTGCGCTGGGGCCTCATGGTGAGCATTGCCGCCATGTTGCCCGTGGGCGCCCTGCTCATGGTGCTGGCGGAACCATTAATCCGCACCGTCTACGGCCACGGCGCCTTTGACAACCAGGCAGCGGCGTTGGTGGGCGCCCTGCTGGTGGCCTATGGACTGGGGATGCCCGCTTACCTGGCCAGGGACGTGGTGGTGCGGGCCTTCTATGCCTTGGAGGATGCCGTCACCCCCTTCCGGGTTTCAGGGGTGAGCATTGGTCTCAACGTTGTGCTGGATTGGGGTCTCACAGGGGGACCGACCCCGGCGGGACCGCTGCTGCCCTTCAATTTTGGGGCGCCCGGGCTGGTGCTGGCCACCATGGGTGTGAACATGACCGCAGCCCTGGTGCTGATGATCCGCCTGAAGCGCCATGGACTGTCGCTACCTTGGCGGCCGCTGCTGCGGGATGGCCTGGCGCTGCTGCTGGCCACAGGCGCGGGGGCACTGGCGGCCGCGCTGACAAGTCGGTTGGTGGCCTGGCCCCGGGGATTTGTGGGCGGGGTGTTGGAACTCCTGGTCTCCGCTGGTCTGGGCCTGGCGAGTTACGGCCTTCTGGCCCAGCACCTGCGGGTGGCGGAAGCGGAGGAACTGTTGCAACTGCTGCGCCACCGCCTCAGGGGGCGCTCCGGTCCCGTCTCCGGCCCGGAGGCACACTGACCGTCGGTGTTGCTGCTGACCAGGTCTCAGGGGATCACCTGTCGCTGCTCCCGCAATTTGAGGGGAACTTCCAGGCGATTTCCCATGAGTTCCATGCCCTCCACGGACAGGATCCTGGCCTCGATGCCAAAGGATTTGAAGGCCGTCTCCAGTTCTTGAATCACGGCTTTCTCCACCTCTGCCTCATGGTCCAGAAGCCGACCAACCAGACGGTCTCCCAGTGGCCCAATGCGCTTGCGCATCACCTCGCGGGTATTGACGATCTCAATGATCAGCATGACGACCATGTCGTTGCCGCCCAACCCTATCGGCAACCCCGGCCCCTGGCTTCCGCGCTGGTCAACCGGGCTTGCCGGCGGCGCCTCAGCGCACCCGCCGTTGCACCACAATCGCCAGATGGACCAGCAGGGCCAACAACCACGCCAAGCTGAACCAGCCCAGGTGGGGCCAGGGATGTCGCAGCAACTGCGTGAACCAGAGGCCGGAATTGAGGGCAGCGTAGAGGGCTCCGTGCAGGGCCAGATTGACCCGCCGCTCCAGATCCCGATAGCGGGGGTCCGCGGGGTCAGGCTCACCGAGCCAACGTAAGGGCATGGCCAGGGCAACAAACAACGGCGTGTTCCATTGTCTCAAGACTTGCCCTTAGCCATGGCGTCGCCGCCCCGGACTTGACGCCTGGAACCCGTTGGGTGCATAATCCATTGCTGCCGGGTTGCCGTCAGGCTCCTGGGCACCGCTAACGGCTGGGCTTGTAGCTCAGTGGATTAGAGCACCTGACTACGGATCAGGGTGTCGGGAGTTCGAATCTCTCCAGGCCCGTTCAGCCCTCCTTGGCCGCCCCAACAGGCGGCTTCGGTGTCTTCAGGGGTGCGGTGCGATTTCCATGTTTCTACCATCGGAAGAGCACCCCATGGAAAGCCTTGTCGAGCCCAACCACGAGCGCCGTCAGCAGCCGCCCACTGCTGGAGAGTGATCCGGACCTGGCCCACCTCATTGGCCAGGAGGAGCGCCGTCAGCAGGATCACGTTGAGCTGATCGCCAGTGAGAACTTTGCCTCCAGGGCCGTGATGGAGGCCCAAGGCACAGTCCTCACCAACAAGTACGCGGAGGGGTTGCCCGGGAAGCGCTACTACGGTGGTTGTGAGCACGTCGACGCTGTGGAGTCCCTGGCCATCAGCCGGGCCAAGCGGCTTTTCAAGGCGGAGTGGGCCAACGTGCAGCCCCACAGCGGAGCCCAGGCCAATTTCGCGGTGCTTCTGGCGCTCCTGAAACCAGGGGACACCATCCTGGCCCTGGACCTGTCCCATGGCGGTCACCTGACCCACGGTTCACCGGTGAGCGTCTCCGGCAAATGGTTCCGTGCTGTGCATTACGGCGTGGATCCGGACACGGAGCGCCTTGACTTTGCCGCCATTCGTCGACTGGCCCTGGAGTGCAAACCCCAACTCGTCATTTGTGGCTTCTCCGCCTATCCCCGCGTCATCGACTTTGCCGCCTTCCGCGCCGTTGCCGACGAGGTGGGGGCCTGGCTCCTGGCCGATATGGCCCACATTGCCGGGCTGGTGGCGGCGGAGGTCCACCCAAGCCCGCTGCCCCACTGCCATGTGGTGACCACCACCACCCACAAAACCCTGCGGGGTCCCCGGGGAGGCCTGATCCTGTGCAACGACCCGGACCGGGGCAAGCTGCTGGATAAGGCCGTGTTCCCGGGTTGTCAGGGGGGACCACTGGAGCACGTGATTGCCGCCAAAGCCGCGGCGCTGGGGGAAGCCCTTGATCCCGACTTCCGCCGCTACGCCCAGCAGGTGGTCACCAATGCCCAAGCCCTGGCCCAGCGTCTGCAGGAACGTGGCCTACGGTTGGTGTCAGGGGGAACGGACAACCATCTGGTCCTGGTGGACGTGCGCTCCTTGGGCATGACCGGGAAACGGGCTGACGCCTTGATCAGCGGGATGAAGATGGCCGTCAATAAAAACACCATCCCCTTTGATCCTGAATCCCCCTTTGTCACCAGCGGGATCCGCCTGGGCACCGCCGCCATGACCACACGGGGGTTCGATGCGGAAGCCTTCCAAGAGGTGGCTGAAGTCATTGCGGATCGCCTCCGTAACCCGGACAGTGAAGATGTGCTCCACCGTTGCCGCCGGCGGGTGGAAGAACTGTGTCGTCGTTTTCCGTTGTAAGTCCGGTGCCCATGGTCACTCCCAGCACTGTCAATCCCTGGAGCTTCAGCCTATTGGTGTTCGGCCTTTCCGTGCTGATCACCACCTTGCTGGCGCCACTGGTGCGGGGGATGGGGTTGCGATTCGGCCTCACGGACCGGCCCGACATCCGCAAGCAGCACAGAACACCCATCGTGCGCATCGGGGGGATCGCCATGGTGCTGGGATTCACGCTGGCCTTGGCTGTGGCCTGGGCCTGCGGGGCCTTTGGCGTCCTGCCCAGGAATCAGGAGACGCTCATCTGGGCAGCCATCTGGGGATCACTGGCGTTTTTCTGCATCGGCCTGGCGGACGACCTTCTCTCGCTGCCTCCCCTGCCCCGGCTCTCCATGCAGTTTCTGGTGGCAACGGTGGTTTGGGAAGCGGGCATCCGCATCACGGCCGTGAACCTCCATCTGGGGGGGCAGGCGCTGCAGTTCTCCACGGGATTCAGCTTGCTGGCGACGGTGTTGTGGCTGGCGGGAATCACCAACGCCATCAACTGGATTGACGGTCTGGACGGGTTGGCTGCAGGGGTGGGCGGCATCGCGGCGGTGGGCCTCACGGTTGTCACCTTCTACGTGAACGACCAGGTTGCACTGGCTCCCACGCTGCTGGCCGCCGCCCTGGCGGGAACCTGTCTGGGGTTTTTACGCCATAACCTGAACCCGGCCCAGATTTTCATGGGGGACGGGGGATCCTACTTTCTGGGCTTTGCCTTGGCCTCCATCAGCATCATTGGGCCAGCCAAGGAGTTCACCGGGGTCAGTCTTCTGCTGCCCCTGATGATTCTCTTCCTGCCTCTGGCGGATATGTCTGCCGTGGTGATGGGCCGGTTGCGAGCAGGGTACTCCCCCTTCTACCCGGATCGACGGCACCTGCATCACCGGCTGCTGCGGGCAGGGTTCAGTCACCGGCATACCGTCTTTCTAATCTATGCCGTCACCCAGTGGCTGGCCTGCCTGGCCCTGGTGGTGGCCAACGTGGGCAACCGCTTCCTCTGGCTGAGCCTGGCGACAGCCTTGCTCATCTGGCTGAGCCTGCGCAGTGGCCAGACCCAGACGGCGACCCGGAGCCGGGATGATGATGACTCCAAAGATCAGGTGGCGACCCATGACGCCGTAGCTCAACCCGCCAAGACACTTGTGTCCCATCGCAACACAGCCCATGACCCCTGACCCGAATCACCTCGGGGAAGGGGCAGAGGTGCTCTGCATCGGCAGCGAACTGCTACTGGGCAACATCCTCAACAGCAATGCCCGCTGGCTGGCGGAAGCCTTGGCGGCCCTGGGCATTCCCCATTTTCGCCAGACGGTGGTGGGGGACAACAGTCAACGACTGCAGGAGGCGGTGCGGGAGGCAAGTCGTCGCTGTCGGCTGCTCGTGACCACCGGTGGGCTGGGCCCCACCACCGACGACCTCACCACCCAGGCCGTTGCCGATTGCTTTGGCCAACCCCTGGAGTTGCGGGAGGACGTGCTGGCCACCGTCATGGCCCGCTACAAGGCCAGGGGACAGTCGATCCCGGCCAGCAACCGCAAGCAGGCCCTGCTGCCCAAGGGCGCCACGGTCATCCCCAATCCCACCGGCACCGCGCCGGGCATGATCTGGGAGCCGCGTCCAGGCTTCGTCATTCTCACCTTCCCCGGCGTGCCCACTGAACTCCATGCCATGTGGCGGCAAACCGCTGTGCCCTGGCTGCAGGAACGGTCCTATGGCCGTGGCGTGGTGCTGAGCCGTATCCTGCGCTTCTGGGGGGCGAGTGAATCCCGATTAGCAGAGGCTGCGGCCGCTGAACTGGCCCAAACCAATCCCACCGTGGCCCCCTATGCGGGCACAGGCGAGGTGAAGCTCAGAATTACGGCCTGCGCGGAGACCAGCCAAGGGGCCGAGGCCCTGATCGCCCCCACCCAGGCACGACTGATGAAGCTGGGGGGCAGCAACTGCTATGGCTGTGATGAAGACAGCCTGGCCAGCGTGGTGCTGAACCTGCTGACGGAGCGCCAGCAAACTGTGGCCACTGCGGAGTCCTGCACCGGTGGTGGCATCGCTGCAGCCCTCACCGCTGTGCCCGGTAGCTCAGTCGTTGTACTGGGAGGCATTGTGGCCTATGCCAACGCCGTCAAGCACAGGCTGCTTGGTGTGTCCACCGCTGATCTGGAGCGCCATGGGGCCGTGAGTGAGCCGGTTGCCAAGGCCATGGCTGCCGGGGCGCGCCACCGGCTTGGGGCGGACTGGGGTGTGGCGGTCACCGGCATTGCCGGACCCGGCGGGGGAAGCATCAGCAAACCCGTGGGGCTTGTGGTGCTTGCCGTGTCCAGTGGGCAGGGCACCGTCGCCGTGACGGGGCGGTTTGGCGCCAGCCGTGGCCGCCACTGGATCCAGGCCGTCAGCGTGGGCGCCAGTCTGGATCTGCTGCGGCGCCAACTGCTGGGCCTCGGCCTGGAGAACACTTGGGGGTAACGCAGTACGCTTGCACCAAAGACCGCTGCCGGGTCTTCACGTCAGAACGCTGGTTTGTCCACCTGCTGCCCTGGAGCAAGGAGCGGCATCATCTATCACGGCTACATCGGCCTGCGTCAGGAGGCTTTTCAACAAGCTCTTAGGACGCCGCCGTTGCGCTCCCCGCGGGCGGCAGGCCCTGCTGGGGAAGCAAAACGTCCCGCACCAAGCGAACGACACCCCGTTCCGCCATGCCCTGGGCCAACTGGAGACCCATGCCGTAGACCACGGGTTCCCCCAGGAGACGGGGAAGACTTTGCCAAAGCATGGCGGGCTCGAAGTAGGGCAGCTTCCGTAGAATTCGCAAAAGGTCGCACAGGGGAGGGGGCATGTCTGCCCCTTGGGCAGGGTTCCGAAGCCCGTGGAGTTGCCACCGCCGGGGGAGCCGTTGTCCCACCCGGCACGCCACCTGCCAACCCATGGCATCCAACTGGTTCACCATGGCGCCCACCAGTTGGCTCCGCACCTTGGTTCCCGCGTCCGACAACAAAAAGTCCAGTGTGCTGTCCACCAGCGTCTCCGGGTTCAACCCCTGGCTTCGGGCGGCGCTGCTCACCAGGTCGTCCAGCCGCTCCCAGCGCAGGGTGTTTTCGCTGAGCACCATCTCCTTGAGACTGTTGCGCAAGTCCGGATCGGGATCCACCAACAGCCTTGTGGCAAAATAAGGGTAAGCTGCCCCCAAAATCTTGAATTTGGGATTGATACTGAGGGCGATTCCCTCCAGGGTGACCAACGAGCGAATAATAAGGGCGTAATAGGGGGGCACCTGAAACGGAAAGCGGTACATCACCCCGGAAAGGTCATCCGTGACGGACTTGAAATCCATCTGACTGACCCCCCCTGTCAAGGCAGGGCCGAACACTTTTGAAAATGCGGGAACAATGGGTTTCAGGTCAACCTCCCGAGTTAAAAAGCCAAGCTGGACAAAATCTTTGGATAATTTGTCAAAATCCTTGTTGACCAAGTGAACAACCGCCCGGATGAGTCCAATGCGGGAACTTCTCTTCACTTCACTCATCATGCCGAAGTCCAGATAGGCAATGCGTCCGTCCGCAAGGGCCAGAAGATTACCAGGATGGGGATCGGCATGGAAATAACCATGCTCCAGCAGTTGCTCCAAGCTGCAATTGACGCCCACGTTAATCATGTCTTCCGGATCCAGCCCCAGGGCCTGCACCTCCTTGACTTGGGTCAGCTTGATGCCTTCAATCCACTCCATGGTCAGGACGCGGCGGTTGGTGAGGAGCCGATGAATCTCCGGTACGGCAATGCGCTGGTTATGACGATGAAGGCTGGCAAAACGTTCTGCGTTGTCCGCTTCATGGATATAGTCCATCTCCTCGAACACCCGTGTTCCCAACTCGTCCACCAGACCCACCAGGTCGCTGCGCACCAGGCGGGTGTAGCGCTTGATCCACAGGGCCAGATTGCGAACGATGTAAAGATCCAGGGTGATCTGCTCCCTTAAACCGGGCCGCTGCACCTTGACGGCCACCGCACGGCCGTCCGGTAACGTTCCCTTGTACACCTGACCCAAAGACGCAGCGGAAACGGGCTCCTGACTCAATTGGGTGAACAACTGCTCCGCAGGGGCCCCCAGATCTTCGGCAATGCAGGCCATGGCCAGGGCATTGTTGAAGGGGGGCAGGTGATCCTGGAGAGCGGACAGCTCTTCCAGCACCACGGGCGACACCAGGTCGGGTCGGGTGGACAGGGCTTGACCGGCTTTGACAAAGGCCGGCCCCAGCTTGGTGAGCAGTTCACACAACTGGCGCCCCCATTCACGGACCCGGTTCTTCCGGCTCAATCGACCAGTGAGCCGGTCCATGAGCACAGCCAGAAGAAAGGCCCCGATGGGAATTAACGTCTGCCAGAGGCGCCGTAGAAATTGCTGGGGGCGGCCACGGTAGAGCCTGGCCACGGCCTCGGGATCGTAGCGATTCAGGTCCGCTGCGACAACGCCACTGTCGGTCCCGCTGCCGTTCAAGCCCTTTGGACGGCTGGTCTCCTGGGCCGAAGCTGGGTTGGACAAACTGGTCACGGCCTGGCAGACGCGGTACTGACAACGACCTTAGGAAAACCTGAAGGAACCTTGACGGGGTTCATGGGATTATCATGGGGTCATCCATTGCCCTTGCGCCTGTGCTTCTGGCGCTGAAGCTGGACAACGTCGCTCTGATTGACGCCCTCGACCTTGAGCTTGCTCCCGGACTGACCGTCCTGACCGGTGAAACCGGAGCGGGGAAATCCTTACTCCTTGATTCCCTGGACGTGCTGCTGGGGGGAGACGTTCCCAAGCACCTGTTGCGCCACGGCCAGGATCAGGCCCGCATTGAAGGGCGCTTTGCTCCCCACCAGGCCGCCTTTCTCTTGCTGGCGCAGCGGGGCCTTGGGGCCATGGAGCACCAGCCTTCAGAGTTGGTGGTGACCCGGCGGCTGTATCGCCGTGGCGGACGGATCAGTAGCCGCGGGCGCATTAACGGCGTCAGCGTGAACCGGCAGACCCTCCTGGAATTCCGCCCCCTGCTCATGGACCTGACGGTTCAGGGTCAAACCCGGATGTTGGGATGCCAGGCTCAGCAACGGCGCTGGCTGGACGGCTTGGGCGACCTCCACCACCAACAGACCCTCAAGCAGGTGGCGACGGCCCATGAAACCTGGGTTCAGGTTTGCTCCGCCCTGGACCGCCTGAAGACGGAACGGCAGGACGTTCAACAGCGTTGGCAGGAGAATGTCCACATGCTGACGGAGTTGCGGCAGGCGGCTCTGGAGGATCCCCAGGAGCTGGCCACCCTGAAACAGAACCAGGATCGCCTTGCCCATGCCCTGCGCCTGCAGCAGGGCAGTTGGTCCGTGGTGCAAGCCGTCCAGGAACCCTTGCCCGACCAGGCGGCAGCCCTGGACCTGCTGGGGCAGGCGGAGGGGGAGTTGCAGGCCATGGTTGCCGTTGACCCCACCCTTCAGCCGCTTTTGCAGCGCCTTCAACTTGCCCAGGACGAGGTGCAGGGCGTGGCCAGGGCGCTGCAAGACTACGGCCAGCAATTGGAGAGCCATCCCCAGGCCCTGGCGGAGCTTCAGGAGCGCATTGCCCAGCTTCAGCGACTGGAGCGACGCCATGGCCAAACCCTGGCCCAGCTTATCCACCGCCGGGACCAACTGGAGGCAGCCACTACGGAGCCGGATTGGGAGGCGCGGCAACAGCGTCTTGAACAGGAGGAGTGCGCCGCCCATGAACGGTTGCGACAGGCCTGTGGCCAGCTTCATCAATGCCGTCGACAGGCGGCGGACCGTCTTGTGGCCCACCTCATGGAGGTGCTGAGCCCCATGGGCCTGGAGCAGATGCGCTTTGCAGTGGAGTTGAAACCCCAGCCCCCCAGCCAGCACGGCAGTGAGCAGGTGTGCTTCCTGTTTTCCGCCAATCCCGGTGAAGCCATGGCTCCACTGGGGGAAGTGGCCTCCGGTGGTGAAATGTCCCGCTTCCTCTTGTCGTTGAAAACCTGCCTCGCCGGGACGGAGTTGCCCATGACCCTGTTGTTTGACGAGATCGACAGCGGCGTGAGTGGCCGCGTCAGTGCCGCCATGGCCAACCTTCTGCACCGTCTTGCCCGGCGTCATCAGGTGTTTTGTGTGACCCACCAGCCCCTTGTCGCCGCCCGTGCCGATCACCATTTTCGGGTGAGCAAACAGGTGGAGGGGGAGCGCACCCGCACCCGGGTCACGGGGCTGACCGGTGTAGCCGAGCGGGAAGAGGAGTTGGCCCAGTTGGCTGGCGGCGACCCCCGGGAGGCGCGGCGCTACGTGGCCAGCCTGTTGCGGGATCGCTGTCCGTGATTCACGTGACGGTTGACGGCTAAACCGTTGCCGCCCCAGGGTCCAGTTGATCGAACACTGCCGTAGCGGCGGGATCCGGCCCGGCGGTGCGCCCAACCAGCCAGATTGCCAAAGCGCTCAGGGCGAATGCCGGCAGCAGCTCGTAGATGCCCGCCACCGGTGGATAGGTGTGCAGCAGGATGGTGCCCAGCCCGCCGGTGGCCACACCGGCCACCGCGGCGCCGTAGCTCAAGCGCCGCCAGAACAGGGCGAACACCAGAACGGGGCCGAAGGCTGCCCCCAATCCGGCCCAGGCGTAGGACACCAGAGACAGGATGGTATTGCTGCCCTGCAACACCAGGGCGAGGGAGACAACGGTGATGGATAACACCGTCCATCGGCCAATGGCCAGCCTCCGGGCCGGGGAGAGGTGGGGCAACAGGGGGGCAAGGAGGTCCTCGCTGAGGCTCACCGAGGCCAGCAGAAGTTGGCTTCTGCGGTGCTCATGATCGCCGCCATGATGGCGGAGAGGGCCAACCCGGCCATCCAGGGATTGAAGAACAATTCAATCATCTTCAGCGTCAGGTCCTCGCTGAGGGTGGCTGCGCCCCCCTGATACCACGGCCGTGCCGCCAGGCCAATGGCCAGTCCTCCGATGAACACCGGCACCAGCCAGCCCATGAGGATGCGGCGATAGGCGGGGATGTCCCCCACGTTCCGTATGGCCTTGTAGCGCATGACGCTGTGGGGCAGGCCGATGTAGCCCAGTCCCCAGGAGAGGGACGAGATCACCAGCGCCCAGCCCAGGGACTGATCAACGGCTGGCGGGGTCCCCGTGACGGGAGCGGCTGCATCGGGAGCAGTCACCATGGCCAGTGGCAAGCCCACCAGGATCATCACCATCATCAGCCCCTGGAGCACGTCGGTCCAACTGATGGCCAGAAATCCCCCCAGAAGAGTATAACCGCCAATCACCGCTGCCCCCACGATGATTGCACTGGATAAGGGAATATCAAACAGGCTGGACAACAGCTTACCGCTGGCCAACAGGCCTGATGCCACATAGACCAGCATGAAAAATAACAGAATCAGGCTACAGAGACCCCGCAGCAGCATTCCGTCCCTGCCGCTCCGTCCCGTGTACGCTCACAAAGAAACTTGGGCAGCGTCTGGGCATCGTCCAATTTTTCACTGTAGACCCGCAGCCGTGGCGCCACGGCCCGCACCGATACGTATTGCCCCACCAGCAGGCTGACGGCCATGAGCGCCGCCCTGGCGCTGTGGCTGTAGGCAAGCGCCGGAAAGGACAGCATGGCCCAGGCGCTCATGTTGGAGGCGCCGGTGCTGAGGGCGGCGGTGAAGGGGGAAAGGGAGCGGCCACCCAGAACGTAGTCGGACAGGGTGTGGGTGCGCCGCCATCCCATGTAGGCGATGCCGGCAACGGCCACCAGATAGAGGCCAAAGACCAGGATGGAGGAAGCCATCGTCGCGAACGGAACCCATCGGAGCGGTAGAATCCTATGACTTCTCAATCTGCCCGTTGATGCCCATTGAGCGGCCAGCACCGGAACTCCCGGACCTGGGAACTCCGATGGCGTCTACGGAAACACCTGGGGCGCCACCCTCGGAGGACGTGATTCGTGTTCGCGGCGCTCGTCAGCATAATCTTCGCAATATCAACCTCACCATTCCCCGCAATCGCCTGGTGGTGTTCACCGGCGTCAGTGGCAGCGGTAAGTCCTCCCTGGCGTTCGACACCATTTTTGCTGAAGGTCAGCGGCGCTACGTGGAGAGCCTGTCCACCTATGCGCGTCAGTTTCTCGGCCAGTTGGACAAGCCCGACGTGGATGCCATCGAGGGGCTCTCTCCCGCCATTTCCATCGACCAGAAGTCCACCAGCCACAATCCCCGCTCCACGGTGGGCACGGTGACGGAGATCTACGACCACCTGCGCCTCCTCTTTGGCCGGACCGGACAGCCCCACTGCCCCCACTGCAGTCGTCCCATCAGACCCCAGACCATTGACGAGATGGTCAGCGCCGTTGTCCAGTTGCCGGAAGGGATTCGCTTTCAACTGCTGGCCCCTGTGGTGCGGGGTCAGCAGGGGACCCACGCCCGACTTCTGGCCAACCTGGTGGCGGAGGGCTTTGCCCGGGTGCGCATCAACGGCGAGGTGAGGGAGCTGAACGACAACATCGCGCTTGAAAAAAATCACCACCACACCATTGACGTGGTGGTGGATCGTCTGGTGGCGCGCCCGGGCATTGACGAACGGCTCCACGATTCCCTGCGCACTTGTCTACAGCGGGGGGATGGTTTAGCGGTGGTCAACGTGGTGTTGCGCCAAGGGGAGGAGCTGCCTCCCGGCATGGAGCAGGAATGGATGTTCTCCGAACACTTTGCCTGTCCGGTCCATGGGGCGGTAATGGAAGAGTTGTCCCCACGGTTGTTTTCCTTCAATTCTCCCTACGGGGCCTGTCCCGATTGCCATGGCATTGGCCATCGCCGCTGCTTCACCGTGGAACGGGTGATCCCTGATCCCAGCCAGCCCATTTATGCAGCCATTGCACCATGGAGTCATCGTGACGATCATTACTCCTATTCCTTGCTGTATAGCCTTGGCAAGGAGTTGGGATTTGACTTGCAGACGCCTTGGCGTCAACTCAATGACACGCAACAGCACGCCATTCTCTATGGGATAAAAGGTTTAATTTCCATTGATGGAGATAGTCGGTATCGATCTGGTCAGGGTTACAAGCGAAAATTTAACGGCGTGCTTGCCATGTTGGAACGCCAGTATGAGGCGGGCTCTGAGGCCATGCGCCACAGACTGGAACAGTATCGAGAAGACGTCCTCTGTAAGACTTGCTCCGGACGGCGCCTGCGGCCAGAAGCCTTGGCCGTGCTGGTGGGGCCTTACGGAATCCATGACCTCACCAGCATGACCATTGACCAGTGCCTGGTGAGTCTTGAGCGATTGGGTGGCATGGGAGAAGAACAATCCCCCCCCCTGCTGACGCCACGCCAGTTGCAGATTGCCAAACAGGTGCTGGTGGAAATTCAGACTCGCCTCCGGTTTCTCCTGGACGTGGGCTTGGACTATTTGAGCCTGGATCGTGCTGCCGTCACCCTCTCCGGCGGAGAAGCGCAGCGGATTCGTCTGGCCACCCAAATTGGCTCCGGTCTCACCGGTGTGCTTTATGTATTGGATGAGCCCAGCATTGGACTGCATCAGCGAGATAATCATCGCCTCTTGAAAACCCTCTTTCGGCTGCGGGACCTGGGCAATACCCTCATTGTGGTGGAGCATGACGAAGAAACCATCCGCGCCGCCGATCACTTGGTGGATATTGGTCCTGGCGCTGGTGTCCACGGGGGGAAGATTATTGCTTCCGGCGCCCTTGGTCACGTGCTGGCCAGTGAAGAATCCTTGACAGGGGCCTATCTATCCGGTCGTTGCCGTCTCCCCACGCCGGAGCAGCGCCGCAACCGTAACCAGCAGCGTCTACAGATGATCAACTGTCATCGCAACAACCTGAAAAACCTCAACGTTGCCATCCCCCTGGGACGGCTGGTGTGCATTACCGGGGTGAGTGGCAGCGGCAAAAGCACCCTGGTGAACGAGCTGCTTCGGCCCGCGCTGGAGAACCGGTTGGGCCACAGGACACCGTTCCCCGACGGCCTGGGGGCGCTCCAGGGGGTTCAAGCCCTTGACAAGGTGATCGTGATTGACCAATCCCCCATTGGCCGCACGCCTCGCTCAAACCCGGCCACCTACGTGGGCGCCTTTGACGCGATTCGCCAGTGTTTTGCCGCAACCGTTGAGGCGAAGGCCCGGGGGTACCGGGCTGGTCAGTTCAGCTTTAACGTGAAAGGGGGACGCTGCGAAGCCTGTGGAGGACAGGGTGTGAACGTGATTTCCATGAATTTTCTACCGGATGTCTATGTTCAGTGTGATGTATGCAAGGGAAAACGATATGACCGGGAAACGTTGCAAGTTCGCTATAAGAATTACACGATTTCCGATGTGTTGGAGATGACAATTGAAGAGGCCAAGGATGTTTTCTCCGCCATCCCGGCGGCCGTGCAGCGGCTACAGAGTCTGGTGGACGTTGGCCTAGGCTATATGCGGCTGGGACAGTCTGCCCCAACCCTGTCCGGTGGAGAAGCACAGCGCATGAAGCTGGCAACGGAACTGTCCAAACGGGCCACGGGCAAAACCCTCTACCTCATTGACGAGCCCACAACCGGCCTCAGCTTTTACGATGTGCATACCCTGATGAAGATCCTGCAACGCCTGGTGGAGAAAGGCAACTCGATTATTGTCATTGAGCACAATCTGGACGTGATACGCTGCGCTGACTGGCTCGTTGACTTGGGGCCTGAAGGGGGAGACCGTGGTGGACAGCAGGTGGTCTGTGGCACCCCTGAGCAGGTGGCCGACCATCCTGACAGCCACACGGGGCGCTGCCTGAAACCCCTGTTGACCAAGTCTGGCGCTCAACAGTTGTCTTCTGCCTGCCTGTCCCATGCCTCTGGCTGATGAGGGGGTGACGCTCAAGAGCTTGAAGCCCCCTTGTTGGGGGCTTCAGAAGAGGAGGGATCAGAAGAGGAGAGAGAAGCGGAGCCCGAGGGAATGGTCCACGGCAGGGTTTGTGGAGGAGCGTTGCTGCCGCTCGGCTTCGAGGGAGAGTTCCCAGTCCTCAGCAGTGTGTTCCGTGTAGTCGGCATAGGGCCTCAAAGCCCAGAGGAGACGGTAGGAGGATGTGTCTGAAGCCAGTGCCAGGCCGATGCCGGGCGTCATGGTGAGGCGATTGCTGAAGGCGGGGAGGCCGTAGGCCAGGGTGGCTTCAAAGTGTTGGACGCCGTTGCGGTGTGGATCAGCATTCAGCACCTGGATAGCGGTGGGATTGAGCAGAGCATCCAAGC
>VXNS01000079.1 GCA_009840445.1 Synechococcus sp. SB0662_bin_14
GAGCAGTGAAGCCAGGCTCACCGAGAGGATTCAGGCGAACGAGATGATGATCCAGGCCACCGAAGCCAAACTCCGCGAAGAAATCCAGACCACCGAGATCAAACTCCGGGATGAGATCCATGCCAGCGAGGCCAGGTTGAACAAGCGCATTGACGACCTCAGGGAAGACTTCAAAGAGCTCAGAGGAGAGTTCAAGGACCTGAGAGGAGAATTCAAAGCCGAGATCGGTTCCGTGAACGACCGGCTGGACGCCATGAACGACAAGATGGACCGGGTGCTGGAAACCCTGCTGGCCAGCAAATCTTGATAGGGGTTGCTAAACTGCTGAGGAATTCTTCGCGCCGCGCCTCCCTGCCCATGCCCCGCTTAACGAACGGTAACCTTACCCCCCCCCGCATTGCACTTGGGCTGAGGACGGCGGCGCACGCGGGCTAGCAGTGGGTTGACAAGCAAGAATGCTAAAACTAGTGAAGACTGCCCCCACTGTTTCCCCTGCGATGAAGCAATTGCGAGACCAACCCATCGCTGCCCCTGCCACCGGCCCGATTCCCTGGGGTGGGGAGCAGGGCATGGACGGCATCATGGATTTGCCTGCTCCTGGTGAGGGTGACTTGACAACCGTCGCGCCACGGCTGCCAAAATACGAACAAAATCAGGATATTGGGCCAGGGGACTTGACAACAGCCGGCAAGGGTGCAGGTAGAGATATAATTGATCACCGGATCACCGGATCACCGGATCACCGGATCACCGGCCATTGGTGCGTCCGGCTCAGGGCGGCGCAGCTTTCGCCGGCTAAGCAGTCCGTCAGCGTTATCTGAACCTTCCCGCGCCGCCGCTGGGCGCTACCCAGCCTCCGACAGTACCGACCCGTTCGCCCGCGGTCGCAGCAGCGGCAGCGCCAATTTGGGAGCGCCCCTATGGCGGCGGCGGACTCTCCCACCGGCATTACCGACCGAATCGCTCAGTGTCGCCAGCGCCCATCCGGCAGGCCAGGCCACCGGGGAGCAGCTTGCGCAGCAGCCACTTCGGCCTGCCCGCCGCACGTCAGGCCCTGTACGGGAATCCCGGCCCGTCTCCGCCTGGAGCGCTGCGTCCGCCAGCAGTGCGGCCCGCTGGCTGCGGCGTCACCCGCTGGCTGCACTGCTGTTCCTGCCGCTGCTGGCGGGGATCGCGCCGGATGCTGCCGCACAAACGGTCACGATAGCCCCAAAGACGAACACCAACGCGATAACCGAGGGCACGGCAGCGGTGTTCACCGTGACCCGCACGGGCGCCACCACCAATGCGTTGACGGTAAAGCTACATGTTGATGATGCGGCCAACAGCGATTTCGTGGCGTCAAGCAACGAGGGGGACAAGACCGTGAGCATCCCCGTTGGCAGCCTGACGGCGGACTACAGTGTGCCCACGTCAGGCGACACCACGGACGAGCCTAACGGTGACGTGACGGTGACGGTGAAGATGGACGCCGCCTACATGGTGGGTTCCCCCTCTTCGGCCGTCCGCACGGTGAACGACAACGACGCCACCACGGTCTGGCTGGGGGGAGTGTTAGGTGCCTTGTTCGAGGGTAACACCACAACCTTCACCTTGGGTCCTGGCAGGTTGAGTTCTGGTAATTTGATTGCTGGTAGGGGTCTGTACAACGGTGAGACGCTCACCATCCCCCTGACCTTCAGCAGCGGCGCCGGGACAGCCACCCGTGGAACGGATTACACCATGGCCTGCGGCAGCGCCACGGGCGTCGTCTGCTCCAACCTGAACAGCGGCAACGCCAAGGTGGTGTTCACCGGTCCCAGTACGGGCGCCACGGCCGCATCGGTGACCATCACCATCACGGCAGTGACTGACAGCACGGTAGAAGCTGGTGGCGAGACGGTGAACATCAGCATGGGCACCCTGACGGAAACCGGCATGGGGGGTGGTGTGACAGGTAGAGACGAGTCCAGGAAGTTCTGGATTGGCGATCCGAGTGACGCCGTAGTACGGATCCAACATCGTCCCCCCATCGGCCCTATCACGGAGGGCGCGGGCGCCGTGTTCGAGGTGTACCGCAGCGGCCCCGCACCCGCTACGCCGTTGACGGTGAATCTGCACGTGGACGATGCGGCTAATAGCGACTTCGTATTGTCAGGCAATGAGGGAGACAAGACCGTCGTCATCCCCGCCAATCTTCTCTCGGCGGATTACACAATTCCCACGGTGGACGACAGCACCGACGAGCCCAACGGCAAGGTCAAGTTGACGATGCGATCGGGTACAGGCTATGTCCCGGATACCTACAGCGAGGATTTGCAAACCCGTCAGGTGAACGACAACGACGCCGGCGCCGCCTTGTCGGTCCTGCTGTTTGGGCAGATAGATCCTCTCTTCGAGGGTGGAACCAAGACCTTCACCTTGAGTTTGGGCAGGGGTCTGTACAGCGGTGAGACGCTCACCATCCCCCTCACCTTCAGCGGGACGGCCACCCGTGGAACGGATTACACCATGGTGTGTGGCAGCGCCACGGGTGTGGCCTGTTCCAACCTGAACAGCGGCACGGCCACGGTGGTGTTCACCGGTCCCACGGCCGCATCGGTGACCATCACCATCACGGGAGTGACTGACAGCACGGCAGAAGGTGGTGGCGAGACGGTGAACATCGGCTTGGGCAACCTGAGTTCCACCGGCCTGGGGAACGGGGTGACAAGTGGCGACAGTTTCGGGGAGTTCTGGATTGCCGATGCGGGAACGCTCTATGTGAGTATCACTAATATAAGTCCCCCCAGCGGCCCTATCACGGAGGGCGCGGACGCCGTGTTCGAGGTATCTCGCTCACGTCAAGTCCCTGGCCTCGCCCCCACCACGCCGTTGACAGTGAATCTGCACGTGGACGACGCACCCGGCAGCGACTTCCTGGACGCAGGCCAGGAGGGGGACAAGACCGTCGTCATCCCCGCCAACAGACTCAAGGTAGAGTACACAATCCCCACGGTGGACGACACCACCGACGAGCCCAACGGTGACGTGAAGGTGACGGTGCGGCCGGGTACAGACTATGTCCCGGCGGGCGCCGTCAGGGTTGAGACCCGCACGGTGAACGACAACGACAGTGCCCCCACAGCCCCGGTGAAGCCTACGGGCTTCAGGGCCACGGCGGGCAACACCGAGGTGACCCTGGCCTGGGATAATCCCAGCAACAGCG
>VXNS01000072.1 GCA_009840445.1 Synechococcus sp. SB0662_bin_14
CTAGCAACACCAAGATAACTCCTTGCAAACCCTTAGGGATTATTTACACTTTATTCCTCACGGCGCACGCCATTCCTGCACCCCTGTCTTGTCTCCTGTTTTCAGCAAACTCTAAAAACGCCAAGCTAACCCACAGCAGCAGGCTTTCATATCCTTTCCACGCCTTGCGGTCATTCACACGGCTGACGCCACGCGCCATCAGGCTTCGTTGTCGTCAGGCAGCACAGAGAGCCAGTCAGCCCGCTGGGGCGCGAAGAGGGGCATCACCTGGGTGTGCAGGGTGGCGGTCCTCCAGTGGGGCATCCAGGGGAGGCGCGTGGCCCCGCAGCAGGGAAGGACCCACGTGGGCAGCGGTGCTGCCAGCGCTTCCCATGCTGAAGCAGAGCCGGGTGGCCGTTTGCCGGCAGGGCCGCTGCAAGGCCTGGGGGTGGGGTAGCTGGCACAACCAGGCCGTGAGACACTGGGGCAACAGATCCTCCAACCGGTGCAGCTTGCTGGGGGCACAACTGGCTCAGCGGACTGGAGAGCAACTGCCCTTGAACACCATGTGCCCAAGTTCAAGTTATGCTTTTGCGCCAAGGTCGTGGTTGTGGTGAGCACATGGCGATAGGTGGCGAAGGGCAGGTGCAAAATAAACGAGGTCCATCGCCTGGTCAGCCTGGTGCTGCCTGACCCCCCTGTTCTCCGCCACCGTGGTGTTCCGGCCCATGCTGTGACGTCTTTGCACACCATGTCCCTCTCCGCCGAAGCCCGCAGCAAGGTGCGGGGACGGCGCACCACGGATCAGGGGCTGGAGGTGGTGTTGCAACTGCCCCGCACGGGTCCCCTGCAGCCTGGCGAACGGCTGAGTTGTGAACAGGGCCAATGGGTGGTGGAGGTGCTGGCGGCTCCGGAAGACCTGCTGGCGGTGGAGGCATCCACACCCCTGGCGTTGCTGCAGGCGGCCTACCACCTGGGCAACCGCCACCTGCCCATGGAGATCCAGCCCCGGCGGCTACTCATTCCCGCAGATGGGGTCTTGCGGCAGATGCTTGAAGATCGCGGTTTGACGGTGGTTCCCCTCCAGCAAGGGTTTTACCCCGAGCCAGGGGCCTACAGTGCCGTTGTCCACCACGGCCATGGGACAGGGGAGCATCCAGGCAATGACCCGTCCTGATTGGCCGTCGTCTCCCCCCTGTTGCTGCCCGTCCCCCCGGCAGTTGTTGTGGCAGTTGGCCAGCCCCACCCTGCCGGTGGGGAGCTACACCTACTCGGAAGGCCTGGAAACCATGGTGCAGCAGGGGCGGCTGCAGGACGTGGCCAGCCTGGAATGCTGGCTGACGGCAGAATTGAACAGCGGCGCCGTCCGCGTGGATGCGGCCACCATCAACCGTTGTCTGCTGGCCCTGCGGGAGGGGGATTGGGCCACGGCGCAACGGCATGACGACTGGCTGCTGGCCCAGCGGAGTTGTAGGGCCATGCGGCGGCAGCAGCGGCAAATGGGACGCTCCATGCTGGTGTTACTGCGCCAACTGACAGCCGATGGCGGCTGCCCCCTGGCCCATTGGCCCGACGAGGCGGGGCTGGCCCTGGCCTGGAGCCTGGCGGGGGAGCGGTTTCAACTGCCGGTGGCGGCGCTGCTGGAGGCCTTCCTCTTCAGTTGGTCCGCCAATCTCGTCAGCGCAGCGGTGCGCCTGGTGCCCCTGGCGGCTCGCGACGGTCAGCAGTTGCAACTGCGCTTGCAGGCGCCCATTGCGGCGCTGGCGGCGGCGGCCCCCAGCCTGGACCCCCAGGCGTTGTGGCCGGAAACCTTGGGTCCCACCATGGCCCAGTTGGGTCATGATGGGTTGTATAGCCGTTTGTTTCGCAGTTGAGCCCTTTGCGTGTTGGTGTGGCCGGGCCGGTGGGTTCCGGCAAGACCGCCCTGGTGGACGTGCTCTGCAAGCGGCTCCGGCAGCGCCTCCACATGGCGGTGGTCACCAACGACATCTACACCCGGGAGGACGCCGAATTTCTACTGCGTTCCGGGGCCTTGCCACCTGAGCGCATCCGGGGCGTGGAAACCGGCGGTTGTCCCCACACCGCCATCCGGGAAGACTGCTCCATCAACCTGGTGGCCGTGGAGGAGTTGGAACGCTCCGAGCCCGACCTGGACCTGGTGCTGGTGGAGAGCGGTGGGGACAACCTGGCCGCCAGTTTCAGCCCGGAACTGGTGGATCTGTGCATCTACGTGATTGACGTGGCGGCTGGCGACAAGATTCCCCGCAAGGGGGGTCCGGGCATCACCCGCTCCGACCTGCTGGTGATCAACAAAATCGACCTGGCTCCCCACGTGGGCGCCAGCCTGGCGGTGATGGAGGCGGACACCCGGCGCATGAGGGGTGAGCGGCCATGGTGTCTCACCAACCTGCGCACCGGCGAGGGGGTGGAGATGGTGGAGGACTTTCTCCTGGGCCAACTTCCCCCCTCGGTTGGCCGGGGCTGACGGCTGAATGCCTTCCCCAAATGGGTGGGAGAGCCGTTTGGTTCGGCACGATTTTGGCGTCCTGTTCCTTTGGCTACCAAAACCTGTCGTGGTGTGGCTGAACAATAAGGCGGTTACTGCAGCGGTTTGCCTGTCCTGGATCCCATGCGTCTCACCCTTTTTATTCGTCGGAGCTTTGGCGCTTCCGCCCTCGCTGCTTCCCTGCTTTTGGCATCCTGTGGTGGACCCCGGTCAGCACCAACGGATTCGGCCGGGATGGCGTTTGACGACACCGTGGCTGTGGGCATTCTCCACTCCCTGAGCGGGACCATGGCCATTTCCGAGTCCACCCTGTCCGAGGTGGAGAAGATGGCCATTGAAGAGATCAATGCCGCCGGCGGTGTGACCGTGGACGGCAAGACCTACGAGATCACCTGGATCGAAGAGGACGGCGCTTCCGACTGGCCCACCTTTGCGGAGAAGGCCAAGAAGCTCATTGACCAGGACCAGGTTCCGGTGGTGTTCGGCGGCTGGACGTCCGCCAGCCGCAAGGCCATGCTGCCCGTCTTTGAATCCAAGGACCACTTCCTCTATTACCCCATTCAATACGAGGGTCAGGAGTGCTCCAGGAACATCTTCTACACCGGCGCCACCCCCAACCAGCAAGCGGAACCGGCGGTGGAGTTCATGTTCAAGGAGTCCCCGGTGGCAGGCAAGCCCTTCTTCCTGGTGGGCTCGGATTACGTCTTCCCCCGCACCTCCAACACCATCACCAAAGCCCAACTGGAAAGCCTCGGAGGCGAGGTTGTGGGGGAAGACTATCTGCCCCTGGGCAACACGGAGGTGGCTCCCATTATTGCCAAGATCAAAAACGCTTTACCTGACGGCGGCGCCATCATTAACACCCTGAACGGGGATCAGAACGTGGCCTTCTTCAAGCAAATGCAGTCGGCAGGGCTGACGCCGGAGAACGGCTACTACGTGATGAGTTTCTCCATTGCCGAGGTGGAGATCGACACCATCGGCCCTGAATACCTGGCTGACCACTTTGCCGCCTGGAACTTCTTCCAGGCCATTGATACCCCTGCTTCGCAGAAATTCACGGAATCCTTCAAGGCCAAGTACGGGGAAGATCGGGTGACCAACGATCCCATGGAATCGGCCTACAACATGGTCTATCTGTGGAAGGCCGGTGTTGAGAAAGCCAACAGTTTTGACGACAACCTGGTGCGTGAAGCCCTGATTGGTGTCACCTTTGATGCACCCCAGGGTCCCATTGAGGTGATGCCCAACCATCACATCTCCCAGACCGTACGCATCGGCCAGGTGACGCCTGACGGGCAATTTGAAATCCTCAGCACCAGTGACGGTCCCATTGATCCCCAGGCCTGGAACCAGTTTGAACCCAGCTCCAAGGGCTATGCCTGTGACTGGAGTGATCCCGACAAAGGTGAGAAATATCTCCTGTGAGCTTATTGCTTGAAAGCTTATTCAACGGGGCTGCCATTGGTTCTGTGCTGCTGATTGCCGCCCTGGGGTTGGCAATTGTGTTTGGCCTCATGGGCGTGATTAATCTCGCCCATGGGGAGTTGATGATGCTGGGGGCCTACACCACCTACGTGGTGCAGAGCTTCTTCAAGCTGCCCCTGCTGGAGCCCCTGTTTGGGGCCTATATCTTTGTGGCCGTGGCGGTAGCGTTTCTGGTCGGTGGCCTGGTGGGGCTGCTGCTGGAGAGGAGCGTCATTCGGCGCCTCTACGGCAGGCCGCTGGAAACCCTGTTGGCCACGTGGGGGGTGAGCCTGATCCTGCAGCAGTTTGTGCGCACCGTCCCCTTGGCCTGGTCAACGGGTCTCTGGCTGGCGGCCATGGTGGGGCTGGTGGGGCCGCTGGTGATGAACCGGCTGTGGGGACCCGGGCAGCGGCCCTGGCTGCTGCGGCTTGGCAATTGGGTTGTGGCCGTGGCGGTGGGGGTCGCTACGGCCGGATGGATCCGTGGCGCCATGCCCAAGCTGGCCCGCGCCAGCGCCCGCAACGTGGACGTGACGGCGCCCCGCTGGCTACGGGGCGGCCTGGATCTGGGGGACTGGACCCTGCCCATCCCCCGGCTGATGATCATCGGGCTCACCATCCTGGCGGTGTTGGCGGTCTATTGGTTTCTCAACCGCAGCCTTTGGGGGCTCCGTATCCGCGCCGTGACCCAGAACCGGGCCATGAGCGACTGCCTGGGCATTCCCACCCAGACGGTGGACGCCCTCACCTTTGCCGTTGGTTCCGGCCTGGCGGGGGTGGCGGGGGTGGCGGTGTCCCTGCTGGGATCCGTGGGTCCCAACGTGGGGGGCGATTACATCGTCGGCTGCTTCATGGTGGTGGTGCTGGGGGGCGTGGGCAATCTTTGGGGAGCCGTGGTGGCCTCCGCCGGTATTGGCGTGCTCACCGACGTGATCGGCGCGGGCCGTCTACTGGAGATTTGGCCCCAGATGCCGGCCTGGCTCCAGCAGGGGGTGGAATTTTTCGCCACCACCAGCATGGCGCGGGTGCTCATCTTTGCCCTGATTGTTCTGGTGTTGCAGGTGCGTCCGGCGGGCTTGTTTCCCCAGCGGGGCCGCATGGCGGAGGTCTAGGTCATGGCCGACACCCGTCCCCGTTGGCAACCGGTTCTGCTGGGGGTGGTGGGCCTGGCGCTGGTGGTGGCCCTGCCCAGCCTGGTCTCCCCCTTCCGGCTCAACCTGCTGGGTCGCTATCTCTCCTTGGCCATCGTGGCCTTGGGCATTGACCTGATCTGGGGCTACACGGGGCTGCTGAGCCTGGGCCAGGGCATCTTTTTTGCTCTGGGCGGTTACGGCGCCGCCATGTACCTGCAACTCAACTGCCACAGTTGCAGCCGGGCCGCCGGTGGGCTGCCCGAGTTTTTCGGCCTCTACGGGGTGCAGCAACTGCCCTGGTTCTGGGAACCCTTCCACTCCCCATGGTTCACCCTGGTGGCCATTTGGCTGGTGCCGGCGGTGGTGGCAGGGCTTCTGGGCTTCCTGGTGTTCCGCAACCGCATCAAAGGGGTGTATTTCTCCATCCTCACCCAGGCGGCCCTGCTGGTGTTTTTCAACTTTTTCAATGGCCAGCAGAAACTCATCAACGGCACCAACGGCCTCAAGACGGATCTGACCCGGTTGTTGGGCCAGATGGTGGGTTCCGACGCCATGCAGCGCAACCTGTTCTGGCTCACGGCCCTGTTGGCGCTACTGGCCTGGCTGCTGTGCCGTCAGTTGGTGCGGGGTCGCTTTGGCCATGCCCTGCTGGCCATCCGGGATGACGAGGCGCGCCTGCGCTGCCTTGGCTACAACCCCACCCCGTTCAAGACCATGGTGTTTGCCCTGGCCGGTGGGCTGGCGGGCATCTCCGGCGCCCTCTACACCGTCCAGTCCGGGATTGTCTCCCCCCAGTTCATGGCGGCACCCTTTTCCATCGAGATGGTCATCTGGGTGGCGGTGGGTGGTCGTGGCACCCTCTGGGGGGCCATGGCAGGGGCCCTGGTGATCAATATGGCCAAAAGCCTTGTCAGTGAGGCCTGGCCCCAGACCTGGCTGTTCATCCAGGGGGGCCTGTTCCTTCTGGTGGTGACCACCTTGCAAGGCGGGGTGGTGGGCTGGTGGCAGGAGGGGGGTCCCCGCCAGTTGCTGGCCCGCCTTGGGCGGCGACCACGGCTCAGCACCTACCCCGCCTTGGAGCTGGGGACCAGACAAGAGGGGGAGAATTAAACCGTGCCCGCCCCTGGACCACCTCTTCTGGAGTTGGCTGGCGTCAATGTCAGCTTTGACGGCTTCCTGGCCTTGAAAAACTTGAACTTGCAACTTGCCGCCGGGGAGTTGCGGGCCGTGATTGGCCCCAACGGCGCCGGGAAGACCACCTTTCTGGACGTGATCACCGGCAAGGTGCGTCCCCAGGCGGGTGATGTGCGCTTCTGTGGCCGCTCCCTGCTGGGGCGCAACGAGCACCAGATTGCCCGTCTGGGGGTTGGCCGCAAGTTTCAAAGTCCACGGGTGTTTGAACGGTTGAGCGTGCAGGAGAATCTGGCCCTGGCCGTCAGTGCCCCCAAAACCCCCATGGGACTCCTGCGGCGCCACCTCACCGGCGCCCAGCGGCAGCGCATCCACCACCTATTGGAGGTGATCAACCTGGCCCCCCGGGCCCACGACCGGGCCGGTTCCCTCTCCCACGGGCAAAAACAGTGGTTGGAGATCGGCATGTTGGTGGTGCAGGCGCCCCAGTTGCTGCTGGTGGACGAGCCCGTTGCCGGCCTCAGTGACGCGGAAACCGAACGCACGGCGGACCTGCTCAAGTCCCTGGCGGGAAACCACACGGTGCTGGTCATTGAGCACGACATGGAGTTCATCCGCCGCCTGCAAACCCGGGTAACCGTGCTCCACCAGGGTCAAGTGCTCTGTGAGGGCTCCATGGAGCAGGTGCAAACGGATCCCCGGGTGGTGGAGGTCTACCTTGGCGCTGGCCAGGAGCAGCAGTCATGAGCAAAGCCACGCAAGACAATCAAACTCCCAATCTTCACTCGCCTCACCAGGTGTCGTTCACACCCGGGGAGGACATGCCCGTTGACCAGACAGCATTGGTCAATGCCGAGCCCAATGCCGCAGAAGTCTTGCCTCCCAGCGACTTACCTTCCGATAAACGTAAATGGCGTCCCACCAGCGATTTTCCCGCTGATCCATCTGACCTGAGCCGCGAGATGCTTGAGACTCACTATCGAGCTATGCGCAACAGCCACATCTTCCTGGCACGCTCACGAGGGCAGCGGAAACGGCATTCAGAGCAGTGGAATCGGCAGCGGAGTGAACTCTTCAACATCTTGCATAGCTACCAGGAGAAGATCGCCTTACTTGGCAGGGAGAAGGTGGAAGCCATGCAGCTTGCCAAGGACTTCCAAAGGGATCTAGAGGCCTTCGAGCGCAAGGATCAGGCCCTCAGCCAACTCCTGAACGAGTTTGAGGGTTCCAGCGAGAAAACTGGCTTCTGGGACATCTTGAAGATCGCCCAACTCTTGCAGCGAATGCGGCAGTTGCTTCGTGGTAGTGAGCCAAGGCCGGGCCAAGACAATGAGTGATTTAAGCAAGCGATTTGAAGCGTTGATGGCGCGCATGGCCCGCACCGACGCCAAGCTCTTCCGCACCATCGGGGAGCAGAACGCAGCATTGCATCAGATTGCGGAGGACATGCAACCGGACGCAACACCACCAGCAGCGTTGACAGGCCAAGGGGACAACCCATCCATTGCCCCCCTGGCGGCAGCCAGCCTGCTGCCCAAGGAGGAATGCGGCCCGAAGCAACTCAAAAAGCGTTTTGGCACCTTGGCTCCAGCGCGAGCCTTTCTGGAGGAGCGGCTGGGTGTGCCTCCCAAAGACATCGGACGCTTCACCTGGGCGCTGGTTGAGCAAACAGTGACAACAGGCCAGTGGCCAGCCGGTAAGTCCTCCGGCTCCCGTGACGGCAAGTCTGGCAGTGGGGCCGCCGTCGTGGAAGCCATGGAACAGCGGTTGCAGACGCGGCTGGAGCGGCTGGAGCGGCGACTGGAGCGGTTGGAACTGCTGCTGCTTCAGGTGCTGGAGCAGCAGTCAGCGGCGGCTGCCCCCTCTCCAGGCCCGAGATCATGACTGTTGCTTCACCCACGGAGATCCATGGTCGGGAGACTGGAGAGCCCCTGCTGCGGATCTCGGGCCTCACCACCTGCTACGGGGAAAGTCGCATCCTGCGGGACGTGGATCTGCAAGTGCAGGGGGGGCAGATGGTGTGCCTCATTGGCCGCAACGGCGTGGGCAAAACCACCTTGCTCAAAACCGTCATGGGGCTGATCCGTCCCCGGCAGGGCCGGATCCAGCTTGCGGGACGGGACCTGGTGGCCCTGCCCCCCCACCAGCGGGCCAGGGCGGGGATCGGCTACGTGCCCCAGGGGCGGGAGGTCATTCCCCAACTGACGGTGCGGGACAACCTGCGCCTGGGCCTGGAGGCCCGCCCCGGTGGCCTGGCTCGCCATGACCACCGCCTGGATCCCCAGGTGTTCGACCTGTTCCCGGCGCTGGCAACCATGTTGGAGCGGCGCGGTGGAGACCTGAGTGGTGGCCAGCAACAGCAGTTGGCCATGGCCCGCGCACTTCAGGGCAAACCGCAACTGCTGCTCCTGGACGAGCCCACCGAAGGCATCCAGCCCAACGTGGTGGCCGACATTGAAACTGCCGTGCGACGCATCATGGCCCGGACAGGGGTCAGTGTGCTGCTGGTGGAGCAACACCTCCACTTTGTCCGCCAAGCCCACACCTACTACGCCATGCAAAAGGGGGGGATCGTGGCCAGTGGCCCCACGTCGGACCTGTCCCAGGCGGTGATCAACCGTTTTTTGAGCGTGTGAAGAAAAAAGCGGCCAGGGGCTTGCCAAAATCGTGTGACGTTTCGTAAGCTGTGTACAAATACCTACTGCCTTGCCATGGCTCTGATTCTCTTTGCCGCCTGGGTCCTGTTCTTCCTCTCCCGCCTGGAGGTGCTGGTCTGAGGTCTCCGTGCCTGGTGAAGGCTCTTGCCCGGTGGCGCCTTCAATCCGCAACAGGCACCACCAGGGGTTTCTCCAACACTTGCTTGTAATAACGACGCAGTTGGGCCGTGGCGGCGCTCCATCCCCAGCGCTCAGCCTCACGGCGAGCCGCCAACCGCATCTGTTGATGGCGTTCCCTCTGCTCCAGCAGACGACGGGTGGCCACCAGTAGGCCGTCGGTCTGATCCGGGTCGTAGAGGCAGCCGTTCTCCCCGTCGGTCACGATGTCGGGGATGCCGCCACGGTTGGCGGCCACCACAGGGCAGCCTGCCGCCATGGCTTCCAGAAGCACCAGGCCCAGGGTTTCCGTGCTGGACGGGAAGAGGAACGCATCGGCACTGGCGTAGGCTCCTGCCAGGTCCTCGCCTCTCAGGTAGCCCACAAAGCGGGTGGCGGTGCCGGCAAAGATTTTTTCCAGTTGCTGGCGGTGGGGACCATCCCCCACAAGGGCCAGCCGCGACCCAGGCAGGGCCTTGAGAACGGGAAGAATGGACTCAACCTGTTTTTCCGCCGAGAGCCTGCCCACGTAGAGCAGCAGAGGGTCACCGGCCTGGTGGGGACCAAACAACTGTTGTCGTCGCTGGGCCGAGGCCAGTTCCGGGTGAAAGGTATCCATGTCCACGCCCCGTTGCCAGAGATCAATGTTGTGAATCCCCCGCTCGGAGAGTTCCTGCACCATGGCAGTGGAGGTGCAGAGGTTCAGGCCGGCCTGGTTATGGGCTGCCTTGAGCAGCTCCCAGAGGAGCGGCTCCAACATGCCCAGGCCGTAGTGCTCCAGATATTTGGGCAGATGGGTGTGGTAGCTGGCCACCAGGGGAATGGCTTGGGTTTTGGCCAGCCAGATCCCTCCCAGCCCCAGGATGGCGGGATTGACCACGTGGATCACGTCCGCCTGGAAGCGGTCAATGGCCTCGGCCACCACAGGACGGGGTAACGCCAGCTTGAGTTCCGGGTACAGGGGAA
This sequence comes from Synechococcus sp. SB0662_bin_14, assembly GCA_009840445.1. Lineage (GTDB taxonomy): Bacteria > Cyanobacteriota > Cyanobacteriia > PCC-6307 > Cyanobiaceae > Synechococcus_B. The sequence continues at coordinate 9,996 of VXNS01000072.1, forward strand.
GAGGTACGGCAGGAATCCCCATCACCCGGGCGCCGCAGTAGTTGTCGGGCGCTCCCTCCGGACAGAACACCAGCACTTCGTCCCCAGCCGCCACCAGGTGCTCAATGGTCTTGGTGAGCCGAGTCACGATCCCGTCCACCTTGGGCAGGAAGGTCTCGGTAAAAAACGCAATATGCACGGCTATGGGTTGATGGCCTCTGCCTGGGTCCGTGTCCAGGCGGAGGTGCAGGGGATCCGCCGCCGGTCACAGCGCTCGGCGTAGCGACGGGCAACATCCACCACTTCCGTCAGCAAGCCATCATCCAGGGTGGTGGGTTCCAGGCCCAAATCCAGAAAACAGCGGTTGTCCACGGTCAGGTCGTTGTCCTTGGCCTCATTGCGAGGATTGGGCAGGTGGGACACCTCCGCCCCTGTCAGGTGGGCCACCTTCTGGGCCAGTTGACCCACCTGATGGCTTTCCGTCATCTGGTTGAAGATTTTCACCTTCTCTCCAGGGGCTGGGGGATTGTCCAGGGCCAGTTGGACGCACTTGACCGAGTCGCGGACGTGGATAAAGGCCCGTGTCTGCCCGCCGGTGCCGTGGACGGTGAGGGGGTAGTTGATGGCTGCCTGCATCAGAAAGCGGTTGAGCACGGTGCCGTAGTCCCCGTCGTAGTCAAAGCGGTTGATCAGACGAGGATCTTTCCCGCAGAGATCCGTGTTGGTTCCCCAGACAATGCCCTGGTGCAAGTCCGTAATGCGGAGGGCGTCGTTTTTGTTGTAATAGAAAAACAGCAGTTGGTCCAGGGTTTTGGTCATGTGGTAGACGCTGCCCGGATTGGCGGGATGCAGAATCTGCTCCGTAAAGCGGCTGCCGTTCGGCTGGGGCACCTCCACGGTGAGATACCCCTCGGGAATGGTGGCGCCCCGATGGGAACCGTAGCCATAAACCCCCATGGTGCCCAGGTGAACCACGTGCACGTCCAGACCGCTCTCCACAATGGCGCAGAGCAGGTTATGGGTGCCGTTGACGTTGTTGTCAACGGTGTAGCGCTTGCAGGTGGAGGACTTCATCGAGTAGGGCGCTGCCCGCTGCTCGGCAAAGTGGACCACCGCATCCGGGGCCTCGTCCCGAAGCAGTTGCAGCAGCCGCTCATATTCCTGGGCCAGATCCAGGAGCACGAAGCCCATGGGTTGTCCCCCCACCTCTTTCCAGGCCTTGAGCCGATCCTCAACCGTGGCAATGGGCGTCAGGGAGGTGATGCCCAGCTCAACGTCAATTTTGCGACGGCTGAGGTTGTCGACGATGACCACCTCATGTCCCTGGTCTGCAAGGTTCAGAGCACAAGGCCAGCCACAAAAGCCATCACCACCAAGAACAAGAACCTTCACGCGTGCCTCTCCAGCCAGGGCGTTCCAGCTTGGCAAGCTACACCAGACCGTGACTCACCCAGGCCGTGATGGCCACCATGGTCACAACCAGTCCCGCACCCAGGCCGTAGAGCCGGAGCCGCTGGCGTTGCTCCGCGCCAGTGAGAGGTTCGGCAAGCACCATCTTGGGCTCACGGGCAAAAGCATTGAGGCGGCCTCCATCCTCATGGGTGACGGTCATGGCGTGCAAGAAGAACGCAACACTTGGGCGAATGTATGGGGAATGGCGGCCTCCATGGACTGGCGCCGCGTCACTGTTGCGAGACTTCACAGAGCCCGCCCCCACGGCACGGGCTCAACTACCGATGCGACCGCTCTGGGGTGAGCTGGCAACAGCCTTGCGTTGTTGGGGGATCCGCCCACTGACGTGGGCAAGGCGCCCTGCCTGGGTGGCCATGGCCATGGCCCGGGCCATGGCCTCCGGCGCACCGGCCTGGGCAATGGCGGTGTTGATGAGCACGGCATCGGCCCCCAACTCCATGGCCTCCGCAGCGTCACTGGGAACGCCAATGCCGGCATCCACCACCACCGGCACGCCGGCAGATTCAATCATCAGGCTGATGTTGTCGCGGTTGCGTAAACCCCGGCCAGAACCGATGGGGGATCCCAGGGGCATCACCGTGACGCAGCCCACCTCCTCCAGTCGACGGGCCAGGAGTGGATCGGCATTGATGTAGGGCAGCACGCTGAAGCCTTCCTTGACCAGTTGCTCGGCAGCCAGAAGCGTGCCGATGGGGTCCGGCAGCAGGTACTGGGGATCGGGGATCACCTCCAGCTTCACGAAGGTGTTGTCCTCCTGCCCCGCCAGGCGCGCCAACTCACGCCCCAATCGGGCCGTGCGGACCGCCTCCTCCGCAGTGGTGCAGCCTGCGGTGTTGGGGAGCATCCACAGCCGGGACCAGTCGATGGCGTCCATGAGGCCCTGGTGGCCGGCCGCGCCACTGTGGATCCGCCGCACAGCCACCGTGACCATGGCGCAACCACTGGCGTCCAGGCTGGCTTGCATGGTTGCCAGATCGGGATATTTCCCTGTCCCCGTCAGCAGGCGGCTGTTGAAGGAGCGTCCTGCAATCCGCAGGGGCTCATCCGCAATGGCGCTGGATAAAGACAAGACCGTTGATCAGAAGCGTTATGAATCCAGGGTAGACGCCTTGACTTTCTCCAGGCGCTGCAAGCGGCGCTTGGCAATGGCGTTGCCAGCATCCAGGGCCAACGTCTGCGCATAGGCTTGGGCCGCTTCTTTCTGCCGTTGCTGCTGCTCCAGGGCGTGGCCCAGGTTGTTCAGAGCCACGGGATAGTCCGGCTTGGCCTCCAAGGCCTTGCGGTAGTGGCGGATGGCTTCGGTGTGTTGCTTCTGGGCCGCCAGGGCATAGCCCAAGGCGTTGTGAATGAGCGCTTGCCCCTCCGGGGGCTCCTGGCCAGCCCTTTGGGCCGCTTTGCCGAGGGTGGTCACCGCTTGGGGGAAGAGGCGCTTGCGCAACTGGACGGAGCCCAGTTCATAGAGCTTTACGGGGTCCGCAGCCTTGCGGTCACCGATGTCCTGTTGCAGCCGCTGAAGCGTTGCCTCGTCACGCCGCACCTTCCACGCCTGGACGCCAACGACAATACTGAGGATGGCCAGCAAGACCACCAAGCCCACCAGATAGAGGGAAGGCAGAGGGGAATCCATGATGGCTGGAGCTTGGGGGTGATTGGATTCAGGGTTGAGCGGCGGCGGCCACGGCGGCGAAGCTGGCGGGATCCAGGACGGCCAACTGGGCCAGCATTTTGCGATTCAGGCGCACGTCCGCCTTTTTCAAGCCACCGATGAAGGTGCTGTAGCTCAGTCCGTGGCCATGGGCTGCGGCATTGATGCGGGCAATCCACAGGCGGCGGAAATCACGTTTGCGGCGGCGGCGATCCCGGTAGGCGTTGGTGAGGGCCTTCATCACCCGCTGGTTCGCGGTACGAAACAAGGAGCCGTTGGATCCCACGAAGCCCTTGGCCAGCTTCAAGATCTTTTGGCGGCGTTTGCGGGCAACGTTGCCCCTCTTGGTGCGGCTCATGGGCTGAGATTGCTGGGATGATGGGGGACGATTTTCAAATGTGGGGGGTTAGCTGCCGTAGGGCAGCATCCCTTGTACCCGATCATGATCCGTGGGGTCCACCGTCACTGAAGTGGCCAGAAAGCGCTTGCGCTTGGAACTTTTATGGCCCAGCAGGTGGTTGCGGAAGGCATGACGACGCTGAAGCTTACCAGTTCCCGTGATCCGGAAACGCTTGGCGGCGGCGCGGCGGGTTTTGAGTTTGGGCATGGCTGGGGCACTCAGCAGAGGGGAAAGATTCTAACCGAACTGGTGTGGCATGATTAAGGGCCATGGCTTGCCGCCCTTGGGGCAACCGCTACGCAGTTGGAGGGTCGAGTTGTCAGGGTGCCCATGAATCCCGTTGCTTGCTGGGAAGGGGGACGGCGCCGCAAAGCGGCCCTGTTTGCAGCCACGTCTCTGTTGCTGGGACTACTCCCCCACTGGCTCCACGGAGGCCCCTGGCCGGCGGTGGTGGTGGCCGTCTTGCTGGGGCGCCATATTTTCCCCACAGCGGGACGCCCACCGGAAAGCGATTCATCCCCAGCCCAGGCCCTGCCCCTTTCAACCACCTCGTCCCCCATTGACGTGCTGGTGGCGGCCAAAAACGAGGCTGCCGTGATCGAGCAGTTGGTCAACAACCTGCTGGCCCTGCGGTACGGCGAGGAGCAACCGCAATTGTGGATTGTGGATGACGGCAGCGTGGACGGCACCGGAGAGATTCTGGACCACTTGCAAGAGCAGCACAGCAGTCTTCACGTGATCCACCGCTCCCCCGAAGCCAGGGGATGGAAATCCGGCGCCCTGAACGCGGTGCTGCCCCACCTGAAGGGGGAGTGGCTTCTTGTGCTGGATGCCGATGCCCAGGTGGATCCGGAGCTGCTGGAGCGCTTGAATCCCCTCTTGAAAGACAGCAGTCGTGCGCTTCAACTGCGCAAGGCGGTCCATAACGCGGATTGCAACCTGCTCACCCGGGTTCAAGCCGTCGAGATGGCGGTGGATGCCTTGATTCAACAGGGCCGCATCGCCCATCAGGGTTGTGGGGAGTTGCGGGGCAACGGCCAATTCATTCCCCGCCAGGCCCTGCTGCGCTGTGGGGGATTCAACGAAGCCACCATCACCGACGACCTGGACCTTACGATGCGGCTCCAGCTTCACGGTGTTCCCGTTGCCGTGGTGTGGAATCCACCGGTGGCGGAGGAAGCGGTCAGTTCCATCGGCGCGCTTTGGCGGCAGCATCAGCGCTGGGCCGAAGGGGGACTGCAACGCTTTTTCGACTACTGGCCCGCGCTGCTGGGTTCCCGTCTCAAGCCGCGGCTCAAACGGGACGTGCTGGCCTTCTTCCTCCTGCAATACGTTCAGCCGCTGGTGATGGCGGGGGACGTGGTGGGAGCCGTGGTGTGGCGCTCCCCACCCCTGGCCTGGCCCTTGACCACCATGACCCTCCTGTTCACGGTGACCGCCATGGCCCGCTGTCCGCGGGCCAACAGCGGACCTCCCGTGCCGGCGATCCGCGGCTTCACCGTCTTGATGACCTTGGTGTACGTCCTGCACTGGAGCCTGATTATTCCCCTGGCGACCCTGCGCATGGCCCTCAAGCCCAAGCACCGTGTTTGGGACAAGACGCTCCATGGGAGCGTGACTGCGGGGGCTTAGGGAGCATCATTACCGCTGTCCACGTTGCCGTTGTCCACCACTTCGCCGTTGAAAAAATTGGCCAGGGTTCTGGCGGTGGCATCCAGTGATGTGCCGGATCCCTCAGGGGGCGCTCCTGGAGAGGGGGACGGGGATGGTTCCCGACGGTTGTGGCGCCGCTCCCGGGGGCTGGGGGCAGGCTGCGGTTGAAGCCCGGGTTGAGGTCTGCTTTGAGAACCGGCCTGAGGCGGCTTGACTTGAGTCTGTGTTGGGGTCCGTGCCTGGGCTGCCGGGCCTGGGGGTTGGGCCACCTGCTTCTGTGAGGGCTTTGGCGGTGGTTCCGCTGGAGAGGCCGGGCACTGGCCACGGTCAGCCTCTACGGATGCTGCCCCCGTCAGCACCAGACGGGCGGTCTTGCCAAGGGCTGCCGCCACCGCCTGCTCCAACAGCGGGCGCCGGGCCTTGGCCATCTCCAGCCATGTGCGGTTCACCTGCACCACCACTTGGGATCCGTCCCATGACGCCACCTTTCCTTGCTGCTGCAGGACTGCCTGGGTGGAGGGCAGTTTCAGTTGGGCCAGGATGGTCTGCCAGAGCTTGTCCAGTTCTGCAGCTTTGCCTGCTGTGGGCTGACGCGCCGGGGTTTGCGCTGGCGCTGGTGGGGGGGATGGTGGTGGCGAGGGCAAACTCCCTTGGCGTGTGCCGGAACGGTCCGTGGTGGCCGAGGGCGGCTGGACTGCTGGAGCAGGAGCAACCGCTGCTACCGGGCCTTGCCTTGCTTCCGCCAGGAGACCGGCCAGCAGCACCTCCAGGGTGAGCCGGGGCTGGCTGCTGTGGCGGAGTTGGGCTTCAGTGCCTTTCAGTGCCCGCAACACGCTCAGCAATCGATCTCGGCCGAATTGCCGGGCCAGATTGGTGGCTTTCTCCCAACTGGCTGGGCTGATGGCGGTGAGGGCCTGACGATCCGAGGCCAGAGCCGCCACAAGCAGGTCCCGCAGCAGCGTGGTCAACGCTTCCAGGATGGCGTTGGGTTCATGGCCCCGGTCGAACAACTGGCGGGTGAGTTCCAATAACGGGAGGGGCTCCCCGTTGGCCAGCGCTGTTCCCAATTCCAATGCCTCCTGTTCCGGCACGGCCCCCATGAGGTCCCAGACGGCGGCGGCCTCAATGGGTGGTGACAGCAGGCTGAGCTGATCCAACAGGCTTTCCGCATCCCGGAGGCCGCCCTGGGCAAATTGGGCCACCAGGCGCAGGGCATCCGGGGCAATGGCAATTTGCTCCTGTTGGCTGATCCAGCCCAGATGCCGCACCAGTTCCGCCAGGGGGATGCGGCAGAAGTCAAAGCGCTGGCACCGGGACACGATGGTGGGCAGCACCCGCTGGGGATCCGTGGTGGCCAACACAAAAACCACCCGTGGCGGCGGCTCTTCCAGCGTTTTGAGGAGGGCGTTGAAAGCGGCTGTGGACAACATGTGACACTCGTCCACCACGTAGACCTTCCAGCGCAATTGCACAGGCGCAAAACGGGACCGCTCGATGAGCTCGCGAATGTTGTCCACCCCGGTGTTGGAGGCGGCGTCAATCTCGATCACGTCCAGAGCGTTGCCGGCGGTGACGGCGACGCAGGCCTCACACTGGCCGCATGGCTCTGCCGTGGGTTCCGGAGTGCTGGTGCAGTTGAGGGAGCGGGCCAGAATGCGGGCGCTCGAGGTTTTGCCGGTTCCCCTGGGTCCGGTGAAGAGATAGGCCGGAGCAATTCTTTTCAGCCGGATGGCGTTGCTCAGGGTCCGCACAATCGGGGCCTGGCCCACAAGCTGGTCAAACCGCTGCGGACGATAGCGGTGGTGTAACGGCTCATAGGCCATGGTCTACGGCTGTGTCCTGGTGGCTCAGCATGTTGGGGTGGAGCATCACCTTGTTGCCCTGGTGCTGGTGTTGATTCACCATCTCCGCAGTGATAGTCAAGGTTGTGACGTCGTTGTGGGAGGGGAGGCTATACATCACCTCCAACATCAGGTTCTCCACCAGGCTGCGCAGTCCCCTTGCGCCTGTTTGTCGGCGCATGGCCTCCCGAGCAATGGTCTCAACGGCATTCTCTTCAAACACCAGTTGCACGTTGTCCATGCTGAGCAGCGTTTGAAACTGCTTCACCAGGGCATTGCGGGGTTCCGTCAAAATGGCCCGCAGAGACTGCTCATCCAGGGAATCCAGCACCGCGACCACCGGCAGACGCCCGATGAGTTCGGGAATCAGCCCATACTGCACCAGGTCTTCTGATTCCAGCTTTCTCAAAACGTTGGACGTGGCCGACTGGCGTTTCCGGTCGTCGTCCCGCTCCTGGACAAAGCCGATGGAGTGCTTGCCCAGACGGTGTTTCACCACGTCCTCCAGTCCGACAAAGGCGCCGCCGCAGATAAAGAGGATGTGGCTGGTGTCAATGGCGATGGTCTCTTCGTGGGGATGCTTGCGCCCCCCTTGCGGGGGCACGGTGGCGATGGTGCCCTCCAGAACCTTGAGCAGTGCCTGCTGCACACCTTCACCGGACACGTCCCGGGTAATGGAGGGGCCTTCACTCTTGCGGGAGATTTTGTCGATCTCGTCGATGTAGATGATGCCCCGCTGAGCTTCCTCCACGTTCATGTCCGCCTTTTGCAGGAGGCGCAGCAGAATGTTTTCCACGTCGTCTCCCACGTAGCCCGCTTCCGTAACGGTCGTGGCGTCCGTAACGGCAAACGGCACGTTGAGCACCTCTGCCAGGCAGCGCGCCAGCAGAGTTTTGCCACTGCCCGTTGGCCCCACGAGCAGAATGTTGGACTTTTCCAGTTGGGTGCCCAGCAGGTCCTTCCCTTCGCCGTGTTCACCGGACCAGGCCAAACGCTTGTAGTGGTTGTAAACAGCCACGGAAAGCGCTTTCTTGGCTTCGTTCTGGCCAACGACAAAGGCATCCAGGTGGGCCTTGATGTCCTGGGGTTTGGGCACGCTCGCCAACCTGATGGGGGAGCGATCGCTACGGGACGGAAGGGCTGAGGACGGCCTTAGCGTCGGCTTCAAGTCGCCACGGCCGTCACCCGGAAGCCCGGCAAATTCCTCGTCCAGAATCTCGTTGCAGAGATCAATGCATTCGTCACAGATGTAGACACCGGGTCCGGCAATCAGCCGCCGGGCTTCTCCTTGAGTCTTTCTACAAAAGGAGCACCGGAGTTGGAAGTCGGACTTCACCGAAGCAATGCTCCGCAACGAGTGGCCAGCTTCCATTATCCGGCACCTGAATCGGTTTGGGAAGTGTTCAGCACCGCATCAACCCATGGGCACAGCTTTTCTACGCAGACAGAAAAGAACCCCGTCCTCAATCCGCCGCCGTGGACGTGTGCACCGTGAAGGTGTTGTGCTCCTCAAGCCAGGCCAGAGCCTTCTCCCGCAGCAGGTCCTTCTTCACGAAGACACGCAGCTTGGTGGAGTCAAGCCTGCGGGCCTGTTTGGCTTTGAGTTGCTTGCGCAACTCCCGAACCCGTTCGTCCAGTTCAGTGTCCCCAACCGTCAACTGCTCCGCCTTGGCCACGGACTCAAGGGCCAGCTTACGCTGGAGACGGTTGTGCGCCTCCTGCAATTTGGCCTCCTCGGCCTTCTCCTGAAGCCTGTCGTCCAGCTTGAGATCCGGATTCAGCCCCCGCGCCCTGAATTCGTCCCTGAAGTCCTCCACCACCACGTCCATCTCCTGGTCCACCAGGGACTGGGGCAACTCCACCTCCATGTCTTTACAGAGAACGTCGAGCAGGGCATCCTGGCGCCTTTCCTTGTTGCCCTCCCGGACCTGAATTTCAAGCTGCCGGCCGAGAGCGTCTCTCCATTCGGCCATGGTGGCAAACTCGCTCACCTTCTGGGCAAAGGCATCGTCCAACTCCGGCAACTGACGCCCCTTCAGTCCACACAGGGTGATGGACACGTCGTCCATTGAGCCGTCTTCCTCTTCAGGACCGTCGTTCCCCCTGTCCTTTTCATCCCCGTCGCCAGGCTCGTCAGCGTCTTCGACAATCGCCTTGGTCTCCCCCACCGTCATGCCGACGACCAGGGGCACAATCTCGGGCAGAGCCCCGTGGTTCTCCACCAGATCCAGATCAACCCCCCGCAAGTCGTCAACATTCCGTGAGACGGGGGCGCCGACCACGTCCCCGTCGGACTGGTCAGCCTCGTGGGATTCATCAGCCTCGTCGGGCTTGTCCATGGAGGGCAGTGAAAGGTGGATCACCGCCACGTCCCCCATTTCCGCCGTGGTTTTCTCCACAGGCGCCGTGGTGCTGGCAGCCAGGCGCTTTCGTTCAAGCACCTGCTCCAGCAGGTGGTCCACGGAGAGTTCTTCCACCTCCACTTCCAGACCGCGATAGGCCTTCAAGGTGGCGTTGGGACGCACGTCCGCCTCCATGTTCAAGGTGAGGCTCTCAGCGGGGTTGAACTGCTGGGCCAAGGCGTCAAACGAGTCCTGAAGCTGCAACTTTCCCAGCAGGTCCAGGTCCTCGTCGTTGAGCACGTCCCGGGCCGTGTCCTCCAGCAGTTGCTCCAGGGCCGTGATCCACACCTGCTGGGGGCCCAACTGCTGGAGCACGGCGGTTTGGGGAACGCGGCCAGGACGAAAACCGGGCAGCCGCACCGTGCGGCACAAATCGCGCAGGGCCTTGTCGTAACTGCGCTGACAACGCTCAGCGGGAACAAGCACCTCCAGGGCCAAGCGACTCTGGGGACGGGGAGACGTCTTGACCTGAAGGTCAGAGGCCATGGCGGGAAAGAGCACAGCAATTGGGTGTGCTGATCTTAAGCAACCGGGCCGGGGGTGGGGTTCGGTGGGGGCTTAAGATGGGTTTGAACGTCTGCGTCTTCCCTGACTCCTTGAGCACTCGCCCTCCAACTGTTGCCGTACTGGGCGCCACCGGCGCCGTGGGGCGTGAGTTGATTCTGCTGCTGGAGCAGCGGGATTTCCCTCTGGACAGGCTGAAACTTCTGGCTTCCCCCCGCTCTGCCGGCAACCGACTCGTCTTTCGTGGTGAGGGCCTGACGGTGGAGGCGGTGTCCGAGGAGGCGCTGGCCGGGGTTGATCTGGTGCTGGCCTCCGCGGGTGGATCCATCTCCCGTCGGTGGGCTCCGGTCATGGGCGCCCATGGCGCGCTGCTGATCGACAACTCCAGCGCCTTTCGTCTGGATCCCCAGGTGCCCCTGGTGGTGCCGGAGGTGAACCTGGCCACCGCCAGCCGGCACCAGGGCATTGTTGCCAACCCCAACTGCACCACCATCCTGCTGCTGCTGGCCCTGGCTCCCCTGCGCCGCCTGGCCCCCCTGCGCCGGGTGGTGGTCTCCACCTACCAGTCCGCCAGCGGGGCCGGCGCCCAGGCCATGGCAGAGTTGGAGGCCACGAGCCGGGACGTGCTCCAGGGCCGACAACCCCGGAACCATGTGCTGCCCTACCCCCTGGCCTTCAACCTCTTCCTCCACAACTCCCCTCTGGAGGGGAACGGGTACTGCGAGGAGGAGCTCAAAATGCTCCGGGAGAGCCGCAAGATCCTGGCGCAGCCCGACCTGCGCCTGAGCGCCACCTGTGTCAGGGTGCCGGTTCTGCGGGCCCACGCGGAAGCCGTCAACATCGAATTCGACGCTCCTGTCTCGGTGGATGCCGCCCGACAGGTTCTGGCGGAAGCCCCCGGCGTGACCATCGTTGACGACTGGGCCAGCAACCGCTTCCCCATGCCCAGCGACGTGACCGGGAAAGACGCAGTGGCGGTGGGTCGTATCCGCCGGGATTCAAGCAATTCCAACGGGTTGGAACTCTGGCTCTGCGGCGATCAGATTCGCAAAGGAGCGGCCCTCAACGCGGTGCAAATTGCCGAAGCCATGGTGCGTCACGGCTGGCTCAAGCCCTCGTCACCATCCCCCAGGCGCCCCGATCAAGACGCTCCTGTGCTGCAACCATGACCAACTCCCCTTCAGCCGCACCTCTCTTTGGGCGCATCGTTACGGCCATGGTGACCCCTTTTGACGAGGAGGGTGGCCTGGATCTGGCCGTTGCGGCCCGGCTGGCGGACCATCTGGTCAATACGGGCAGTGACGGGGTGCTGGTCTGTGGCACCACAGGAGAGTCCCCCACCCTCAGTTGGCAGGAGCAGGACGAACTTCTGCGGGAGGTGAAGGCCGCCGTAGGGGCACGGGCCATGGTGCTGGCCGGGACGGGGAGCAACTGCACGGAGGAGGCCGTAGCCGCCAGCCGCCGGGCGTTGGCCCTGGGTGCGGACGGCGCCCTTTTGGTGGCGCCTTACTACAACAAGCCTCCTCAAGCAGGCCTGGAGGCCCATTTCCGCGCCATTGCGGAGGCGGTCCCCGACTTGCCGCTCATGCTCTACAATATCCCCAGTCGTACAGGCTGCTCTCTCCTCCCGGAGACCGTTGGCCTTCTGCTGAATTGCAGCAACGTGCGGGCCTTCAAAGCTGCCAGCGGCACGGTGGAGGAGGTCACAAATCTGCGGGCCGTTTGTGGATCCTCCTTGGCGATCTACAGCGGTGACGATACTCTCACCCTGCCCATGCTCAGCCTTGGCGCCGCCGGCGTGGTGAGTGTGGTGAGTCATTTGGAAGGGTTGCGTCTCCAGGCCATGATCCGGAGCCACCTCACAGGACAGACCGCAGCGGCCCTCGCCCACCATGACCAGCTTCTGCCCCTGATGCGTGCATTGTTTCTCCAGCCCAATCCCATACCCGTCAAAGCAGCCCTGGAACTCCGAGGATGGTCCGTTGGCGCTCCGCGGCTCCCCCTTGTTGCTGCAGACGCAAGCCTCAAAGCCCATCTACACGACCTGATGCAGGGCCTGTAGGCCGCTGCAACGCCGGCCGGCTGGACTCTTTCCCCCCATAACAGACTCTTCTCCCGTCGTTTCGCCCATGACTCAAACCCCCAACGGCTCGGTTGAGCCGCTCCGCGTCATTCCCCTTGGCGGCCTCCACGAAATTGGTAAAAACACCTGTGTTTTTGAATACGGGAACGAGCTGATGCTGGTGGATGCCGGCCTCTCCTTCCCCAGCGAAGACATGCACGGGGTCAACGTGGTCATGCCCGATACCACCTACCTGCGCGAGAACCAGCACCGCATCCGGGGCATGATCGTGACCCACGGACATGAAGACCACATTGGCGGCATCGCCCACCACCTGAGACATTTTACGATTCCCGTCATCTATGGCCCCCGCCTGGCCCTGTCTCTCCTGAACGACAAAATGAAGGAGGCGGGGGTGACTGATCGCACCAACACCAAGACGGTGCGACCACGGGACGTGGTCAAGGTGGGGAAGCACTTCAGCGTCGAGTTCATCCGCAACACCCATTCCATCGCCGACAGTTTCTCCCTGGCGATTACCACGCCTGTCGGTGTCGTTGTCTTCACCGGGGACTTCAAGTTTGACCACACCCCCGTGGACGGGGAGCGGTTTGACCTGCATCGCCTGGCCCAGTACGGGGAAAACGGGGTCCTGTGCCTGTTCAGTGATTCCACCAACGCGGAACTTCCCGGCTTTACGCCACCGGAGCGGGCAGTGTTCCCCAACCTGGATCGCCACGTTGCCCAGGCCCAGGGCCGTGTCCTGGTCACCACCTTTGCCAGTTCGGTTCACCGGGTCAGCATGATCCTGGAACTGGCCCTGAAGCACGGCCGCCGCGTTGGTCTTCTGGGACGCTCCATGCTCAACGTGATCGCCAAAGCTCGGGAACTGGGCTACGTCCGCTGCCCCGACGACCTCTTCCTCCCCATGAAGCAGTTGCGGGATCTGCCGGAGCGGGAGGTGCTGTTGCTCATGACCGGCAGCCAGGGAGAACATCTGGCTGCCTTGAGCCGGATTGCCCGGGCCGAGCATCCCCACGTCCAACTCAAGACCACGGATACGGTCATCTTTTCCGCCAGCCCCATCCCCGGCAACACCATTTCCGTGGTCAACGTGATTGATCAACTCATGATGCAGGGAGCCACGGTGATCTACGGCAAGGACAAGGGCATCCACGTATCCGGCCACGGCTCCCAGGAAGACGAGAAGTTGATGCTTGCCCTCGCCCGCCCCAGGTTTTTCGTCCCGGTCCACGGGGAACACCGCATGTTGGTACAGCACTGCAAAACGGCCCAGTCCATGGGGATGACGCCGGACTCCATGTTGGTGATCGACAACGGTGACGTGGTGGAGTTGACGCCGGACTCCATCCGTCGCGGTGAACCCGTGAAGGCCGGTATCGAGCTTCTGGACAGCTCCCGCAAGGGGGTCATTAACACCCAGGTGCTGAAGGAGCGTCAGCAGTTGGCGGAGGACGGCGTCCTGGTTGCCCACGTGAGCGTCAGTAGTGCGGGCCACATGGGGGCGCCGGCGCGGGTGACCTTGCGGGGTGTGGCCACCTCCCTGGCGCCGCAGCGCTTTGCCGACTGGACCGACAACGAGGTGCAATGGGTGCTGGACAACCGCTGGCAACAACTCTGCCGAGGTGGGGACGATCTTCAGGACGTGGACTGGGTGGGCCTCCAGCGGGAGGTGGAGTTGGGATTGCAACGGCGGTTGCGGCGGGAACTGGAAGTCGAGCCTTTGATCGTCGTGGTGGTGCAACCGACTCCCAAGGGATCGTCAGGCATCTACAAAGCCCCCACCATCGAGGAGAGGGGTCCCATGGGCGCCACCGACCGTGGCGGGGGGCGTCCCAACGGCGTTCGCCCCCTGCAACGGAACGGTGGCGTCAACGGTCACAGCAAAAATCCAGCCCTTGTTGATCGCCGTCGCTTGAGTTCCAACGGCGCCATGGCCGACTCCATGGCCGACCCCAGGCCTGAGGGCAACACCAACGGCACTGGGCCGGCCGCAGAGACAGAGCGCAAGCGTCGCAGTCGCAGTCGCACCAGCACGGCCTGACGGGGGTGCTAGGGGGACGAGGCGCCCAGGTCCTGCAGGTTGGCCAGTTGGGCATAAAGACCACCTTGGGCCTTCAGCGCTTCGTGGGTGCCCGCCTCCATCAACTGGCCACGGCGGAGCACCAGGATGCGGTCGGCGGCTTCCACCGTGCTCAGACGGTGGGCAATGACAATGGCGGTCCTCTTCTCCAGGAGGCTCGCCAAACTGCGTTGCAACGCGGCTTCCGTGGAGGGATCCAGGTGGGCCGTGGCCTCGTCCATCACCAACACGTCAGGGTGACGCAGGGCCACCCGCGCCACCCCCAGCAGTTGCCGTTCCCCTGCGGAAAGGTTGGCGCCCCGTTCCCGTAGCTCCGTGTCCAGCCCCTGGGGCAAGCTGCGAATGAACGGTCCCAAGCCCAACTCCCCACAGGCCTGCTGCAACCGGGCAGGGCTGATGGTTTGCCCCAGCCGCAGATTGGTGGCCACGTCCCCGCTGAAGAGGAAAGTGTCCTGGAGCACCACCCCGAGGCGCCGCCGCAACTCCTGTTGCGGTAGATCCCGGATGTTCACGCCGTCCAGGAGAATGCGCCCCTGCTGGGGTTCCCACAGACGGCAGAGCAGGTTGATGACCGTGCTCTTGCCCGAACCGGTGGCCCCCACCAGGGCGACGGTCTCGCCAGGGGCGACGTGGAAGCTCAGATCCCGGATCACTGGAACGTGATCCCGCACGTTGTAGGCAAAGGTGACGTGCTCGAACACCACCTCCCCGGTGGAGACGGGACGGGGCAAGGGAACGGTTGCCGGCCTGTCCTCAATGCGGATGGGTTCGTCCAGCAATTCACCAATGCGCTGAAGCCCCGTCAGGCCCGATTGAATGAACGTAAAACGCTCAGCCACTTGGCGCAGGGGGTTGAACAGCCGCTGGGCATAGAGCACAAAGGTCACCAGGGTGCCCAGGGCCAAGGCATCGCGCACCACCAGCCAGCCGCCCACGCTGATCACCAGAGCAATGGCCGCGATGGACACCCACTCCAGCAGGGAGGAAATGGTGGCGTCCAGCGCAACGGTCCGCATGGTGAACGCCTTGTAGCGGGACACACCGGCGGCGGTGCGGGCGCTGTTGCGGGCCTGCCGCCGAAACATCTGCACCACCTCCAGCCCCTGGAGGTTCTCCTGCAAATCCGCGTTGAGGCTGCCCAACTCTTCCCGCACCCGATAGTTGGCCCGGCGGTAACGGGTTTGCAGCGCCACGACGGTCCGCGTCACCGGCAGCAGGACGAGCAGCAACAGCAGCCCCAGCCGCCAGTCCACCAGCATCATGGTGGCGCCGATCACCAGCAGGGACACCAACTCCGCCAACACCCCGATGGCGCCGTTGCCAAACATTTCAGCCACCGCCTCCACGTCGCTGGTGAGGCGGGTCAACAGCAAGCCCACCGGGGTGCGCACGTGAAAGCTCAAGTCCAGCCCAAGGGCGTGGCAAAACAGGTCGCCACGGATGCGGGCCGTGATCTTCTGACCCACGCTTTGCACCGTATAGCTGAGCAGCCCTTGCAACACCAGACCCGTGACCATGGTGAGGGCCAGGAGTCCGATGAGCAGGTTGAGGGCATTGGCGGCGCCCAGTTGCTGAAGCCAGGGAACCACAGGCTCCTGGCGGAGAAGGGACACTGCCTGACCCACCAGAAACGGCTGCAGGGCATTGCCGAGGGCCACGGGCAGCAGCAATCCCAGCGCCAGGGTTACGGACTTGCCCTCAACCCGAAAATAGGGCGCCATCCGTCGCCAGCCCACGGGGCTGCCGGGATCGCCACGCCACTGTTGATCCGGGGGCGAGGACATGATCAGGGCTGCCGGGACCGTATCCGGACCACGCGCCGCACCGCCTCCACCGCGTCCTGCAGCTCACCGCGATCCATGCGCAACGCCAGGGGATTCCCCACCAGCCGGGCTGTACTCAAGAACAAGTCTTCAATGGCCACCAGGCCGTTCTCCTGCAGCGTGCGGCCTGTGGCCACCAAGTCTACAATGGCCTCCGACATGCCGGTGAGGGGACCCAACTCCACCGAGCCCTGCAATTGGATCAGGTCCACGGGAAGATCCAGGCCGTCAAAAAACGTGCGGGCGCAGTGGATGAACTTGCTGGCCACGCGGCAGTGGGCAGGCAAGTCAGCCGCACGGCGATAAGGGCTGCTGCGTTTCACGGCAACGGCCATGCGGCAGCCGCCAAATCCCAGGTCCACCAGGCTGGCCAATTCCAGCGGGTGCTCCCGCAGCACGTCGTCCCCCACCACCCCCAACTGGGCCTGGCCATAGGCCACGTACACCGGCACGTCGGCATTGCGCACCAGCAAAGCCCGCCCCCGGCCACAGGGGCTGTCCACCATCAACTGGCGGTTGCCGGGCGCCCTCAGGGTGGAGAAATCCAGGCCCGCCGCTTGCAGGCACGTGATGCTCTCCTGCAACAGCGCTCCTTTGGCCAGGGCAACGGTGATCACGAAGCTTTTGCAGCAGCTCGAGCCTAGGGTCCGGACTCGTAACCGGCGCCGTTCCCGCCGGATTCCCGCTTTGCAGGAGGCAGGCGGGTGCGGTAAGCTTTCTTCACAGTCCTCCTCTTCTCTTCCTACCGTGCTTAACAATTTGCGGTACTGTACCCCGTCCCTTGCTACAATCGGGTCGGGTCGGGTCGGGTCGGGTCGGGTCGGCGGCCATGAGGAGTCCGTCCGCTCCATGGCGCCGCTATCTGGGGTGTCTGCCGTTGGCCCTGGGCTTGGCGACAAAACAACCGCGCCGCCCCCCTGCTAACACATGCACAACAGGCGGCCCCGGTGGCGCGTTCTTCCTGGCGCCGCTGCTGGCGCTGCCCTTCCTCGCCCTCGCCCTGGAGGCCGCCGCCCAGACGACGGTGACCTTCACGAGCAACCTTGGGCAGATGGATGGTAATTCAGTAGCCTTTGGCTTCGGTAACTTGGTCGTTGACAATGCTCAGGCGTTCACGACCGGCAGCAACGCGCTCGGCTACACCCTGTACAGTGTCGAGATGGAATTTGTCGGAAGCGGGAGTCCGTTCTCGGCGACCGCCACCATCAGGAACAGCTCCGGCAGCAATCCGGGCAGCACCATCATCGGCACCTTGACCAGCCCCACCTTCCCCGCCATCATCGGCAATGAAGGCAAGGTACTCACCTTCACGACCACGGGCATTGATCTCGATCCGAACACCACCTACTTCTTCGTGCTGGATGTATCACAACCTCATAGCCAGACCGGACTCAGATCCACCGCCGCCAGTGCCGAGGACACTGGCGGCACGACCGGCTGGAGCATCGCCGACGGTAGAGTTTCTTACATTTCAAACAATTGGCATCATTCAAACACAAATCCCCTCAAAATCCGCCTCAAGGGCGTAATCAATAACCCTCTGGCGCTCACACCCGCGTCACCGACGGTGAAAGAGGGGGAAAGCGGGAGCTTTAAGGTGAAGCTGAAGGAGGATCCCGGTTCGAACGCGACGATGACGATCAGGAGCACCGCGAGCGAGGTGACGGTGAGCCCCGCCACCCTCACCTTCACCACCGGCAACTGGAACAGTTACCAGACGGTGACGGTGAAGGCAAGCCATGACAACAACCACAACAACGAAAGGCCGCTGCGCTACACCTTCTCGGGCGGCGTCACGGTGTCGGACCTTGTCTTACCAACGACGGTAATCGACGACGAGCACAATGCGTCACCGGTGGTCACTTTCCGCGAGGACAGGAGGGAGCGGAGGAATTGGCAGCACGTGTCGGAGAGTGTGGGCAGCGTCAGGATAGAATTGGAGTATGCCCCCGGCCCCTATCCAGGGGACCGCAGGGTGTATTACGAGGTCACCGGCACGGCGAGAGTGGATAGCGACTTCACGGGACCCACCCAACAAGGCGATAGGGTGCGAGGTTATGTAACTTTGCGTAACGGGCGTCAACTGACCAATTTCCATGTGAACATTGTGAACGACAACAAAGGGGAGCCCAACGAGGAGATGAAGCTGAC